>DATAQW010000061.1:0-37496 GCA_036264445.1 Pseudacidobacterium sp.
AGCCGATCGTAGAAGACGGGGTCTTCGTAAGTTGTCAGATCAAGCTGCGCTGCCTGGCGCATTACCTCAATGCTTACGTAGTGTGTATAGCGATCGGCCAGCAGGGCGTCAAAATAATCGATCGTTCGCGTCAGGATTCCATTGACCACAGCCAGCACGACTTCCAAGCCAACGATCCACCAGAAGTGGTCCGGCAGGGCCTGATGGCGCAGGACATGATCGACGCCATTGATGATCCATGCAGCCACCCGGGCAATAGCCCAGGGCATGATCGCAACAAAAACCCGCAGAGTCAGTCCCCAGGTGACTACAGATGGCCCGGAATCCCAAAGAATCTTCAGAACCGGGGGCACGTTTTTCAGCGCGCGAATTCGGTCGCCCCATGCATTCTGTGGAGTTTGGCCCTGATTCTGATTCATAAATAAAGGATTACTGATTCTGATTCATAGACATAAGGATTGACGGATACACTCTTACCCCGGCGTGCAACGAGATCTGCATCTGGGGCGGAGATACTTTTATCTTCGATGCAAGTCGCTGTTGGAGCGTTGTTTAGCAGAGTTTTTTCTGCGTAATACCCTCAAGCGGCAATGCGTTTTTGCAGTCTATTAACAATTTATTCTCTCGGCTGTAACGCTGGCTTGGGAACCTGTGAATGGACTGGCATGTCCTAAGATGAGCGTTTTCTGTGCGAAAGACACAGCTATGAATGTCTGGGGACGGATGCGGATGGGAAATGCCAGGTTCGAACGGAACAAAAAGTTGTGAAGAGAGGCCCAATGAAAACAAATTTAAAAGCGCTGGCAAGCCTGGCGCTTGCATCGGCACTAGTTGCCGGGCATGCGCAGACCGCTTCCACCAGCAAGACCCACCGGACGAAGAAAGCGGACCCTCCAAAGCCGTCGGTGGAGTCACAGATTGAATCGCTGCGTGAGGAGATGAACTCACAGATTCAGTCTTTGAAGCAGCAGCTTTCTGATCGCGATCAGCAGTTGCAGCAGGCGCAGCAGGCAGCAGCGCAGGCTCAGGCGGCAGCGCAACAGGCGCAACAGGCCGCCCAGTCGCAACAGGCCGCGGTTTCAGAGAACGGTCAAGCTGTTGCCAGCTTGCAGGGCTCGGTTTCTGACCTGAAGACGAACACCCAGTCAATTGTGACGACGGTGCAGCAGCAGCAGGCGGAGGTCAGGAAGCAGACCGAGAATCCTGACTCGATTCGCTTCAAGGGCATCACGCTATCGCCGACGGGCAGCTTCCTGGCGGCTGAAACTGTGTACCGCAATCGCGCCACAGCTTCGGACATCAACACTCCTTTCAGTTCGATCCCGTTCGCGGGTGCCAACAATGCCAATTTGAGCGAGTTTTATGGCACTGGCCGTCAGTCGCGCGCGGCGATGATGGCTGAAGGCAAACTCGATAACTGGGCGCTTCGCGGCTACTATGAGGCTGACTGGCTCGGCACCGGCGTTACCTCGAACAACAACGAGAGCAACAGCTACGTGCTACGTCAGCGCCAGCTCTGGGCCCAGGCGGAAGCGCATAACGGCTTTATCTTCACCGCCGGACAGATGTGGTCTCTGGCTACGCAAAACAAGACGGGAATCGTCAACCGGACGGAGCTACTGCCGCAGACGATCGACTCGCAGTATAATGTCGGCTTCGTATGGGATCGGCAATACGGCGCGCGTATTGTGAAGAGCTTCTTTGACAAGCAGTTCTGGGCCGGCTTCTCGATTGAAAATCCGCAGACCCTGACTCCAAGTTGCTCGGCTACCGGAACTGCGGCTTGCGCGACAAACTATGTGGTTGGAGCAGCTGGCACGAACGGCGGTCTCTACAATGGGGCGGGCGCTCCGGGAGCATCCTCATCAGCGCCGGTCGCGACGTATTCCTACAACCTTGCGCCTGATGTGCTCGCCAAGATCGTTGGAGAGCCGCACGGCTGGGGACACTATGAGCTGTTCGGCATCGCGCGCTTCTTCCGCAACCGCGTGTATCCAAATGCTACTTCCACGACCGTTCCGACCGGATCTGGCGCGTACAACGACTCAACACTCGGCGGCGGCATCGGTGGTAGCTTCTACGTGCCAGCGAGCAAGTACTTCGATGTGGGGCTCAGTGGCTTGTATGGCCAAGGCATAGGCCGCTATGGCTCTTCGACCTTGCCCGATACCACGGTCCGTCCAGATGGCCAGCTTGCCCTGCTGCACGGCTACTCCACTCTCGGCACAGCGGTCTTCCACGCTTCGCCTCGTTTGGATGTCTACGCTAACGCTGGCATCGACGGCACCATGCGCCGCTACTTTGAGACTCCAAACGGCACGGTTGGTTACGGGTCTTATGCGATCAACAATACTGGCTGCGGCATCGAGGTTGCTCCCGGAACCGCGCCTCAAGTTGGCTACCAGCCATCGGCCCCCGCACACTGCGGCGCCCAGACGAAGAGCGTCCAGGAGTACACCCTGGGCTACTGGTATGACTTCTACAAAGGACCCGCAGGACGCTTCCGCCAGGGATTCCAGTACAGTTACTTTGAGCGCTATGGCTGGTCTGGTGTTGGCAATAACCCGAAGGGCAACCTCGGTGCAGTCTGGACTTCGTTCCGGTATTACCTGCCGTAAGCCATTTTCTGATCGTTCAACAAAGGGCATCCATTCATGGATGCCCTTTTTCTCTTGCTTATTTCCATGCTCGTGCTTTGCCCTGAGAGCGCAGGTCCTTCGATTACACGCCTACGGCGTTTTGCTCATGATGACAATTTAGGGGATTCGTTACTTCCCGGAATACGAATGACAACGTTACTTACCGGCGTTGGCTTCCTCTTCTTCGGCTCTGTCGTAGGTTCGTTTTTCCGGTGGAAGTGGAACCAGTTTGTAAAGAATCAGAACGTTGCGGTCATCATCGTCGAAGGCATGGAATTTTGCAACGCGGTACAAGGAGTATTGCGTCTTCAGATCTTCGAGCGTACCCGGGTCGAGCTCATTCCATGCCGCATACCAGCCGGGCTGGTAGGTGTAGATGCGATAGGGGAGATCGTAGGTGCCGAAGTCATCGCAAATCGTCGGCAGGTGCGTTATCAGCGTAATGTTTGCGCCGCTGACTGAGAGCAGCAGACGGTTGCCGTTGGGGTGATGGTCGATGTAGCGGGTGACGCCGTGCACCGCATTGACGAAAGTGTATTCAGGATGGCGGACAAAGTGAGCGACAAGGCGCAGGTTCAGCACGATACTCGCAACGATCACCGCCAGGGCTGCTGCTCCCATCCAGCGCTGGCGAGCCAGTAAAGCTTCTGTGCCGACGCACACGGCGAGAATCAGAGGGAGGGCTACGACCTGGTAATAGCGCGGCTGCATGTTGTTGTGCCATCCGGTGAAGAAGATGTATCCGGAGGCGGCAAGCAGAGATGCGACAAAAATTGGGCTCCTCCACAAATCGCGGAGGAAGAACAGCGACAGAATCAGTAAAGCGGCGGCAAGGATGGCGAGCGGTTTATCGATCCAGAGCGTGCCATGGAGGGCATACCAGAATGCTCCGAGCCATCCGAAGAGGGTTGTGGGCTGGTCCCATTTGTTGGCGGCGAAGAGGTAGTGATAGTCAGCGAGATAGCGCGGGCGGACGATGAGGAAGTAATAAAGACTCCATGGAACCGCAGCAGAGATGGCGGCTACAGATGTGGATTTTGCAAAGTCCCGAAAACGATATTGTTCGGCATGCCAGAGGAGGTAGAGGGTTGCAGGCACTAAAAAGATGGCGGTGGTCTTGGTGAGAATTTCGAGGCACAGCAGCAATCCCACGCAGATGAGCAAACAATATCGCGATGCAGCGTTCTGCGCTTTTGGCAGTTGCAGGATGAGCAGCCAGGAGAGCAGCATCCAGAAGATGAGTAGCGGCTCAAGAATGGCGAGGCGGCTGAAGGCGTAAAGAAATGCGCTGCTCGCAATCAGTGTTGCTGCCAGTAATGCTACCCACTGCTTCTGCCGTGTGCGCATGAGCGCATAGGTGAGCAGCATGTTTCCGGCAAAAATAAATAAAACGAGAATGCGCGCGGCAACAATGCTGACGCCTGTGAAGCGGAAGGCCACGCCTTCAAGAACGGGCCAGACAGGGAGGGCTACGGCGGGGTTGAAGTCGCCTGGAACACGCCAGTTTCCGGTCAGAAAGTAGCGGATGGCGCCGCTTCCGTACCAGCCTTCGTCGGTGTATTTGGAGTAGTCCATCCAGGGGGAGAAATTGGGGAAATCGGCACGCAAATGCAGGAAATGGGCCGCATAAAGGGCAGAAATTGCTGCGATCCAGAGAATTGTGAGCGTGCGTGACCACTTCATTGTTAAGCGTGCCGGGTTCCTGAAAAGTGCCTCTTGTTTTATACAAGAGGTTTCGACGAATGCCATAAGAACTTTGGTTGTCTTTTTGCTGTCGGCATATCTGGTGCTCTCTCCACAAACCACCCCACGTCAGTCCACTTCGTGGACGAATGTGAGGGCATCCAGTCTACCTATTTTATCGAAATTGAGGGTAATTTCCGGCATCATGGTTTTGACTGGATGTGTTTTGGAATGAGAAAGTTACGATGATTATTCTCTTTTGAGGTTCGCAAGCCATCCAAAAGAAAAAATCTACCGCCAAGGCGCTAAGAACACCAGCCCCGCGAGGTATTTTCGCTGTCTTTGACATGTCAGGATAGGCTTCCAGAGGCCAAATTCTCTTGATGCAGGTGAACGATATCCCACAATTCTCTAAAAAGTTGGATGCATTACCACTGCTCGAATCCAGCACGATAACTCATTTCACGTCAAACGGAACCGATTACGGCACAACTGCGTATTCTGTTGCATGAGCGCAGCCGGCACCATAACGTGGAATGGATGGGGCGCCGCAAGGACTGGAATCAGGACTGACGTGGCGACACGGCCGAAGTCTATGGAGCCATGGAAGGGCCCCCAGGGTGCTGGAACTGCAAGTGGCGTACACCGTCTGCACGAGAGAGTCGGGGAGAGGCATTTGGAAGCGGACTGGCAAGTGGTAGTACAGCGGTGCCTCGACGGTGATTCGCTGGCATGGACAGAGCTGGTAAAGGCGCATCATCGCCGCGTCTATTCCCTCTGCTATCGCTTTACCGGTTCAGCGCATGACGCCGAAGACCTGACGCAGGAAGTCTTCCTGAAGATTTACGGTAACCTGGCCACGTTTGACCTTGCCAGGGGCAGCTTTCAGACATGGATCACGACGCTCACCCGTAATTTGCTGGTCGATCATTTCCGGCGTACGAAACAGCAGCGTGTTACGGATTCGATGGATGCGGGATGGGACGGCGAGGAGCAGCAACAGGCTGGACCGCTGTCTGACCGGCTCTCTGATCCGCGGCCTACTCCGCATGAGCAGGCGGCCAAGAAAGAATTAGAAAAAATGGTGCAGCAGGCGTTGACGCGAGTCTCGCCTGAACTGCGCGAAGCAGTGATACTGCGCGACTTGCAGGACATGGACTACAAAGAGATCGCGCAGGTTTTACGTATTCCTGAAGGGACCGTGAAGTCACGTATCAGCCGCGGACGGGCGGAACTGGCGCGACTTCTCGAGCGTAATGGAAGGCAGGTGGTTTAGATGTCTGAGCATAATCCATTCCGGCAGAACATGGAGGGCCCGCTCGATTGCGAAGAGTGGGAAGCCCTGCTGGCAGATGCTCTTGATGGCACTCTGAAAGCTAAGGACCAGGCTGTTTTTACAGCCCACGGCAAGGATTGCCCGGTCTGCGGCGAAATGCTGGCGCAGACAAAGCGCGGGCAGGAGTGGATGCAGTTTCTGCATGAAGAGCCTGTGGCTCCGGCAGATATGGTCACGAAGATTCTTGGACGCACGAGCGGCGCAACGGTGCCGCAGCTTGCAGTGGCAGGCGGCGGAGCGCAGTCGATCGCTCCGCACATTTCTCAAGCTGCAGTGCGCCGCGCTTTCCGCGATTCGCGGCTGCTGATGACGGTGGCGATGGCCTTCTTCTCGATTGCGCTGACGCTGAACCTGGTAGGCGTGCATCTGAATACGTTGCATTTTGCCGACCTGAAGCCTTCTGCATTGCAGATGACGGTTGCGCGGCAGTTTTACGGCGCGAAGAAGCAGATGGTGAGCTACTACGAAAGTCTTCGGCTTGTTTATGAGGTGGAATCAAAGGTGCGTGAGCTTCGCCGCGATGCTGAGTCTGAACAGCAGCAGAAAGAGCAGCCGCAAAAGGATGACAAGCAGCCACATAAGAACGGCGGCAAGGTGCAGCCGCCGCGCAACATGATTGTTCCGCAAGAGGTGTTACAGGGGAAGACTGTTCTGGCGAGCGTGGAGAGCGGGCTGGGCCTGAATGGTTTTGGTGACTATCGAAGCGAACCACCCCAGGTTAGGTTCGCGAACCCAGGGCATCCGGCTCTGGTGTACCCGCGCTCTGGTCGAGATGACAATCCGAATTCTGACGAGGCTGGAAACGCTGCACGTAAAAAAAATCTAGAGGTAAATGAATTGGTTGTAAGAAGTGAAGAAGCAGACCAAGCGGAAAGGAGCTTGGCATGAACTGCGCGAACCATCCTGAGACACCGGTTGCGGCATACTGCCAGAATTGCGGCAAGCCGCTTTGCTCTCAATGCGTGCGCTCGATTTCGGGCGTGATCTATTGCGAAAACTGCCTTGCGGCGAAGCTCGGCATCGGCGGAGCAGCTGCCGGTTCCACCTCAGCAGGTTTTGTTGCTCCGGGTACTGTTTCGCCGGAGCCAGATGTGCCGAATCCCGGACTGGCTGCCCTTCTCGGGTTTATTCCCGGAGTGGGCGCCATGTACAACGGCCAGTTCATTAAAGCGCTGATTCATGTGCTGGTGTTTGTAGTGCTGATCGGCATTACGGACGAGCATGGAGTGTTCGGCATCTTTATTGCTGCCTGGGTTTTGTATCAGGTCTTCGATGCGAACCAAACCGCCAAAGCGCGGCGTGATGGGCTGCCGCTGCCTGATCCTTTCGGATTGAATGAGCTGGCCCAGAAGATTGGGATTCCGAACCGGCCTTATCCTCCCGCGGGAGCGGCAACGACGCCTGGCACTGCGCAGGCGTCATATGCTGCGCCCCCGCCGCCTCCGCCATCTGCATATGGGTATGAACCTGTGCCGCCAGTTCCTCCTGTGCCTCCTGTTCCTCCAGATATGCCGGGACATTTCGGGCGGCGTCCTGAACCGGTGGGGGCGATTGTGCTGATTGTTGTTGGCATGCTGTTCCTTTTCAGCACGCTAGGGATCTTCCGCCGCGACTGGATTGGGCATGGGTGGCCAATCATTGTGATTGTGGTTGGAATCTGGCTGTTGGTGCGACGGATGCGGGAAACACCGCCGCCTCCCCCCGCCGGAGGTGCGCAATGAACCAGTACATTTTTCTTCAACGCATAACCGGACCCGCGATGGTGCTCACCTTTGGGGTGACCGCCCTTCTGGATCAGTGGCATATTCTGCAATTTGGGAAGAGCTGGCCGCTCTATCTGATTGTGCTGGGCGTGCTGAAACTGGCGCAGCGCGCGGCACTGGCGAATGCTGAGCCGCCAGCGTATCCACCTTATGCGGGTTATCCTCCCGCTACACCGGCTGGTTCGGCTTCGGGGTCGACAGCTCTAGTCCCTTCGGGAGACAGTTCGATCGAGCACGGAAGCAATTCCGGGGAGGAGAGGTAGACTATGGCAGCTTCACCTCCGCCGTACAGTCCTCGCGATACGCGGCAGCAATGGAAAGACTGGGCGCGCGCGCAGAAGCAGGCAGCGCATGCGCAGAGATTCTACTGGCGCTATTACAGGCGGCCTTCCATTGCGGGCCCAGTGATCCTGCTGATGGTCGGCATAGTCGCCTTGATGATGGAAACGGGGCGGTTGAGCGCGCCGCGTTTCTGGAACTGGTATGCGCAGTGGTGGCCGATGCTGCTGATCGGCGTCGGGCTGATTCTGCTGATCGAATATTTTCTTGACCGCAATAATCCATATGCTGGACGACGGTCAGTGGGTGGTTTTGGATTCATCATCGTGTTGATTCTGCTTGCCGGGTGGGGCACGCATGCTTCGCGTGTCTGGGGACCTCTGAGCGATCAATTTCATAATGACGGTGACGACTTCTGGTCGATGATGGGCGAAGAGCACGACAACGATGCCGAGCAGAATGAGACCATCGCTCCCAATGCGACTGTCCAGATACAGAATCCGCGCGGTGATGTGACCGTCACAGCCTCTACCGACAACCAGATGCATGTAAAGGCGCATCAGGTGGTGCATTCGACGTCTGATGATGATGCGCAGAAGACCTTCGATGCGGTGAAGCCGAAGATTATCAATTCCGGATCGAACGCTGTGTTGAGTGTGGAGGGCCGCAACAATGCCCGTGTCGATCTTACGGTGGAATTGCCTGCGGGCGTAACCTCCGTGGTGAATGCGGGGCACGGCGACGTGACAATCGAGGGACTGAAAGGCACTTCTGATGTGACGGCCGGCCATGGCGACGTGAAATTCGACAGCATGGGCGCGAATGTTCATGCGCGGATGGACCATGGAGATTTCTCAGCGCACCAGATTGCGGGTGACGTGGTACTCGATGGTCATGTGAGCGACGTGACGCTCTCTGAAATTAAAGGCAATGTGACGCTGGATGGTGAGTTTTTTGGCGATACGCATGTTGAGCAGGCGAATTCGGGGTTGCATTTTCATTCCAGCCGCACGGATCTTGCCATTCCGAGGCTGCTGGGCGAGATGACGATGGATTCGGGCGATCTCAGCATAACTCAGCCGGTTGGTCCGGTGCGCGTGATTACGCGGTCGAAGAACATCGATCTGTCGCAGCTTACTGGCGATGCTCACGTTGAAAACAACAACGGCGACGTTACTGTGACGGCCGCAGTGCCATTGGGCAATATTCAGGTCACGAACCGGACGGGGAATATTTCAGTTACGGTTCCCGATAATGCGAACTTTGCTGTAACAGCATCGAATGCCGATGGCGACCTGAATACCGATTTTCCAATCAGCGTGAACAGCTCTAATAGTCGCAGATCGGCTGAGGGACAAGTGGGCAAAGGTGGTCCGCGACTGGAACTGACGACGAACCATGGCAATATTGAGCTGCGAAAGGGTGGGCCAGGTGAGGCAGTGGCGCCCCCCGCTGTGCCGAAACCTCCGGCTCCCCCTGCTGTGCCAAAACGTTTGCATGCACCGAAGGATGCCAACGAGCAGCCAACCGAGCAGTAGGTTGTTTTTACGATGAACAAAAAATCGCGATTGTTGTGAGCAAGGGTCGTGATTCTGCAGACGTCTTGAGGAGCTTTGCGTCCGCTTCGCGCGAACAGGATAGTCCGACACTATGACCTCGAATTGCGCGAGGTAATAGTGTGAGGCACCTGGCATGCGCTGAAGGTGTTATACACGTACAGCCAGACGTGCAGTGATCAGTGCTTCGATTCTGGAGACAACCTCATCCAGAGTCAGGTTGGTGGAATCAATGACTGTTGCGTCATCTGCGGGTTTCAGCGGAGACTCTGTCCGCGTGCGGTCGCGCTCGTCGCGCTCGCGAATTTCCCTCAGGATTGTTTCCTGCGAACCTGCGTTTCCTGTTTGAACATAGCGGCGTTCACTGCGAGCTTCCGGCGAGGCATCGAGGAAGATTTTGATGTCGGCGTGGGGGAAGACTACGGTGCCGATGTCGCGGCCTTCCATGACGATTCCGCCCTTCATGCCTAATTCTCGCTGAAGATCGACCATCCAGCGGCGGATTGCCGGATGCACACTCACCTGTGATGCCGCCTGCGTGACTTCGCGCTGGCGGATGCGACCGGTAACGTCGATCCCGTCGAGCAGAACACGATTGCCCGAAGAAGTTGGCTCGAGCATAATTTTGGTGCTTGCAGCCAGCTGTTCCAGTGCTGCGTCGTTGGATGGATCGATGTGCTGTTCGAGAGCCTTTAACGCGAAGGCGCGGTACATGGCCCCGGTCTCGAGATTCAGCAGACGGAAACGCGCCGCTAAACGGGCTGCAACAGTGCTCTTGCCTGCACCTGCGGGGCCGTCGATGGCGATGATGAGAGAGCAACGTTCCTGGCTCATTCTCCGGAGTCATCCTTTCGCCTATCACGCTTCTTGTATGGCGGCTTATTGCCTGGACGCGGTGAAAACTTCTTCCCTGGTTTTGGCGTTCCGAATTTTGGTCCTGTCTTTGAGCCATATCTCGTTCCGGTTTTCTTTGGTCCGGATTTTGGCTTGAATTCACCACGTGGTTTTGAAAAAGGCTTTCTCTCGCGAGCACCTTCAGGTCGCTTTTCGCGTTCACTGCGCGGAAATGCACTACGCTCTGAGCGCTCTTTTCTAGCAAAAGGCTTCTGTTTCTGAAACGGGCGATCTTCACGTGCGGCGAATGATTTCTTTCTATCGAAGCCGCCTTCTTTTCTGAATGGGCGTGATTCGCCAGTGCTTTCCTGGCGCGGTTTCCATTCTCTGCGTTCTCCGCGTTCGGGGCGCTCCTGTCTATTGTCACGATTGCCGAAAGGCTTCTGTTTCTGAAAGGGGCGATCTTCGCGTGCGGCGAATGATTTTTTTCTATCGAAGCTGCCTTCTTTTCTGAATGGGCGTGACTCGCCGGTGCGTTCCTGGCGCGGTTTCCATTCCCTGCGTTCTCCACGTTCGGGGCGTTCCTGTCTATTGTCACGATCACCGAATGGCTTTCGCTTCTGAAAGGGGCGATCTTCGCGTGCGGCGAATGATTTTTTTCTATCGAAACTGCCTTCTTTTCTGAATGGGCGTGACTCGCCGGTGCGTTCCTGGCGCGGTTTCCATTCTCTGCGTTCCCCGCGTTCGGGGCGTTCCTGTCTATTGTCACGATCGCCGAAAGGCTTTCGTTTCTGAAACGGGCGATCTTCGCGTGCGGCGAATGATTTTTTTCTATCGAAGCCGCCCTCTTTTCTAAATGGGCGTGATTCGCGCGGTTCTCTTCGCGGAGGTCTTGGCGTAAAGGGCTTGCGTGGCTGTCTTGGTTGTCGTGGGCGTTCTTCGGCGACTGGAACGGCGAATTTTGCTGGCAGCTCTGACGACGCTTCAGCTTCAGCCACTGTTTCCACGGTTGGAAATTCGGGAAGGCCACCGGTAATGAAGAGCAAAGATTGTGTGCCGAGTGACAGGGTGCTCAACTGGCGCATGGCCAGCAGACCGCGTGCTATTTCGCGGATGCGCGAACGCGGCGCTAGCGGCGAGAGAAATGTCTCGACGTCATCCGTTGTCGCAGCGATGACGGTATCGAGGTAGAGGGAGATCAACGCTGAGAGAGCGGTGGCTTGCGCCATTCCTCCGCCAACATGCGCAGCTTTCTGATGCTGCAGTTCGAAGAGCGACCATGAAGTGGACTCGCCTTCCGCGTAGACGGGTATGACGTATAAAGCGCTCCACAATTCGGTGAGAGCGCGATGCACAGCTGATTCGCTGACTCCGCCGCCCAGGTTTTCCTGTAGTTCTGATAAGGTGAGCGCGCCTGCGCGATGGAGCAGTTTCCAGACATCGATGGCGAGTTGAGAAGTCTTGCCGCCGGGGCCACGTTTCCAGTTGCGGTCGCCGCGCAAAGAAAAAATGTACGGCAGTGCCTCCGGCGAGACGAGGAAATCAGCTTGTTCGGAAACAGAGCCAAGCAGATTCAGAGGGATGGCTCCGCCGGAGTTGATGAGCCGGATAGCCAGTGAAAATGCGTCGTGGATCGTCGCCGGAGCGGGAGTGGGATTGGTCTGGCCCAGGACGGCTTCTGCGAATGACGGCGCAGGTACCGGAAACTGCGCTCTGCGTGGAAGAAATGGGCAGACCCCGGTGGACTCGATCCATGTCGCTGCGTCCTCAAGGGTGAGAACGGCGTTTGCCTTCTGGCGCCATTTTTCGACGCGCGCTGCCTGTAACTGCTCTGTTGTCAAAGAATCCTTCTTGGTAAAGCGGGCCTAAATGCGATGAAAGGCGCGCTGGATGTCTTTCCAAGAATACCGCAATACGATGGGGCGGCCATGAGGACAGGTGGTCGGATGGTTAGTTTTGGCGAGTTCGGCGAGCATCCATTCCATGCGCTGTGGGTCGAGCGGCATGTTGATTTTGATGGCTGAATGACAGGCGATGGAGGCAGCGATGCGGGTGCGCAGTGTTTCGAGGTTTTGTGATTGCGTCTCGCGTTCGGACTGCTCCAGGACTTCGACCAGGGTGCGTTCAAGTTCCTTGCCTTCAAGGCCTGAGGGCGCTGCTTTTACGGCGACGGTGCGCGGGCCGAAAGGCTCGGCTTCAAAGCCATTGCGTTCCAGTTCTTCAGCGATGCGAGCGAAGAGGACCATCTGGTGCGGTTGCAACTCGATGAGCAGCGGCATCAGCAAGCGCTGACGGTGTACCCGTTCGACTTCGCGCTCGCGCAGAGTTTTTTCAAACAGGATGCGCTCGTGCGCGACGTGCTGGTCGATGATCCAGAGCCCTTCGTCATTCACGGCCAGGATGAAGGACTCGCGCAGCTGTCCTAATGGCTTGAGTGAGGCCAGTGAGTTTAGAGTGGGAATATTTTCACCATCCCACATCTCTTCCCACCCCTGAATGCGAACATCGCGCCTTCCGGAGACTCCGCTTTCAAGATTCGGGGAACTCACGGTTTCACAATCATGTTGAACTTTGGGCACTGCGCCGGTTGCTTCTGCGAAAGGCAGATGGACTTCTAGCGGAGGCAGCTCGGGAGGTGAAAGCGTGAATGGGATTGCTTCTTTTGCGCTGATAGGAGGGTCGGATTGTGGCGGCTCCGGTTCTCCGGGTAGAGGCGAAATGCTGGGCAACAGCGATGGCGTGGCGTGCGGGTTGGCGCTGAGGGCGGCGAGAAATCCTGCGGCTGGTCGCGAGTGAATAAGTGTGTTGCGGATGCTGTCGCGGACGAAGTCATGGACAAGAGACTGCTGGCGGAAACGGACCTCAGTTTTTGCCGGATGCACGTTTACGTCGACCTCATGCGCGGGCATTTCCAGAAAAAGCAGAGTCACCGGAAACGATGTCGGTGGAATGATGTTGCGGTAAGCTTCGCTGATCGCGTGCAGAATGAGCCGGTCGCGGATGAGGCGGCGGTTGACGAAGATGTAGATGGAGTTGCGGTTGAGTTTTTGCAGTTCCGGTTTTGAGATGAATCCACTGATGCGCAGGAAGCCCGGATCCGGAGGCCGATAGTCTTCGTCGCGTTTCCAGGGCGGTGGTTCCGGAAGCCCGGAGCGATCGAAGGGACGTTCGGCTGCTGTAGATAGAAGCTGGTCAAGAGTCTCCTTTCCGAATATCTGGAAGATGCGCTCCTCAGCTTTTCTTACGGGCGGCGCGATCAGTAGCGCGTGTGTAGCCGAGTGTAGCTCGAAATGCTTGTCAGGATGAGCGAGGGCGTAATGTGTAACCAACGCGGTTACATGAGAAAGTTCCGTTGTCTCGGATTTGAGAAATTTCCTCCGCGCGGGAGTATTGAAAAATAAATCGCGGATGATGAAGGTAGTTCCCTGGGGCACGCCTGCATCTTCAACACGCATGACTTTGCCGCCGACAATTTCGATGCGCGTGCCGGATGGTTCATCAGCGTGGCGAGTTTCCATTTCAAGCCGCGAGACGGATGCGATGGATGGCAGGGCTTCGCCGCGAAATCCCAAGGTTATGATCGAAAGCAAATCGTCGCTGGAGCGGATTTTTGAAGTTGCGTGACGCTCGAAGGCGAGTAAGGCATCATCGCGGCCCATGCCGTGGCCGTTGTCAGCGATGCGGATGAGTTTGCGTCCTCCGGCTTCTACTTCTAGGCGAATGCGCGTGGCTCCGGCGTCAAGCGCGTTTTCGAGCAGTTCCTTTACGACAGACGCAGGGCGGTCGACCACCTCGCCGGCGGCAATCTGGTTGGCAACCTGGTCGGAGAGGATGCGGATGCGGCCCATCTGGATTTCACCTTAGCAGGTTGTGGCAGGGGGGAATGAGTTGTGTGTGTGCAAAACGAGGGTGGTGGTTTCGGATTGGGATGTTAGTAAATGGAAGTTCATCGCGGTTCCCCACCATTTGCTGCGCAAAGTGTGGAACACTCTTGCACATTCCGTTTTGCTCAGGACGAGAGTTCGTGCGGTTGGTATACGGATGGATGTTTCGTGCCGTTTGCTATCAGGTTTTCGATGGCTTTGACGCGCTGAATCCCGCCTCTGGCCCCGATGGCTGTGCAATTTAACGCTGCTGCGGCACAGGCGAAGTCCAATTGGCGGTCGAGCGGCCATTCCTGTAGCAGTCCGTAGATGAATCCGGCGTGGAAGATGTCTCCTGCGCCAGTGGTGTCGACTACAGGGACGTTAAAGGCGGGCGTGTAGTGGAACTGCTGTCCGTCCCATGCGAGTACACCATTTTCTCCTAATGTGGCGGCAGTGAGACGGCACTTGTAACGGTGATGTATCTGACGGAGCGCCAGTTCCAGGTTGTCCTCTTCCACGAGGCGGGAGGGGAAGTCGCGGCTCACGATCAGGTAGTCGATGTTCTCAATGAGCGCTTCTACTCCGGGATATAGTTCGTCGAGATCTGCGATGACAGGGACTCCGGCTTCGCGCGCCCATTGAGCTGCGAGGGTTGCCGTGGCGGTGTCGTATCCGTCGACATGTAGGGCGCGCGCGTTGACGATCCATTCACGATTGAGATCGTTGGGTCGCAAGGCGAGGCGTTCGTCGCGACGGTTGAGAACTGTGCGTTCCCCGTTGTTATCTAGCAGGATCAGAGATTGCAGGCTGGCGGCTTCGGGGACGGTGATGATTTGTGTTTCAACTGCTTCGCGAGCGAACTCGCGGCGATGGAGCGCTGCAGCTTCGTCATCGCCTAGCTTGCCTACATATCGTGTACGCAGGCCCCAGTGCTGGCAGGCGACAACGGTGGAGGCAACTTGTCCGCCGGGGAGAGTCGTTGTCGAACGAAAGGATGCTTTTGTGCCGGGCGCGGGATAGTGCGAGAGGGGGATGAGTGTGTCGGTGGCATTCAGTCCTACGCCTACCAGATCGACCTTCGTCATTTTTGTCACAGTAAATAATGTAAATGCTGAGTGATAGCTTGTATAACCGTGCATTACTGCGATTTGTGAGTCTGGAGTTGCGCTAAAAGGATCAAATGCTGTTGCAAGGAGGTGTTTGTGGGGAAGATAACCAACATTCTTTTTCCGGTGGATTTTTCAGAATCGTGTGTTGCCATGGCTCCGTTTGTGAAAAGGGCTGCTGGTTTGACGGGTGCCAAAGTGTCGTTGATTCATGTCTTCGATCCGGCGAGCTATAACGGTTTTGAGTTGTACATAAGGCGCGCGCAGGAGATCAATGAGGAGCATGAGCAAATCGCCCGGGAAAGGCTGAATTCATTTTTGACCACCGAGTTTCCGGTTGGAGAGCATTTCAGGATTGTTCGGGCAGGAGACGCGGCGACAGAGATTGCCAGGACTGCGCGGGATGGTTTTGGCCTCATCATTATGCCCACGCATGCGGGTGGATTTTTCCGGAGGATGTTGCTGGGTTCGGTTACGGCCAAAATTCTCAACGATGCAGATTGCCCCGTATTGACCAGCACGCATGCGGAGAGGATTACGCCGCATCCGTTAGAACATCGCGAATGGCTATGCGCGATTGGGCTGGGTGAAAACTCGGAGCGGATGCTTCGCTTTGCCCATGAGCGAGCTAGCGAGGTAGGCGCGAAGCTCACGATCATTCATGCCATTCAGGCTGAGGATCGGGAGTTGCCGATCCGTCTTGATCTTGAGGAAGAGCTTCATTCCGGAGAAAGGCTGAAGACATTTGAAGAAATTGCTGAGTTGCAGAAGAGGGTTGGGTTAAATGCTCCGGTTAGGGTAGCTGTCGGCAACGTGAAGGCGGCACTGCTGGAGATTGCACGGCAGTCGGATGCAGATGTGCTGATGATTGGGAGAAGTCCTGAATTGGGCGAGGAAGGGCGCTTGCGTGATCTGACGTATGTCATGGTCCGTGATTCTCCCTTTCCTGTAATGAGTATCTGATTGCGTGCCAACTAAGGCTGCTAAGGACTACAATTCCCGGCATGTTAGGCGGCCGTGGTTGGGATGAATGGATTCGGCAATACTTCGGGAGCCATCAGCATCCGGTAAATCGACTGTGCCATACGCTTGGCATCCCATTGATCGTGCTTTCGCTGCTGCTGGGAGTGGTTGCAGTGTTTGTGCATTGGCTCTGGATATCTGCGCTTGCTTTCTTCCTGGTTGGGTGGGCTCTGCAGTTTATCGGACATGCATTTGAGGGCAAGCCGCCGGAATTTTTCCACGATGCGCGGTTTCTGCTGGTGGGCACGCGATGGTGGTGGGCTAAGGTGCGAGGGAAAGTGTAGTTGCTTGGATCATTGCACAACAATCACATCTGAGAATTACCAAAGCTAAAGCCCTTTTTGCCGATGGTCCCCGTTGCAAGGCCGAAGCCCCTGCCTGCGGTTCTAGCTCTAACTCCTGGAAAACGCTACAATCTATCTTTGGAGAGTTTTCCCGCACGGTCTGAGCGCCGTCATCCGTAAAATCCCAGAATCAAACAGCAAGGAGTTTTTATGGCGATTCCCGCCACACAAATGCGTCCGGGCATGATTATTAAGCACAATAACGAGCTTCACGCCGTTTTCTCGGTGGAGCACCGTACCCCGGGCAATCTGCGCGCCTTTATCCAGGCCAAGCTGCGCAATCTGCGCTCCGGCGCAATGTTTGAGCACCGATTCCGTTCAGCGGACGCGATTGACCGAGTAGTGGTGGATGAAATTCCGATGGAGTTTCTCTACAACGATGGCGATGACTATTACTTCATGAACACGGAGAACTACGAGCAGACCCACCTGAAGCACGATACACTCGGCGATGCTGTGGAGTATCTGACACCGAATCTTCAGATTACAGTTTCGTTCTTTGATGGCGTGGCCGTGGGTATTGAGCTTCCGCAGACGGTGGAACTAACGGTAGTAGAAACGGAGCCGGGGTTGAAGTCGGCTACCGCCTCATCGGTGACGAAGCCTGCAAAGACGGAAACAGGGTTGGTGGTGCAGGTGCCTCCATTTATCAATGAAGGCGAGAAAATCCGTGTGGATACGGCTGAGGGCGCGTATCTGTCTCGGGCATAAGTGGAGTGTTTTATCCGAAATGGCGCAGCTTCGGCTGCGCCGTTTGTTTTTTTTGCTGGCAAGGCACGGGAAATCAATGCGATGCTGAACTGAAGATAGAATGCATTAAAATTAAAAGGGAGAAGACCATCTAAGCGGCTTCAGGCGAATAGATGGTGCATAGAGGCTATGTCTTCCGAATTGCGGATCAGCCCACGTGAGCGGCTGGTGCTTACAGCCATTGTCGAGACCTACATTGCCAGCGGGGAACCGGTGGCGTCGCAGGCCATCGCCCGCCAGTTTGCTGATAAGGATGGCATGAGTTCAGCGACAATCCGCAATGTAATGGCATCGCTGGACAACGCAGGACTTGTGGATCAGCCTCACACTTCGGCAGGACGTATTCCGACAGCGAAGGCATTCCGCTTCTATGTGGAGCAGTTGAATGGCTACGCGCGCTTGATGCCCTTGACGCAGGAGCGTCGCGACCAGATCGAAGACAGCTTTGCTGGCGTGAATAGCAGCCAGCAGTTTCTGGAGCGTACTTCGCATGTACTGGCGTTAATTTCAAGTGGAGTGGGAGTCGCCCTGGCTCCGGCTTCTGATATGCATGCGCTCGAACACATTCATTTCACCCGGCTCGCTGCGGGACGCGTGCTTGCGGTTGTAGTCACGAAAGCCGGATTGGTGATGGATCGCGTGCTGGCGCTCGATCACGATCTTAGCCACACGGAGCTGGAGGTTTCAGCGCGTTTTCTGAATGAGAATTTTCATGGCTGGCCGATTGACCGCATTCGTGGAGAGCTCTCGCGTCGGATGGAACAGGAGCGCAATGAGTACGACCGCCTGATGCGCTCGGTCAACGAACTTTATCGCAAGGGCGCGTTTGATTCGGAAGGAAGCGGGCAGACGATCTTTATGGAGGGCGTAGCGAACCTGCTGGCCAGTGAAATGGATCGCGAACGGCTGAGACAGATGCTGCGCGCTCTTGAAGCGAAGCAGCAAATGGTGGAACTGCTGAATGCCTATGTAAATGCGCATCAGCAGACGGTGCGTGTGGTGATTGGATTGGAAGAGGCGATTCCTGAGATGCAGGACATGGTGCTGATCGGTGCGCCTGCAAGGTTTGAGGGGAGCAATTTTGGCGCGGTCGCCGTGATAGGGACGACGCGCATGCGATATCAGGAGACGATGAATGCTGTTTCCTATATTGCGCAGCTTTCGGACAGGATTTTCCAGCCCCCGCAATAGCATCTGAATATTTACGCGGTTCTCAAGTGACGGCGCGATTGCGCCCCAAGAAGGTTTCGGTATGAGCAGAAAAATGGTGGAAGAACAGGGAATTATCGACGAGCAAAAGTTGTCAGACGAAGCGCAGGCTGAACCGATTGTGCCTGTGGTGACATCCAATGTGCCGCAGGAAGAATACGACCGCCTTAAGGCCGAACGCGACATGCTGGTAGACCGGCTGGCACGGCTGCAGGCTGAGTTTGAGAATGCCCGGAGACGTGAATCGCGAGAGCGCAATGAGTTCCGCGACTTTGCTGTTGCCGGAGCGGTGGAGCAATTTCTGCCGGTGCTTGATAATTTTCAGCTTGCGCTGAAGTCGAAGGGTTCTGAAGAGCAGCTTCGCATGGGCGTCGAGTTGATTATGAAACAGATGGAAGAGGCGCTGAGGTCTCTGAATGTGCAGCCGGTGGAGACGGTTGGGACAGAATTTGACCCACGCGTGCATGAGGCCCTGGAGATGGTTGAAAGACCGGATTTGCCCGATCATCAGGTATTTGAGGAAGTCCGCCGCGGATACCGCATTAAGGAGCGGCTGCTGCGGCCTGCCCTGGTCCGTGTTGTCAGCAATCCGCAGCAGAAAGAAGCATGAGCCGTACAGCAAACGTGATTAAAGCCGATTATTACGAAGTTCTAGGTGTTACGCGGACTGCTTCGGATCAGGAGCTGAAGGCTGCTTATCGTAAGCTTGCGATGCAGTATCATCCTGACCGCAATCCGGACAACGCGGAAGCAGAAGAAAAATTCAAGGCGTGCAGCGAGGCGTATCAGGTGCTCACCGATCCGCAGAAGCGCGCGGCGTATGACCGCTATGGTCATGCTGGTGTAAGTGGCGTCGGCGCCTCGAATGGCGACCCCTTTGCCGGCATGCAGGACCTGGGGGACATCTTCGGCGATTTCTTCGGCGAGATGTTCAACATGGGCGGCGGTAATCGCCGCGGTTCGCGTGCGCAGCGCGGGCGCGATGTGCGTGTCGACCACTTGATTGAATTCGAGGATGCCATTTTCGGCAAAGAAGTCAAGGTAACGATTCGCCGTATGGAAGCCTGCAATGATTGCCACGGCACAGGAACGGCCAGCGGACGCGGACCCACAACCTGCCAGCAATGCCAGGGCCGCGGACAAGTGCGCTTCCAGCAGGGCTTTTTTTCCATTGCGCGTACCTGCAGTGCCTGTGGTGGGGCAGGCAGCATCATCTCTGACCCATGCCGCACATGCCGCGGGGATGGGCGCGTTGAACGCCACCGCACGATTGAAGTCACGATTCCGGCAGGCGTTGAAGAGGGCACGAGGATACGCTACCAGGGCGAAGGCGATGCGGGCCGGTTTGGCGGGCCTTCGGGCGATCTGTATATCGTGCTTTCCATCAAGCCGCACGCTTTCTTTGAGCGCGATAGCAACGATCTGCATTGCGTCATTCCGGTTTCGTTTCCTCAACTGGCTTTGGGCGATGAGATTGTGATTCCTACGCTTGAGGGCGATACAATCCTCAAAATTCCTGAAGGCACGCAAAGCGGCAAGGAATTCCGTATTCGCAGCAAGGGCGTTCCATATTTGAATGAACATGGACGCGGTGATCTCATCGTGCAAGTTGTGGTGCAGACGCCGAAGAAGCTTTCCAAAATTCAGAAGGAATTACTGCGGCAGCTTTCCGAATCGCTTACTGTCGAGAACACGCCAACATCGCGGAGCTTGTTTTCCAAGGTGAAGGAGATGTTCAGCTAACAGGGCTCGGATCTCAGGGCACAGGAATCGGGTAGGTTCTTCATTTTTCCCTAGTCAAATTACCCCATCACAATCGGGCTTTCCCATCCTATTCGCTAAAAACGCGAAAAGGATGGGGCACCCCATGTTCGTGCTGACTCTGGCAAAAAAGCAGGCTCTTCGGCTCCGCTCAGGATGACAACATAAAGATTGAGAACTGCACTCTTCGCACTGTTTACTCCAGCAGCGCCGCCACTACTGCCGTAGCTGTCATCGCTGCTGTTTCAGCCCGCAGGATGCGCGGTCCCAGGCTTACTGGTTTCCATCCTTCAGCGTCGAAGAGCGCTTCTTCTTCCGCAGTCCATCCGCCCTCAGGACCGACGGCCATGCGGATGGCCGGCATTTCATCGCCGGAATTTTGCAGAGCTTCTTCAACCGCCCGGCGCAGGGTTGTCGAGCGTTCCTGTTCTGCGAGCAGAAGACGCACATCGTTATTTGCCTGACGGGCGGCAGTTTTGAGCGGCAGGACAGCGTCAATCAAAGGAACATCAGATCGGCGCGATTGCTGTGCCGATTCGCGGGCGATGCGTCTCCAGCGGTCGACACGTTTTTCGGCTGATTCCACGAGATGTTTCTCGCTGCGCCGCGCAATGACCGGGACGATTCGTTCGACACCTAGCTCTGTCGCCTTTTCGATGGCCCATTCGAGGCGGTCGAATTTGAAGATAGATAACAGCAGCGTGATGGGAAGGGCGGGATCGGCTTCCACTTCAGCAACCAGATTGAAGCGGACGGCGTCGCCGGTGATTCCAGCGATGACTGCGTGCCAGACGCGATCTCCAGCAACGATGTCATACTCCATTCCAGCTTGCGCGCGCAGCACGCGGATGAGATGCGACGCCCGCTCGCCTGCCAGCGATGCGGTGCCTTCGTCCCATGTGTCAGCGATCCAGCGGCGGCGTGTCATTTGATTGCTATTGTCACAGAAAAACACTAAGGGGGACGCTTTTCGCGCCCCCCTTATGTGTTGCCTACTGCGAAGCTACTTCTTCTTCGCGGTTTTCTTAGCTGCCTTCTTCGTTGCCTTCTTGGCTGCCTTTTTCGTTGCCATAGTGTCTATTCTCCCTATTCGAGTACTGCAGCATTACTTTGCCGCAGTTAACGAATGTATAGAGTTCTGGCCAACGAGTGTCAAGAAAAAAATGATGGGCGAAATCGATTCATGTGTCATTCAGAGTCGCAGGATGACGAAAGTGTGCGAAGTCAGAACAAGTGAGCGTGGCGAAGAAGCATCAATGCGGCTCCGGAAAAGATGTCGTGCCACGCATGCGCGATCATTCCTGCGCGCAGGCTGCGGCGATATATCGCGAGTAAACAGAACATTGCGCCGTAGGCTGTAATTGCGATTATGCCGCTTGCTCCTTCGTATCCATGCGCGAGGCCGAAGAGCAATGAAGAAGCGAACACGCCGAGCCAGAGCTTGTTGCCGATGCTTGTGAACTGCTGCAGCAGATAGCCGCGAAACGTGAGCTCTTCGCAGAAGCCTGCCGAGATGCTGAGGAGAATCCAAAGCGTAAATTCGAGAGCATTTTGCGGAGCAAGCTGTGTCAGCGTTTTCTGCGGCATGGAGAAATGCGCGAGCTTCAGAGCAGTTCCGATCACCGCGAGCACGATGGACGCAGCAATCCAGAATGCTGCCGCAATCAGGAAGTCATCTCTCCAGTCGCGCCATGATGGGCGACGCTCGCCTAGTAGTTGCCGCAAGGGTATGCGACGCATGTGAATGCCCCAGATGACGAATGCAGCCAGTATCCACTCCCAGACGAGCGTGATGAAATATTGCAGAACGTGATGATGGCTGAATGCATGATGCGCTGGGCGTAGACTGCCGAGAAGTGAAAAGCCCAGGATCGGAGCGATGAGAAGCGCGGTATGCCACCATGGCGCGATGCCCGGCTTTGGTTGCGTTCCTGTTGCGGATGCGTCCTGCATGATTTGATTCTTGCATTTCCAGCTGCTATCTTCATCCGTTTGCCATCTAATGGAAGTAGGGAGTTATTTGCAATGGAAGATGTAGTGATTGTTTCTGGTGTTCGTACTCCTGTTGGAAAATTTCAGGGGTCGCTATCCGATATTACTGCGACACAGTTGGGTGCGATTGCTGTGCGGGAAGCGGTGATGCGCGCGAAGCTCGATCCGGCGCAGATTGACGAGTGCATCATGGGCAACGTTGTTTCTGCGGGGCTGGGGCAGAATCCTGCACGGCAGGCGGCACTGCATGGAGGGTTGGCTTCTTCTGTTGCTGCGCTAACAATCAACAAAGTTTGCGGCTCAGGGTTGAAGGCAGTTGCACTGGCCGCTCAGGCGATCCAGACGGGCAATTCGGAGATTGTCGTTGCGGGCGGTATGGAGTCGATGACGAATGCACCGTATCTGCTGCCACAGGGGCGCAGCGGGTTCCGCATGGGCAACGCGACGGCTGTCGACTCCATGGTTCACGATGGATTATGGGACGCGTTCAACAACTATCACATGGGCCAGACGGCGGAGAATGTTGCAGAGAAGTACAAGATCACGCGCGAAGAGCAGGATGAATATGCGTTGAACTCGCATCGCAAAGCTGCTGCCGCTTGGAAAGAATGCCGCTTTAGTTCGCAGGTGGTTCCGATCGAGATTCCCGCAAAGAAGAAGGGACAGGCTGCGACGCTTTTCGAACGCGATGAGTCGATTCGCGAGGACGCGAGCATTGAAGCGCTGCGCGCTCTCAAGCCTGCGTTCAAGAAAGATGGAACAGTGACGGCGGGAAATGCTCCGGGTGTGAATGATGCGGCAGCAGCTTTGGTGGTGATGTCGGCGGCGAAGGCGAAGCTGCTGGGACTGAAGCCGATGGTTCATATTCGCGCACAGGCTACAAGTGGGGTTGATCCGCAATGGGTGATGATGGCGCCGGTGACTGGTGTGCAGAAGGTCCTGACAAAGGCTGGATGGACGGCGGACAGTGTGGATCTGCTTGAGCTGAACGAAGCTTTTGCGGTGCAGGCGATTGCAGTAACGCGCGAACTGGGCATTCCGTTTGAGAAGGTGAATGTGAATGGCGGCGCTGTTGCGATTGGCCATCCCATTGGCGCAAGCGGTGCACGCGTTCTGGTGACGCTGATCTACGAGATGATCCGTCGCGATGTCCATCGCGGCGTGGCAGCGCTCTGCCTGGGCGGAGGGAATTCTGTAGCTTTGGCGGTGGAGCGATAGAGGCGCTGTGATCGAGACGACAGAGCGATTTAGTGGTCGGGTTGAGAGCTACCGGCAGTTTCGGCCTCGATATCCTGATGCGATTGTGGACTTGCTGCAATCGGCGTGTGGGTTAACCGTGAACTCGTTCATCGCCGATGTTGCCGCAGGAACTGGTTTGCTGGCGGAAATCTTTCTTGCTCGTGGATATACCGTAACGGCTATAGAGCCGAATGATGGGATGCGCGCTGCTTGTTCAGCCCTGACGGAGCAGTTTCCGAAACTCAAGTGTGTTTCCGGCACGGCTGAAGCGACGGGATTGCCTGCGCATTCAGTGAACCTGATTACTGTTGGACAGGCGATGCATTGGTTTGATCTCAAGCGCACACGATCTGAGTTTGATCGAGTGCTGCGTCCGCAGGGCAGGTGCGCGGTGGTTTACAATCATCGCCGCACAGGCGTCGATGCTTTCCATGAAGGATATGAACAGCTTCTACGCGAGTTTGGCACTGATTACGAGACGGTACAGAGCAAACATCTTTCGCCAGAAAAAATAAAGGACTTCTTTGCTCCCTCAGTCATGAAGGAGGCAGTGTTTGCAAATGCGCAACCACTGACGCTTGAAGGATTGGAAGGACGCATTCTTTCGTCCTCGTATATGCCTTCAGAGGGTCATCCGCATTATGCAGCAATGCGCTCGGCGATTGCGGAGCTATTTATTAGGCACGAGAGAGACGGATGTGTTCGTCTGGAGTATGAATGTGTGGTTTGTTACGGGCGGCTTTAGCACTCGATGACATTTAAAGCTAACCCGGCGAGAGATGTTTCTTTGTAGCGGGATTGCATGTCTAGTCCGGTGGTGTACATCGTTTTAATCACCTGATCGAGTGAAACTTTGTGCTGTTCAGATTCGTTGAGGGCGATGCGGCAGGCGTGGACGGCCTTGACTGCTCCCATTGCATTGCGCTCGATGCATGGAATCTGCACGAGGCCGCCGATAGGGTCACATGTCATTCCCAGGTTGTGCTCCATCGCGATTTCCGCAGCATGTTCGATCTGGCCATTGGTGCCGTTCATCGCTGCCACTAGTCCGCCTGCGGCCATGGAGCAGGCTACGCCTACCTCACCCTGGCAGCCGACTTCAGCACCGCTGATCGATGCATTTTCTTTGTAGAGAATGCCAATGGCCGCAGAAGTGAGGAAATAGCGCAGGACCCCTTCTTCGTCTGCGCCTGGAGTGAAATCGCGATAATAGCGTGCAACCGCGGGAACGACGCCCGCCGCGCCGTTTGTGGGAGCGGTGACGACGCGGCCTCCGGCGGCATTTTCTTCATTCACGGCCATGGCGTAAACGGTAACCCAGTCGATCGGAGCCAGCGGATCGACCGAGCCTTTCTCGCGCAAACGCGCTGCAAGACCTGGAGCGCGGCGCCGCACATTTAATCCACCGGGAAGAATGCCCTCGGTGGTCATGCCACGATCAACGCAGCCTTGCATCACATTCCAAATGTGAAGAATGCCGGAGCGGACTTCTTCGCGGGAATGCAGAGAGGATTCGTTTTCGAACATCAGATCCCAAATACTGAGTTGCTTTGCAGAGGCCATCTGAAGCAGTTCTTCCGCATTCTTGAACGGATATGGGAGTGGCGCGGTTGTCATGACAGACGGGTCGCCTGCTCCTTCCGCATCGGAGACGATGAAGCCTCCGCCGATGGAAAAGAAGACTTCGCTTGCGAGCACGCTTCCTTCATCGGCGAGGGCGGAGAAGCGCATGCCGTTCGGATGCTGTGTTTGCGCGCCTTCTGGGTACATCTGGTCGCGGTGAAAGATAAGGTCGGATGCTTCACGGAAAGAAATGACTTTCTTTCCTGCAAGCGAAATCCGGTTGCTGGATCGAATCTGCTGGAGTTTCGCTTCGATAGTTTCGGGGTCGATTGTTGACGGCTCCTCGCCGGAGAGGCCGAGCAACACAGCGCGGTCTGTTCCGTGACCCTGTCCGGTAAGGGCGAGTGAACCGAACAACTCAGCGCGGACATGCGCGGCGCGGTTGAACTGGCCCGATTTTTCGAGGGACAAAACAAAGCGCCGAGCGGCTCGCATGGGGCCCATGGTGTGCGAACTGGAAGGGCCTACACCAACTTTAAAAAGATCAAACAGACTCGTCTTCACGAGACTTTATTGTAGTCGCTTGATGATATGCGTGGCTTGCGCTGGATGTTAAACATCATAGACAACATGAACTACCGTGACATGCAATGTGTCTAAAGTTTGCCTGTTGACGAGGCGAATGGATGGGTTTTGTTTATGCGTGTTTGGCGCGATGCTATACTCCAGCCAATTTCACTTGAAAAATTCCTATGCTTTTTAAGGCCTTAAGCGCCGCTGTGTACGGCATCGACGCCAATATTATCGATGTCGAAGTTGATTATTCAGGGATCAAGACAAACGAGGACCACTTTCATACAGTTGGTCTGCCTGATGCCGCAGTACGCGAAAGTCGCGATCGCGTTCGCGCTGCAATCAAGAACTCCGGGTTCGATGTGCCTTCGACGCATATCACCATCAACCTTGCTCCTGCGGATATCAAGAAAGAAGGTTCGGGCTTTGATCTGCCGATGGCCATCGGCATTCTCGGCGCTTATGGAGCATTGCAGTTGCGCGATCTGGCGGATTTTCTTCTGGTAGGCGAGTTAGGACTTGATGGTGCGCTGCGCGCTGTTCCCGGCATTCTGCCGATTGCTGTTGCCGCGCGTGGTCGAGGCATTCGCAATCTGATTCTTCCCAAAGCAAACGCGCGTGAAGCAGGAGTGGTGGAGGGAGTAAATGTCTATCCCGTTGATACGCTGAACCAGGCGCGTGAGTTGCTGAACGCCGCGGCAAACGGCGGCATTCATGCGCAGCCGTTCCGCATGCAGGCAGCCGAGATGCTGGGGGAGTTGCAGCATTTTCATTTAGATTATGCGGATGTTCGGGGGCAGCAGACCGCGAAGCGCGCGTTGGAAGTTTCAGCTGCAGGTGGACACAACATCCTGATGATCGGACCGCCCGGTTCGGGCAAGACGATGCTTGCCAAGAGGCTGCCTTCGATTCTCGCTCCGCTGACGTTTGAAGAGGCGCTGGAGACGACAAAGATTCACTCGGTTGCCGGGGTGCTGGATGCCGATGCCGGACTGGTCACACAGCGGCCTTTTCGCGCGCCGCATCACACGATTTCTGACGCAGGATTGATTGGCGGCGGAGCAATGCCGCGTCCGGGCGAAGTGTCGCTTTCGCATAATGGAGTGCTCTTTTTGGATGAGCTGCCGGAATTTCCGCGTAATGTGTTAGAAGTGATGCGGCAGCCGCTGGAAGACCGCCAGGTGGTGATTGCGCGTGCTTCGATGTCGCTCACGTTTCCTTCGGCGTTCATGTTGGCTGCAGCGATGAATCCCTGCCCTTGCGGATACTTCAATGATAGGTCGCGCGAGTGCTCGTGTACGCCTCCAATGATTCAGCGCTACGTTTCAAAAGTCTCAGGGCCGCTGCTTGACCGTATTGATATTCACATTGAGGTGCCGGCGGTGCAGTATCGCGAACTGCGCGCTGGAGCAGCGAGCGAAAGTTCTGCGGCGATTCGCGCACGGGTGCTTAAAGCGCGCGAGAGCCAGCGTGAGCGCTTTGGCAAGGCCAAAGAAAGAATCTATTCCAATGCGCAGATGACGACACGGCAGATTCGTTCCCACTGTGAGCTGGGACCGGATGCAGAGCGGTTGCTGGAACGCGCCATGCAGCAGCAAGGGCTGACGGCGCGTGCCCATGACCGGATCCTGAAGGTTGCGCGGACGATTGCTGATCTTGAGGGCACGGCATCGATTACCGTGCCGCATATCGCTGAGGCGATTCAGTACCGTACGCTGGACCGGAGTTATTGGAGTTAAAGTTTTCGCCTGCGTGAGATAAAAAGCAGGTCCTTCGGCGCTTCGCTCAGGATGATTTTGAATGCCGGATGTTAGGGTTCAGTCGTACCGCTCGAAGACGACCTGCTTTTTCTGCCATCCAAGCTCCATGAGCTTGTCGCGATTGGCTGAGACCATGTCGTTCAATCCGCAGATGTATGCGTGGACATCGAATCCGCCGGGCTCAGCCGCTGTGACTATTGGGCCGGAGTGGTTTTGGCTGGCGCGCTCGTTCACAATTCGGGCGACGTGCTCCTGTACATAACCGCGCAGTCCTTCCCATTCGTCTTTCGGACGGCTGAGTGACGACAGATAGCGAAAGTTGTGGCGTTCGGCGGCAACCTTTTCGAAATACTTCTGGTAATAGATTTCGGTTGGATAGCGCGTACCATAGACAAGCCAGATCGGGCGGCCCTGACTTCGATCTTCGCCGTTTTCCGGGAAGAGCCATTCGATGAATCCGCGCATGGGCGCGATACCGGTTCCTGTGGCGATGAAGATGGAATCCGTTAACGGCTGACGCAGCGTGAACAGGCCATGCGGGCCATGAAACTGAACGGTCTGTCCGGGTTCAAGGTCGCACAACAGGTTCGAGAAGAATCCGCCTTCGACGCGGTTTACGCACAGATCAAGCTGGTTAGCACGCGGAGCCGACGCGACAGAGTAAGCGCGCGTCTGGGTCTTGCCGTTTTGGTCGACAGCAACACAGGAGATGAACTGGCCCGGAGTGAAATCAAACTGATCGAGTTCGTCAATGGTGAATTCAAGATGAAAACACTGTGCTGGGTCTGAGAGCAGTAGTTTCTGCTGGAGCCGTGCTGTAAAAAGCTGTCTGGCCAAGATTCGCGCTCACTTCCCTGGAAATTATTGCTGCATCCAACATATTGCAGATAATTCATTGTCGCAAACAACAAGTGGTCAGGGCATCAACGGAACTGCACTGAATTGACAGGCGCGAAACCATGCTGTTTTATAATTTCTGCACTTTTTAACTTGCACGTCTGTGCCTTGGTGAACGGAAATGGCAAACTATCGAAACGCATTTGAAACCGATGTAGAGGCATTTCTTGCAAAATATGCAATGAGCGTCCAGGGAGGTTCCGTACAGGCCACTGTAAGCGGCACTACAGTCGGTCAAGAGATTACTGCGGCAGGATTCGCGCCGACGCAGAAGCTTTCTGGAGGCACGGCCAAAACCGCTGTCAGCCTGACAGCGCCGCTGCTCACCGCAAACTTTACCAAGTTACAGCCGCGGGATCACAAAGATTACTTCGATTTCAGCGCCGCGCAGATCACCGTTCAACTCGACCAGTACAATGGCGCTGCTGATCTTCCCGTATATCTGATTCCTTACGAAGGCGGAACAGCGCGCGGAGTCAAGCTGCCCGCACACAGCACGGACCCGTTTGCCGTTGCTTATGCCATGACGGCGACCCAAAATGGCTGCACGGTGGAAGTGAGTGGCCCGGCTGCTTCTCCTTATGCTTCGCATACGAATGTTATTGACGTAAATGGAGTGAATGCTGACCAGAGGTGGGCAAACCGCGAAACCAAGATCAACCTACGGCTTTTCCGTCTCCAGAACCGCTTTGCAGCTGCTGAAAATGCTGTTGGGGGAAATTCAGGAGCGCCTGCTCTCAATCGCACCCAATTCGGTTTCTTTGATCCATCTGCTCCCGGAGGCGTCCCAGTAAACCAGTTTGTCAATTACAGCGCGCAAATGACCAAAGTCGCCAATGCGCAGGCCGACGTGACCAATAAGACTCTGATGCGGGAAGAAGGCTTCTTAAGCCACTTCCGTTACTATGCCATACCAACGCAGGACACCATCGATAGTTGTCGCAACCGCAAGCTTCCACCCCAGGCCCTGGTTGTAGGCCGCCGTGACAATGCCGGCTGGAAGTTTTACTACCAGGTTTGGAGACCGATGCGGTTCTATATCAATCGCGTCCGCAAGGTAAAGGGACTTCAACTAGGCGGCGGGGAATATCTGCTGAATAACAAAGGAAATAGAAAGTCGTTCAGTATTACTGTTGTATTGGATTACGGCGAGTTGTGGCCAGATCACACAGAACACAACAATACCTTCGGTGGCGGGATTTAGATTATTCCACGGTCACGGATTTGGCCAGATTTCGCGGCTGGTCAACATCGCAGCCGCGACGTACTGCGATGTGATAGGCAAGCAGTTGCAGCGGAATCACATCGAGCACTGGCAGCAGCAGTTCCGGAGCGTGGGGCACGTAGAGGACATGGTCGGCAACCTGCGTGATCTCTTCGTCATCTTTTACGGCGATTGCTATGACCTTGCCGGAGCGAGCAGTAACTTCCTGAATATTGGAGAGTGTCTTTTCGTAGCGAAGCCTTGAGTCGCGGTTATTTTTGTCCTGCGTTGCCAGCACTACGACAGGAAGCTTTTCGTCGATCAGAGCGTTGGGCCCATGCTTCATCTCGCCCGCCGGATAGCCTTCGGCGTGGATGTAGGAGATTTCCTTGAGCTTGAGCGCGCCTTCGAGCGCGATCGGGTAGTGGATGCCGCGTCCGAGGAAAAGAAAATCTGAGGCTGAGGAATAAGTGCGGGCGAGCTGCTCGCATTCGCTGTCTGCAGTGCGCAGGATTTCTTCGACTTTGCCTGGGAGTAACGTGAGTTCCTCAAGCAATGTGCGGCTTTCTGCTTCTGAGATGGTCTGGCGTGCCTGCGCCAGATGCACCGCAAAGAGAAAGAGCGCGACCAGTTGTGCCGTGAATGCCTTTGTTGACGCAACACCGATTTCCGGGCCGGCGTGCGTGTAGATCACCCCATGGGCCTCGCGCGTAATCATCGCGCCGACAACGTTGCAGATGGCGATGGTCTTCGATCCTTTGGCGATCATCTCGCGCTGCGCGGCGAGGGTGTCGGCGGTCTCGCCGGATTGCGTAATCAGCAGGCCAAGCGCGTTGAGATCAGCGATAGGGTCGCGATAGCGGTATTCGCTGGCGTAATCCACTTCAACCGGAACGCGCGCCAGGCGCTCGATCATGAACTTGCCCCCGGTCGCGGCGTGCCAGCTTGTTCCGCAGGCGGCGATGTTGATTCGGGTGGCCTGGCGGAACTCCTCGTCCTTGATCTTCATTTCGGCGAGAAAGACCTTGCCGGTATCGAGCGAGATACGGCCCAGAGTGGTGTCGCGGATAGCTCGCGGCTGCTCGAAGATTTCCTTGAGCATGAAGTGCTTGTAGCCGCCCTTTTCCGCCTGAATCGGATCCCATTGGATGCGCTGCACCGGGCGCTCGATGACGTTGCCTGCAAAGTCTGTGAGATGAACGCCCGAGGGCGTAAGCACGGCCATGTCTCCGTCAGCGAGGAAGTAGAGATTGCGCGTGTGGTGCAGAATGCCAGGGACATCGGAAGCGACGAAGTATTCGCCTTCGCCCAGGCCGATGACAGCAGGAGGGCCGAAGCGCGCAGCTACGATCTTATTCGGCTCATCGGCGGAGATGACGACGATGGCGAAAGCCCCGGTAAGACGGCGGACAGCGCGGCGCACTGCTTCTTCAAGCACCATGTTCTTGCCTGAGAGAGCTGCGGATGCCTGCTCCTGTTCGATTAAATGGGCGATGATTTCTGTATCTGTTTCAGTTACGAATTTATGGCCTTCGGCAATTAATTCATGCTTGAGTGCAAGATAGTTTTCGACAATGCCGTTGTGGACGACGACGATGCGTCCGGTGCAGTCGCGATGCGGGTGGGCATTTTCTTCTGTGGGACGGCCATGCGTGGCCCAGCGGGTATGTCCTATGCCGAAGGTGCCCTGGACGGGGCGGTCGCGCAGGACTTCTTCAAGTTTGCGCAGTTTGCCGGGAGCGCGGCGGAGCTGAAGACCGTCGCCGCTGCCGCCTACGGCAATGCCTGCAGAGTCATAGCCGCGATATTCCAGGCGGCGCAGGCCTTCGATGATGACTGGAACGACTTCTTTTGAGCCGACGTAGCCGACGATGCCGCACATGATTCAGATTTTACGGTATGGGAGTTGCTCGACCTGTTATGCGAAGCTTTCATGGCTGTTCGAAGAAACGCAACTCCTTCGATTCGGCTTCGCTCAGTACGGCAAATTTTGAGGATAATTTACTTGCCGTCTTCCAGCTTGTAGCTGAACTCTTCGATCACCGGGTTGGTGAGAACATCTTTTGCGATGCGTTCTACTTCCGCCTTGGCGGCAGTGGCATCGAGAGAGCCGTCGAGGTCGAGGACGAAATATTTCCCCTGACGGACGTCCATTACGCCTTTGTACTGCATCTTCTTAAGTGCATTCTGGATGGTCTGTCCCTGCGGGTCGAGCACAGTCTGTTTGAGCGTCACATAAACATAGGCTTTCATTATTCCCAATTATAAATTGTGCTAATCCGGGCAGCCGATTCGTACAAGTTTTACATCAATTGCGTACACTGGAGTTGAATGGTTAACTATCTGGAATTACCGATTGGCGACAAGTCGCCCGAAGTGATCAACGGCGTTATCGAGATCCCCTTTGAGGGCATTAACAAATATGAGTATGACAAGCAATTGCATGTTTTTCGGCTTGACCGCAACCTGTATTCGCCGGTGCATTATCCGGGCGACTACGGCTTTATTCCTTCGACCCTGAGCGATGATGGCGACCCGCTGGATGTGCTGGTGCTGGTGGATGCGCCCAGCTTTCCTGGGTGCGTGATGCAGGTGCGCCCTATTGGTCTGCTCGAAATGATGGATCAGGGCGTTCTGGATGAGAAGGTCCTTGCCGTGGGCAAGAACAATCCGCGTTACAAGGATGTGTGGAACTACTCAGAGATTTATCCGCACATGCTTAAGGAAATTACGCATTTTTTCTCCATTTACAAAGATCTTGAGGGGAAACGCGTCGAAATTCGCGGATGGCATGATGCCGCATATGCTCGTGATCGTGTGCTGCGTTCGGCTGAGAACTTTGTCAACAACAAGGAAAAGAGGGTTCTAGAGGCAGCCGCAAGAGGGTAGGCTGTGTAAGCTTCGGAGAATCTCAATTGCGCATCGTTGAGATTCTTCCTTCCTTCCTTCCTTCCTTCCTTCGGTCGTCAGAATGACAATTCACGGGATTCAATTTGATTGAGATGGTTTGCGGGACGCCTGCGCCTGTTCTGTTAGATCTGTAACTGTCAGATTCAGCTTTCTGTCAAAGGAAATAGTACCGGCAACGCCACTTTTCGTCGCTCCTTTTGTTACCTGCGACCGATCCAGTACAAGCTTGGCATTCTTGACTGCGCCATCGGCTTTCCAGTGATCGAAACGCGTTAGCTCGTCGGGACCGTCGGTGAGCGCGCCCTGTGTCCAGTCCCAACTAAATGTGCCTTGCGCAGAACGCGACAGGTCATCCGCAGAATAGCCCGACATTTCAAGCTGTGTATTCACGCTCACTGTGCCGGATGCGTGCTGGCCGTGCCAGAGGTTGGAAACGGCGATCGCATTGGCGTGCGTCAGTTGCGCATCGAAGCTGTAGTGCGGCGTACTGCCGGATGCGTCCATTGTTCCGGTGGCGTGAACAGTGCCGTTCAACGTATGGCCATCGATAGAAAGAAACTGGATTGTGCGCCCTTCGATGCGAAGCTGACTGCTCGCATCATGAATCGCAAGCGGGCCAAGCGCGAATGTGGAGACATGTACTGTCCCGTTGAGCACGGGCCATTGAGGCTTGTTGCGGTCAAGGCGGGCGAGAAGCTGTAGCAGCTCATTGTGTTCATCTGCACCGAGCAACGCGGATTGCAGCACTGCTGCATCAAGGTCTGGAGTCGTAAGCGAGAATTCGTACACGCATGCCTGATCTGAACAATGCACAGGCATCGTTGCCGAGAGGGTGACAGGAATTTTCTGAAAGACGGCAGTAACCGGCTCCCAGATGATCTGCTCAGGAGAAAAAGCTGCCTGCGCGGAAGTAATCTCAACGGGGCCTGAGAGAAAACCGGCGCGGAATTCTGCGTTTTTCAGCCGCAGCGTGCCCTCTGTGGTTGTCGTTGAGGTGGGGCCATCAGAAGCGCTTACCTGAGGCAGCCAGGGACTGCGAACTGTCAGGTCCATTTCCGCTTCTCCTTGCGGGGTAAGCGGGGAAATAACATTTGGCAGCAAGCCGACGCCAATAGCAACGGGCCGCAGGTCTGTGATGGATGCGTTGCCGTTGAAGTGCAGAGTGAATGCTGATGGGGTGAAGCTGCCAGCTATTGTAAGGGGCGTGGCTCCCCCGAGAGAGAGGCTCGTGTTTTCAATACGCAGAAGAGTAGAAGCTGATAGGGCAAGCTGTTTTTTTCTGGTTCTAGGCGATGTTGGTGCGGCGTTTCCGTCTGCAACGATGTGTACGACAGGAACGAGCAGCGGGACATTCATTTCAGGGGTTCGAATAGACAGACCATTTACTGTGAGGTTGCCTGTGAGCTGTTTGCGGTAGTCCAATGTGCCTTGCATCCTTCCAGTGACCTGCGCGGATCCAGCAAATCCATTGCGAGTGAGACGCAGTGCTGCTAGTCCAAAGGTTGCGGGTACGTTCTGGATGCGAAGTTGAAGCGCGGGCACTGGATGCTCTATGTCCGGGATATTGCCGGTCAGTAATAGATGGCCGGCGTCAATGGGCCAGAAGCAGGTCAGATCTGTGATGGAATGCGAAGGCTGCTGGTAGCCGCCCTGGCAGGTTGCGTCCACATTGAAGGGTTCAATTGGAGAAAATTCCTGACGGTGCATTCCAGCGATGCGAATGCGTGTTTTGAATTGAGGCTCAAAGACACTGCCAGTGACGTCGCCAGTTACTTCCAGATTCGCTCGCCATCCGGACTCGATGCCGAAAAGCAGGCGGCTGATCTGCCCTAGCGGCGCGTTTGACCACTCAGCATGCAGGTTGATCGGCATTGCGCCGAGTTCCGCAGCGCGTTTCAACGAACCTTCCACGCGCATTGTGCCGGTGTCGGACAAGCCGAGATCAAGATCAGTGCGGACTGGCTGCGCCTCCAGGCGAATGCGCCATTCGTCGGGCTCGGCGAGCCACATCGCAAAGTCCGCATTCAGGAAGGAAAACGGCTTCTTTTCTGCGCCGATCTTGAAGTTTACGCGCGCATTACTGGCTTCAATATAGGGGAAGCGAGGGGACTGGCTGGCGCGGCGTTGCGTTGTCGGTGCGTTGGGAATGTGCGAGGCTTGCAGCAAGATAGTTCCGAGATTCCAGTGCCCTTCGGAGTTGCGCACCAGATTGACGCTGGGCTGGTCGAGGCTGATGCGTCCAATTTCGAGCCGTCCCCTCCAGAGCGAACTGATACGAATGGCCGCGTCCACGCTGGGCGCGCGCAATGCCGGTTCTGCTCCGAATGCCGGATCTTCCTCCACCACAAAATTGCTGAGTTCGAGATCGGGACGGGGCAGCAGGCGCAGCGTAACAGACGACAGATGGACCGGGCGGCCAAGTCCACGACTGATAGCGTCCGCAATCTGGCGTTGATAGCGGTTCATATTAATGAGCGGAGGCAGGACGAGTGCAATCGCCAGAAGGCTCAGGGCTGCGAAAAGGATCCAGTATCTGGTTCGGGGTTTACGTACGGCTTCGCTCATTACTTTCACTGCTGATTGCACCATATCATCTGGGAACACCCCTAATGTAGGCCTCTCCTCACAGAACTGACGACAAGGTTGTGGTCGAGCATGGTTGCAACTCAGGACTGATGAAGGCCATCGTATGGACAGAAGAAGAGTATGGTTCTGAAAAGCAGGCAGAATACGAGACTTTTACGATAAAAGCTTTACAATTAAGACCCCGTCTTTTCGCTGCACGAACATACAGGCTTAAAATAGAACGCGGCCAGTGCATGATACGACATTTCAGGAAAAGAGGTAGCTGGTGTGGAAACTACAAGGGAGACGTCGCATGCGGCCTACACAGAGCACGTCAATCCTCAATGGGTACGTTTGCTGAACTTGTTAGGCATGAATGCTGAGTATGAGGTTTGCCAAGACGAAGAGCTGCGCACGCGTGACGGACGAGTGATCCTGGATTTTCTTTCCGGATATTGTGTCTACAATGCCGGACACAATCATCCACGAATCGTGGAAGCTGTCCGCAGAGAGTTGGAAAGCTGCGGCCCTACGATGCTGCAAAGCCATGTGTCTGTGAGCGCTGGAGAGCTTGCGGAGAAACTCAGTTCGCGCGCCGGCGGAAGGTTGAGCAAAGTCTTTTTCACAAGTTCAGGCAGTGAAGGCGTAGAAACCGCAATCAAATTTTCGCGCGCCACTACGGGCCGTGACGGCTTGCTCGCTGCCAGAAATGCATTTCATGGATTGACGTGCGGCTCGCTCTCGCTCATGGATCATCGTTTCTGGTCTGAGGGGTTTGGCTCTCCGCTACCGAATGTTACGTTTGTTGATTTCGGCGATCTCAAAGCGCTTGAAGCTTCCCTTGCGACGCGCCAGTATGCCGCACTTTTTCTTGAGCCCATTCAGGGTGAAGGTGGTATCGTTCTGCCGCCGGAGGGATATCTTGAACAGGCGCAGGCGCTGTGCAGAAAGCATGGAACGCTCTTTGTGCTGGACGAAGTGCAGACCGGGCTTTATCGTACCGGTAGATTTCTTGCGGCCCACCACTACACGCTTGATCCCGACATGGTGATTCTAGCCAAGGCGCTCAGCGGTGGACTCATTCCGGTAGGCGCGGTGTTGATGACTGACAGTATTTATAACAGCGTGTATTCTTCATTGCGCAAGGCACTTGTGCACGCATCCACTTATAGCGAGAACGCACTTGCAATGCGGGCAGGATTGAGCACGATCGATGTTCTGGAAAGCGAGGGGCTTGGCGATCGCGCGCTGCATGTGGGGGAAGTATTTCGCGAGCAATTGAGAGACGCGCTTGCCGGATATGAGATGGTGTCCTGCGTGCGGGGTCTGGGATTTTTTAATGGGATATTGTTTGGCGCGCCCCAGTCGCCCGGCTTGCGGTTGTCGTATGAAACATTCCGGCGCATTCACCCGGCAATGTTCGGGCAGGTTATAGTGATGCGGCTCTATCGCGAGCATGGGATTCTGACACAGATATGTGGCAATAACTTTATGGTGCTTAAAGCTGCTCCGCCATTGAATGCAAGCGAAGCAAGCCTGGAGCACTTCGTGGCCGCGTTGCAACAAGTCATGGACGCGGTGCATTCATCCAAGCGTTTCTGGCAGGATACCTTGCAGCTTGTGGGCCGAGCTGCAAAAATTTGAGGATTTATCTCGATTATTTGCCGCTCAAAGTGACAGAATCGATACATTTATGGGAAGACATAGTCGCTTTCTGTATCTATTCTGATTATGAATGAGGGCCCCACACTCCATGCGAATTCTGAGCACCGCGACGGCATATCCTCCTTACTATTTCACACAGCAACAAGTAGTTACCGCGCTCCAGGAATATTGGGGCAGCGACACCGACAAGGGACGAATACTAGAACGCCTGCATCTTCGTACCGGAGTAGACGGCCGTTATTTCTCGCGCAAGCTTGAGGAATATCGCGATCTCGATACCTGGGGCAAGACAAATGACGTCTGGATTGAAGTCGCCGAGGAGTTGGGCGAGCGAGCGATTGACTGCGCCCTGAAAATAGCAGGAATAACTCGTGAGCAGATCAACTCCATCTTCTTTGTCTCTGTTACTGGAATTGCCAGTCCGTCCATTGATGCGAAACTAGTAAACCGTATGGGGCTTTCACGGAATATCAAGCGGAACCCGATATTTGGACTGGGCTGCGTGGCGGGCGCTGCCGGACTGGCCCGCGCGGCTGATTATGTGCGTGCTTATCCAGATCAGATTGCTGTATTGCTTTCTGTCGAACTGTGCTCGCTTACCTGGCAGCGCGATGACATTTCTGTAGCGAATCTCATTTCCTCCGGACTATTTGGCGACGGCGCGGCGGCTGTACTGATTGCCGGCGAAAAAGTGGAGCTTCCAGGGCCGAGGATCGTGGCAAGCCGTCAGGTTTTTTATCCGGAAACACAGGATGTGATGGGATGGAAGGTCTCTGAGCGGGGCTTCAATATTGTGCTTTCACCGGACGTCCCTGCGGTCGTCCGTGAAAACCTGGGACGTGATGTGGATGCCTTTCTTGCGAGCCAGAGTCTAACACGCAGTGATATCGGATCGTGGATCATGCACACGGGTGGGCCGAAGGTGTTGGAAGCAACGGCCGATGCGCTTGATCTCAGGAATGGCCAGCTCGACGTTTCG
>DATAQW010000101.1:0-3537 GCA_036264445.1 Pseudacidobacterium sp.
CGAGGTTTGTCTATGGCAACTAACCAAGTATCTGGACAAATTCAGCCGCTGAAGCCGAAAAAAACATTTGCCCAGCGATTAGGTTCTACGACACTGTGGTGGGGTATCCCCGCAGTATGCGTAGAATTATTCGGCATACCGAGAACCCTGTGGCCTTATGTGCTGATTTATGTACTGCCAGCTACAGCAGTAGGTGTCATAACAGGAGCGGCAATCGAGCATGCAGCCGCGCGCCGACGGAGCAAGAGCGAAGGGTAGTTATGCTCACCACCATGAAGTACAGGGCCTTCCACTGCCTCGAATGCCTTCACCCTGGTTACAGCGTTAGCGTACGGCCGCACTATCTATCACATTGGTATTTTCCGCCGCTGTTTGCGCCGGATGTACTTTCAGCATTTCCTTCGTGCCGGGTACTTTGCGCACTCTCTTACGATAGCCAGTCTTCTCGCTATTAGTCATTACCTTCGGAGCAAGTCTGAGATCTTGCTGTGCCTTGACTAAGGCTAGAGCATGCCCCAGCCGTTTGTTTTCGACGATGGCTGTGTGGTTGACTCGCTGATCCTTGCTGAACACACGGTAGGGAAGAGAGACCCCTTTCCATCGCACTTCCAGAGGCCTGTCGAAGTAGTCGTAAAGTTCAACGTATTTGCCAGCCAGGCTCTCTGAGATATCGTTGCGATCCAGGATGATCTGCTTGCGGTCGTAGTGGAAGGTCAACTGTGCGCCGACATATCGCTGCTCGCGATAACAGAGGATATCCTTCAGTCGATTCGGAGCGAGGTTGAGTGGACGATGTAAGTTCTCCGATCGGGCAGGCTCAATGGCAAACTTCGCGTTGAATCGTTCCACAAAGCCATGCAGGAACTCGTTGCCGGCGTCGATGCTGGAGATGTCTGCAAGACGCAACTCCTTGACTAACCGGTCTTGCAACGTGCGGTTGGCTCGTTCGACGCGTCCCTTGGCTTGGCTGGAATTTGCACAGAGGATTTCGATGTTCAACTCTGCCAGTGCGCTGCCGAACTGAGTCATGCCTTGACCACCCTTTGCATCTCGATTCATTCGAAAAACAGAGTGCTTATCGGAATAAAAAGCAACAGGACAGCCATGGCTCTGCAGATAGCCATGCAGTGCCTGGAAGTAAGAGTCTGTGCTTTCGCTGGGAACGAAACGTAGCTGCATCAGCTTGCCCGTGGCATCATCGATGAAGACCAGCAATGTGCAAGGCTTAGCGCGATCTTCGAACCAGCGATGTTCGCTGCCGTCGATCTGGATCAGTTCGCCATAATGCTCACGTCGCAGACGAGGCTGATGAAAGCTTCGCCGTTGTTTGCGCGATAGCCACAACCCATCTTCGACCATCCACTTACGTACGGTCTCACGGCCTACCTTAAGCCCGTGCCGTTCCTGCAGCGCTTCGGTAGCCAGGCTCGGGCCGAAATCGCGATAATGGCGTCGGACCAGCTCAAGCGCATACTCACGAATTCCATCTTGTAGCCGGTGATTCGACTTCCGGCCTCGCGCCTGATGGATCAAAGCGCTTCCGCCACCATCTTGATAGCGGTTCAACAACCGGCGCGTCTGCCGCGGACTAATTTCCAACACTGTTGCTGCGGAAGCGACGGTACGTCGCCCAGCAAGAACTTCAGTTAAGACTTCGATCCGTTGCAGATCGCGTTCGCTCATCGTCACCCAACCCATCCCAAATGGACATTTCTATTTGGCAGAGGGGTGACATTCCTATTTGGCAGCTACACGCGGCACTATACAGAATATACGTTATCAGACATAACTAAACTGGGTACCTGTATTGGTTTAAATATGTATCATGTATAGACCTTTAAATCAAATAAATAGCTTATATAACATGAACTAACACATGCACTACTCTTGTTTTTACGGTTTAACCACTGGTAGCTCGAACTCCCATTCTTGAATTCTTGTCGAGATATAGCGGGGTAAGGTCGGCGGCGTTGGCACTGGCCGTATCAGCAAAAGGTAAAGGGAGGGTCTGGCCCTCCCTTTTCAACATCGTGATTTATGAGAAATTAGTGAGCGTGCCTGGGGCTAACCCTGTTCAACAGCGCCAAGAGAGGCGCGGCTGCCGGCGGAGGCTTGACCGCCCCTTCCCGGACAATCTGCGTTGCCGTCAGCTCCTGGCCATACAGACTCTTATTTGCACCATCATCCGACCGCATGGTCGAACCTTCCAACGAGATACCGGCAAATACGCCACGATTCCGTGACCAGGAAAGGATCTCCGCTTTCAGGGCAACATCGGTTTCCGCGCTCGTAGCCCGGCCCACGGGACCAGCAGCGACCGAAGCATCCGCACCCAGCTTCACCTTGCTCTTTAACACCGATTGCGCACCCTGGTCATTCATAACCAGCAGGACGAAGTCAGTCGCCTCTCCGCCGATCTGAAGCCCGAAGCTCCCTCCCTCCAGGGCAAACATAGCCGGAGCGCTCCATGCTCCGCCTGGGCCGGGATGCCTGCGGCAAGTGATCACGCCGCGTCCATAAGACGCGCCCACAACAAAGGCCGCCTTCTTGACTGAGGGATAAACCACCACGCACTCGGACTTCTCCACCAGGTCATGCGGAATGCCCTGATCCGGTGCTCCCAGGATCTCTTTCAGCACCTGGGCTGAATCCCTCAACCGCTCATCTTCTTTCTGCTGCGCGAAGAGTGGCGCGGCTAAACCGATACAAATCGCGACCGCCAAAACTCGTTTCATAGTGGTTCTCCTTTGTCCTTGCAGTGGACATTCAACTCCGGTGCGCGGTTCACGCGTGACCTCGTCCACCAGAACATACCGAATCTGAGTAGTACTACGCACATTCGGAACAAGTAGCCCAGCTGATTCCAGCACAATAGGGTGCAGTTGGACGTAGGCTGGTTGCCTGAACCCTGCACATCTGCAACTTTGCAGGGCTCCGACAATCGGACGCGGCGATACAGGAGTTGCTGCGCAAGCCAGTTCCCTTCGCCGTGTCATTTCCTTACTAGCTGAGCCTCGCACTTCGGAAAGGCACGAATGCAAAAGCGCCGCCCGAAGGCGGCGCTTGCTGATACCGGAAAAATCTCTGTAGCTATAAAGTGGACTCGATCTCGAAGCCCCATGCTTCCAGAAGTGCTTCGGGGATGTATTTCGAGTTGCGGTTCCGGCGAGCCCATTCACGAAGCCGGGTAGAGCGAATGTACTGATCAGGGGTGAGCTTAAATTCCTTGACCACCTGCTCGAATGAAGTCACGGTGGGGACCACCGGGCCGATTGGCTCCGGTTTACCCCAGTTTGGATTGCCACGACGCTTTGCCATCTTTTTTATATCCTCTAGCAATAAGGTGCCTTACAGAAACCCGGTTCATATGGCCTGCTAGACTGGATAAGCAGGTCACACCGGAAGGTCACAAACCATACCATTATAAGGATTTTCTATCCATAAATCAATAGAAAAATACCCGTTTCCGCGTGGAGGCAAATCGGCATTTAGGACTATTGCCGATTGAAAACGCAGCGCAAGCAGGTATTTAGAATG
>DATAQW010000286.1:0-9483 GCA_036264445.1 Pseudacidobacterium sp.
CTTTTGTTCGGTTCAGGTCCCATATGCAAAATCAGTTCTCCGCCATTTTTGATATCGGAATGATCGAACCAGGTCTTATTCCATGGTTTTCCATTTAAAGTTGCAGACTGGATATAGATGTTTTGGAGCGAATTATTTTGGGCGATAATCGTGAAGTCCTTACCATTCCCCATATGAATAACGGAACGACTGAAAATCGGGCTGCCCAAAATGTAATCGGGACTGGATGGATCGACGGGATAAAAACCGAGCGCGCTCATTACGTACCATGACGAAGTGGAGCCCTGGTCGTCCATGCCCGGGAACGCCAGGTGTGTCTTATCGCTCCCGTACATTTCTTCGAGAATCTGGCGTGTCAGCTTTTGTGTCTTCCATGGCTGTCCTGCCCAGTCGTAATAATAAGCCGCCTGCTGATCCGGCTGGTTACCCTGGACATACTGTCCGATGACACCCGTGCAGTCACGGCAGATGCCCTTGGCGGTGTAGGGAATAGAGAAGAATGCATCGAGTTTGGCCGCGAACTTTTCGCGTCCTCCAAGAAGATCGATCAGTCCCTGCACATCATGAGGAACCAGCCATAAAGTGGACCAACCCGAGGCTTCTTTCATCATGAAGTTGTAGTATGGCTCTCTAGGATCGAAGGGAGATATCCATTTTCCGTCTTCGGTTCGGCCGCGCATGAAACCGACAGAAGAGTCAAACACGTTCCTGTAGTTATGCGCCCGCTTCAGGAACATCTCGTAATCCTCCTGGCGACCCAGCTTCTTCGCATACAGAGCAAGCGCATGATCGTCCCAACTGTATTCAAGCGTAGTAGCAGCTCCAGCTTTGCCGCCCGCATATGGCGGACTCGGATCCTGATCCTTAGGAATAAAATCCGATATCCATCCGTTCTTCATATATTCGGCCAGATAACCCCTTGGGCCTTTCGGGTCCATTGCGTTTTTGCGCAGGTACTCATAGGCTGAGGCCCAGTCGAAATCCAGGCCACGCTCCCAGTCCCCTAGATACATCAGGACTGCGTTGTCGCCATGGAAGGACGTACCCATATAGCCGGTCTCGCGGGCGATATCCAACTGAGAACGCAGAATATTGACTTTTACATCGGGCTCAAGCAGCGTAAGCAATACAATCTGGTTGCGGCCAGTGTCCCAAAGCGGAACCTGGTTATACCGGTCATATTCGGCAGTATGCGGCTGGTGATCTTCGCCGATGAAGGTCTCGTCTTTCCTCGCCAGGAGCCGTGGGCTGGCAAAAGAATGATAGAGACAGGAGTAGAAAAGCATCCGCTGCTTTTCTGTCCCTCCTTGAATTTCGATGGCGTTGAGCTTTTTCGCCCACGCCGCCTCTGCCTGCCGCTTAATTCCATCAAAGTCCCAGGCTGGACTTTCCACCTGGAGCTTCTCTTCAGCCTCCTCGTAACTTGAGCCCGAAGCGACTTTCATCAGCACCTGCTCGCCCTGTGTGGTGGTGAACCGCAGGTAGGTGCCTGCAAAATTCCCCGAAACGCTGCGGGACGCGGGATTGACCTCATTCCATCCAAGAATGTCTTCACGCTCAGGCTGTGTCGGCGGATCCTGCCTGAAGGTGCCGAAGGCGACAAACGGTCTGGAGAATTCTGCGACAAAGAAATGGCTGCCGTATTTTGACTTGCCCTGGACGGTATGGTCGCCAACAATCTCGATATTCCCGCCTTCGCGTCCAAGATCGAGAAGGACATGGGATTTCTCAGACGGAGGGAATGTGAAACGGAAAATAGAAGTCCATGTGGTTGCCGTCATCTCGGTCTGAGTGCGGAAGTCGTCAAGATAAACGCTGTAATATCCGGGCGTGGACTTCTCCCGCGCTTTGTCATACACCGAAACGCTGCGTTGAGGCGGAACAGTCCAGTTACCCACCACGGGCATCACATTCGGTCCTCCCTGCACGCCGGTGGAAAAGGCAACCATCGTTCGATTGGGATAGAAATAAGGGGCTCTGACACCTGCCGAATATTCGAGGTCCAGATTGGCATTTATAGGGCCTGGATCTGTAGATCCATGCGGGAGCACAGCGGCCGGAGAAGTAAAACCGGAATATAGTAGCTCTCCGGGAGGCGGCGCATTTCCGATCAGCTTCTGATTATCCAGTGGCGCTGTACCTACGAGTCCATTTACGTACTCGATTGGCCGCTTCGCTGATGTAGCGCTATGCTGCGCATACAGTGAGTGCATGGAACAAGCGGCTATCAATAAAAAAGCTGCGCGTCTGGTCCGAATCGAGGGCATGTTTAGAAGTCCCTTTGAAGGTGGATAAATTCATTTACGAAAGAATGGCAGAAAAGGAAACAGAGCAAGCTCCTGTTTTTACCAGAAGCCTGCTCTTCTTAACTAAAAGCTGATTTTTCCGGTGATCTGCAAAATTCTGGGGAAGTTTTGCTGTTGTGGTCCGACAGTGCCGAAGCCGCTCCAGCCGGTCGCTGGACTAAAGCTCGCAGGACCATCCCCAGGGTTGTTGTCCGGGCCCCCAAACAAAACAGAATTAAGGGCATTGAATGCGTCGAGACGCAGATCTAAGGTCAGGTTCTCCCGAAGCGGAGTGCTCTTCTGAATCGAGAGGTCAAGATTCGGAATCGTAGGCTGACGTACCTGCGCTGTTGTTCCGATCAGATTCATGAGCCCCCACGCAGGAATACCCTGCCAGCAACTCAGGTCATTGCCGAACCATCTTCCTTTGCCCACCGATGTGCCTCCCTGCGGACGGTAACTCGCGCCGGGGCAGCTATAGTACCAGCCGGTATTCACCTGAACCGGAACGCCGCTTTGCGCATTGAATACACTGCTGAGCGACCAGTTGTTGATCAGCATTCCCAGCGGCCGTGAAGGACTTGTGAGGAACATGCCTCCTTTTCCCAAGGGCAGGTCCCAAACGCTGGTTAGCGACAAAATATGAGTGCGGTCCGTATTCGCAAGCTGGTGGATCTGGAAGGGGTTCTGATAAGGCCATCCATTCAGATACCCATCGCCGTTCATAGTCTTCGAATATGTGTAGGCCAGATTGAGCGTCAGCCCTCGAGTTGCGCGCTTGGTCAGTTTTACCTCCAGACCGTCATACCAGTTGCGTCCCAGTGGTGCGTTATATTGTCCGATCAATCCATAGCCGCCCGGCGAGCAATACTGCGATCCCGGCAGCGTAAGAGCAATGGCCATCACTGTTGTGGAGGTTCCGCACTGGCCAGGACCGGACATCCCGGCTACGCCATAGTAAGGATTCGGCACCTGCTGATCCCATATCTGAGGATTGGCCTGAGCCGCCTTCTGTTCGGCCAGTGTTGCTGTGCCGTTCAGCCACAAGTTCACGCGCAGACGGCTGCTGAAGTTGCCGGCATATCTCGCATCAAGAACCATTCCGCCGGGCAACTCACGCTGAACACCCAGAGATACTATCTGCTCCATCGGCACCTTACGATTCGGGAAATCGGCCTGAATGGTGCCATTTCCTACATCCGTCAATAATCCCTGGCTATTTCCCGTAGGAGAGAGCAGTCCGGTCTGGAATGGAGCTCCCCCTTGGAAATAGTTCGTGGGCGTATTGCCCCCATCTGTCGATGCTGTGTAGTTCGTAGTCTGGTTTTCCCCGATGCTCGAACCTCCCTCGAGACCATAGGAGTACATCAGCCCCCAACCGCCGCGGACGACTGTTTTAGGATCGATGACAAAAGCGAAACCGATTCTCGGACCGACATCAGACCAGTCCGTGTTATAGGCATCGCGCGATTGGCCATTCGATCCCGCGAATTCAACCCCGCCATACACCGTATCCAGAGAAGAGGGATTGATTCCGGCGGCTGTCCATGCCGCAACATTAGCGGCGTTCGCGACATTTGTCTGGTAAGAAGCTTCATTGGTCAAGGGATTGACGCAGGTGAAACAGAGTCCGCGATTGAGGTGATTGTAGCGTTCGCGTAACCCGCGCTGCACATCATAGCGCAGGCCGAGATTGAGCGTGAGGCGGGAATTTACGCGCCAGTTGTCCTGGAAATAAATTGCATAGACTGGATAGCCTTCCATGATGGAGTTAAACCAGTCGATACCGTTGGAGTGGTTTGTGTCTCCAGCAGCTGGCAGGCCCAGGTAGAAAGAGGCCAGCGATGAGCCATTTGGATTATTTGCAGAACAGGTGTTCGAATTGCCTGCGCCAGGAACGAGCGGGTAGCAACTGCTATTGTGTGGATTGAATTGCGTCCATGCTGAACTGAATCCGAAATACCCATTCGGATGGCCACCCCCGTCGGGCACACCACCATACTGGAACTCGTCGATCTCGCCACCAAATTCAAAAGTGTGCGCTCCCGCTGTTTTCGTAAAATCGGCGTCGAAGGTGAAGTTGTTGGTCACATCAGCATTGAGGTTGTTTCCGAAAATCTGATTATTGTTTGCGGGATTATTGGATAGAAACCCGGTGCCCCAGCCATCGGTAATTTTAAACTCCGGCAAATACTTTGAGGATGTTGTTCCCGGCAATGGCATGCCCAGCCCAATAGATTGGGGATCGGTTTGTGAGGACAGATCGCCATCCGGTGATGACTCATAAAAACGGTTGAATGAGACTTTGAAGTCCCCTACAAGGGTAGGAGAAAAGACATGCGTCACGTCCTGTGTTGCCACCCAATTCTGGTGGACATAGTTGATGTTTCCATTCGCCGCAGGCCCCGGCAAGCCATTCTGATTTCTGTTTTCCGTTCCTCGCACGTACATGAAATAGCTGTACAGCTTGGTTTTGTCCGTCAAGTTGTAATCCACACGGATCTGCGGCTGGTTGTACTCGTAGCGGTCAGGTGTCTGACTGATGTAGTTAGAACCTCTGGCCAGATTTTCCGCTCCCGGAATGTTGGGAAGCGGGATATATTTAAGAACCGCATTGGCAGTGCTGTTAACCATTGATCCAGGAATAGCATTGCCTGCAAATTGTTGCTGCGCTACGTGATCGCTGCTGCATGAAGTTGCCGGTCCGCCATCGAGGCAGGATGCCGTACCTGGCTGATAGATAGGAATGCCGTTTGGGAACTCCTGCGGATCGAGCTTCTGCACGAGGCTGAAGTCCACTCCGCTGTTCCCGTTGTATCCAGGACGCAGGTAAGCGGGCGCCACATTCTCCAGTGTTGTGCCTGAGAGACTCTGGCGATATCCTTCAAATCCGAAAAAGAAAAAGAGCTTGTTCTTTATGATGGGCCCGCCGGCTGTAATCCAGAACTGGTTCTGCACCTCTCCCTGCCGCGGCGTGCCGGTAAGGTTGTTCTGGAATGTATTGGCGTTCATCAAAGAGCCTTCATAGGCATATCGAGCCGAGCCATGGTACTGATCGCCACCGCTCTTGCTCACCACATTGACGGTCCCGCCACTTGTCCTGCCATAGCGCGCGTCATAGGTGGTCGTCATCACGTTTACTTCCTGAATGCTGTCGATATTGGGAGAAACACTCCACTCGCCAGCTCCGTGATTGTTATAGGTGTATTGGCTCGTAATGTTGCTGCCATTCAATGTGAACTGGTTGTTGCCGACAATACCGCCGCCAATAGTGTAGGAATTCGATGAGTCGTAGCCTGTCGTGCCATGACTGCCGCTCGTTCCAAAACTTGTCTGCGTAAACTGGCTGCCGGGCGTAGTGCCGACCAGCGTATAGGACTGGCCGCCGTTGAGTGGCACGCTCTGGAGAGTGCGCTGATCGAGCACCGTTCCACCAGACCCTGTCGTGGTCTCCAACTGCGCAGGTGCGGAATCGACCACAACCTGCTGAGAAACCGAACCGACCTCAAGGGTGAAGTTTTGATTGAATGTCTGCGATGCAAGCAAGAGAACGTTCTCCTGCACGACTGAATTGAATCCGTTTGCTTTAGCGGTGACCGTATAGGTTCCCGGCAAGACATAAGGAATGTAATAGACTCCCTTGCCGCTGGTTTTGCCGGTATAGCTCGTTTTGGAATCAGAGTTAATAGCCGTCACAGTGGCATTTCCGATTACCGCACCAGAAGGATCAGTCACCAATCCTGTCAGGGTGGCACGGAAGTCTTGTGCGTGGGATTGTATGCAGAAAAGCGCCGCAACCAGCGCGGCCAATACGACACGATGCTTCAGAAGACGCAGCGTCAACCGCTTCAAATTTTGCCTCCAGAATAGACTTTCGAATTAATTTTCGTTCCGCTCCTTATGCTTTAAACCTGGGAGCGCACAAGAGGGGCAGTTATATGTATTAAGAGTGGTATGCATACCATTACCGAATGGTATCGATTCCACGCAGAAAGCATTGTCGCCTTCCACGCTAACCGTTGTCAAGTTTTTGGGTTTTGAGGCTAACGATGTTCGCGTCGATGCGATGACGTTAAGGGCCGAGCGCGACATTGAGGCGGGATATCTTCTATTGAGCTAAAAGATTGCTAATCCCATGTCGCTTGCTTCCTGCAGTGTAAGAAACATGTGACGACTGAATTCCCTATTCAGCCGCCACATAAGTGAGGGTAATCACAAGAATGACGATGGGTGCTACGTCTATTTTTCTGTTAGCACGGTCAGCGAGTTTCCGCCCGTAACATAGACCTTTTCTGTGACTGGATTCACCGCGACAAACGTTGCAGGCACTCCTGACACTGTGGAAGTCACCGTGTTAGTCTTGCCGTTGATTGCAGTTATCTCGTTCAGCGCGGTGCTCGAGACAAATACAAGATTCGTGAATGGATCCACGTCCAAACCGTAGGGTGTATCTCCCACCGGGACGGAGGTTATTGCCGTGCCACTCCTGTCAAAGACGCCGACTGTGGAAGGCCCGATCACGGAGTCTGTCACATAGAGATTGTTCGTTGACAGATTGACTGCAGCAAATGATGTCGCGGTACCGAAGGTTACCTCACGCACCTCCTTCTTCCTCAAATTAAAGATGTCGATGGTGCTATTGCCCAGGGGCACATAGAGCAACTGATTGAATGGATTGACAACTAGACCGGTCGGAGTGCCCTCACTTGTGCTGAGTTCGCTTATGATCGTGTGGGTGCGGCCACTAATGATGTCCACAACACCATCTGAGGCGTTAGCAACGTACACGCTGTCCCTGAATGGGTCAACCGTGATGCCCAGCAGTCCGTTTCCCGGGTTGGATGTAATGGGAATCTGGTGGACGACCTCATTTTTTCTGCCATCCACTACCGTAACGAAACACGGGGTAGGATCTTCGGAGGTATTGCAGCTGGCGATATAGATTTTGTTGGTCAGCCAGTCGACGGCCGGTAAATATGCTCCGACCGGCACGCTGATATTGGCGATAACCTGATCCGTTTTGCCGCTCACGACTGCCAGAGTATCGTTTGGCCCACCAAAAGAGGGCTCAACAACATAAATCAGGTCAGTGAATGGATTTACAGCGACACCGGCTACAGGCTGTGGGAAGTTGATCTGAGTCTTTACGGTCTGTGCAGCCGCGGCGGTAACGAGGCCGAGCACGACGCACGCAACTGAAGGCAATTTGGACTTCAACATTCTGCTCTCTCTTTCTCGATGAAACATTTCTCGTTGCAGGGGCGCCGGTCGCGCCCCCAGGGCGTGACGAGTTGTACACAGGACAGCACGCGCCCGGGGCTGGCCCGTGCTGTCCCGACGACACTTCACTTCGAACCGCGTCCGAGTTGCGGCCGGACGCTGGGGAGAGCACATGCTCTGCCTTCTAGCCAAGCGCTGAGTCCGACGAAAGACTCGTCACAACGGTACATCAGCGCATCTTTCCAGCAGCTGCCGAAACCGCCACAGCTACTGCCCTGGAGCAAAACCTACTGAATCGTCACCGAAAGGCTAACGGTTTGCGCTAGATCCGCTGCGCCATCTGCGGCAGAACCGGATCCGGTGACTTGTATCATCGCTGTGCCGCGTTGCGCCTGTGAGCTGCCGCTATTGCCGCCTCCACATGCCGCGAGCGCCCCCAGCACGCAGAACAATATCAGGAGTGCCATACCATTCCTGGAGTGAACATTTTGCAGGAAGCGGCGGCGTCCGAGCAGCAAGACGATTCCACCAACCATACCGGGCAATAAAAGGAACCCGGCAGCAAGCGGTGATCCTTTTCTCCATACTTCAAGAGGTTCAAGCGACGCGTTGCCACCTGTTGCTGTAATTGTGAGTGTGCCTTGCACAGGCTGGGCGGAGGCACTGCCGCCACTGGGAGGCTGAATTGTAAGTGACGCCGGACTAAAAGCGCAGGAAACTCCTGCGGGCAATCCGGTGCAGCCAAGGGTCACGCTACCCGCATAGTTATTAACTGGAGACAGGATGACGCTGATCTGCCTGCTTTGGCCACGTGGGACGGTAACCGAGGTCGGGTTAGTCGTAATGATATAGCTCGAGGCCGAGGTGACGTTGAGCGTGCCTTGATCGAAGACAAAGAAGTAATGTTCAGCCGAGAGTGTGCCCTGCGTCATTGTGATCGGGTACGACCCGGGAGGCGACGATTGGGTTGCCGTCGTCGCTATGTTCGGCGCTCCGGTGAAATACGGCGGAGCAACAGGATCGATATTTACGCCCTGCGCAAGCGAGATTTGGAACTGGAAGGTTGGATTTGGTGCACCAACCGGACGAGTGACAGTTATTGGAGTCAGGTCGGCCTCTGCCTTGACCACATTGAACGACACGATGGCAGGAGGCGCGGGCGCGTAGTCTTGATTTCCCGTCTGGGTAGCGGTAATCGTCACTGGCCCAACGTCCGTTGGGGTGACCGTTATGACTGTTCCATTGGGTCCCTGCCCGGTGAGCGTAGAGACCGGACCCGACACCGAGTATGTCACAGGCAGTCCGGAACTCGCGCTGGCGGCAACAGTTTCAGCACTGTTATAAGGGGTATCTTGCACGCCGCCAAACGTGATCGTCTGTCCGGCCGTTGTGACAGTCAGTGTGCCCGGTTTGAGCACGAAGCTATAGTTCTGTGCAAAGAGAGTTCCCTGCGCAATCTGGATAGGGTACTGTCCAGGAGCAGAGCTTGCTGTTGCGGTTGTGGAATAAACGGGAGTTCCGCTCAGAACCGAAGTGTTGTCATTGTTGACAAAGCCCGAAGCAGTGTAGCTGAAAGCCGGAAGAGAAGAAGAGCCGTAGGCCATCTGCGCGTTATTGGGCGTAATTGTTAGTGGCGCTGGATTCACGATGAAGGGTTTCGTGGCGGTCTCCGGAGCATAGGTGGTATTCCCGGCTTGGGTGGCTGTAATCGTTACTTGTCCTGCTCCCACCACCGTTACATTCCAACCGGAGGTGGTCTGTTGAGTCTTCACCGGGCCCGTGAATGTCACATCGACAGGGAGGCCGGAACTTGCAGTTGTAGTAAAGCTGAAAGAGGAGTTGAGGCCACCGTAGGTAGTGGGAGGTGTAAAGTTGCTGATCGTAACCGTTTGAGATTGGCCCTGGGTCACCAGCAAAGTTCCAGCAACAAAATTCAATGTGTAATTCGGGCCTGCGGAGAGAGTGCTTTTGCTAATTG
>DATAQW010000123.1:0-3040 GCA_036264445.1 Pseudacidobacterium sp.
CCCAACTGATCGATACCCGGAGCGACAAGCATCTCTGGGCACAATCCTTCGAGGGCCCGCTTGGCGATGTATTGTCGCTCCAGGACAGTGTGGCGCGAGAGATCTCGCTGCGGACCACTGCTGTGCTCACGCCGGCCGCACGAACTAAACTCACGAACGCAAAGCACATCGATCCTGAGGCATATGTCGCCTATCTCAAGGGCCGCTATTATTGGAACAAGCGGACCGCCGACGGCTTGCAGAAAGGATCCATTTACTTCCAGCAGGCAATGGAAAAGGATCCAGCTTATGCTGAAGCCTACTCGGGATTCGCGGATTGCAACAGCGGACTGACCTGGCACGGTTTCTTGTCTCCCGACGAAGCCCTCCCGAAGGCATATGCAGCAGCACTCAAAGCGACTGAAATTGATCCACGGTCCGCTGAAGCCCACGCCTCGTTGGCTCTGCTTCTTAGCCACAGGTGGGATTGGCCAGGGGCGGAGGCGGAGTTCAAGCGTGCGCTACAGTTGGATCCTCACTATGCAAACGCGCACCATTGGTATGGAGACTATCTGTCGATAAGGGGGCGGCATGATGAAGCGCTGCTCCAGGCAAGGCAGGCATTAGAGCTTGATCCGCTCAACCTCATGATCGGCACTTGGGTCGGACAACGCTACTATCTCGCGCGCAAATATGACCTGGCAATTGAGCAAAGCCGGAACACAGTTGCAATGGATCCAAACTTTGCAACCGCTCATTTAGTGCTCGGTGAAAGCTACGTGCGAGCAGGGTTGCACAAACAAGCGCTCGCCGAACTACAGTTGGCGGCCAAGCTTTCCGGCGGCAGCCCCCTTTACGTGGCTCAGCTGGCAGTCGCTCAGGCGGTGGCGGGGAGGAAGACTGATGCCCTTCGGATTGCTGCTCAGCTCGAGAAGATTTCTCGCGAGCGCTATGTGTCACCCTACGGGTTGGCGCAGATCTATGCTGCTCTGAATGACAAAGAGCAAACTTTCAGGTGGCTCCAAGTTGCCTATGATGACCGTGCCGTTTGGATGTCGTATCTCGCTGTCGATCCCGTATTTGATCCCTTTCGTGATGATCAGCGCTTCCAGGATTTACTGCGGCGTGTCGGCCTACAGCCCGGATCCGTCGCAAATTAGCGATTCAGGTGAGCCATAGTCATAAATCACACGTTCGCGGATGGCGGCCAAGCCGGAATGTATTTCTCGATCGTTGACGAGACGGCTATCGAGCACCTCATCTTCTTTTATGGATGTACAGAGTAGTGCTCGGATTTGTGCCTGCCGACTATAAACATAGGAGAGTGCCGATGTCTCGCCACGTCCACCGCGGTACTTCTATCCGCGTACCGTGCTTGCGAGTTGACCGTTCCCCCGTTTCCGACAGGAGTTTCGTGGGGATCTGAATTGCGGCGGGAACTAGTCTTCGCCGAAAAAGTGATTTGCCTTCGCGAGTTCCGGAAGATCTGCATCGGCATGGCTGCAGTTACCGAGCAGCTTTCGGTAATGCTGCTCCGCAGAAGACCGCAGCCCTGCCTCCTGGGCGGAAACAGCGGCGCCGTATTCTGCTCTGAAGCGCCCCGGCGTGGTTTTCAGGGCCGATTCATAGGCCGCCAGCGCGAGCTTCGGCTCTTTTGCCAAAAGCAACATATCTCCCAGCGTTTCCGGCGCGGGAGCGATGGAACCCTGACTGATAGGCGATTTTTTCGTCGCCTCTTCCATGGCTGCGGCTGATCGCATCTCCTGCAAGGCCGCATGGTGATCACCTTCTGTCCACTTGATCCAGGCGGTCACAATCTTCAATTGAATCTTCACCTCAATCGCATCGTCGTCGCCGCTCTGCGCGAGTGCGCCGCGCAGAGAGAGAAGCGGTTGCATTGCTGCTCGCGCCGCTTCGATGTCCCCGAACCTGGCTGCGCCAAGTGCACGGCCAAAATAAAGAGTCGCCCTGGTCGACGCATATGCGTCCGCCCGTAAGCTTTGCGAAGGCGCAGGAAGAGCCGCAGCAACGCCCCATTGCTGACGCTCGATCCAATACCGGACTGGTATCGCAGCTGTCGCGTACAGCCCGGCATATCTGGCGGCATCGTCCGGTTCGACAATAGGAAGCTGTTGAGTCAGTCTGCGCGCCTCACTTATACGCCCGGTCTGCAGATATGCATAAATCAGGTAATCGAGAGCGTGTAACTCGTCGCCAGCCAGCTTTTGCTTGCGCGCGCTGGCGACCGAGGCAAGGTTTGAGGCGATGGATTCGTCCCACAAACCAAGCCTCGTAAAAATATGAGAGGGCATATGAAGGGCGTGAGGTGAGTCCGGTGCAATCCGGGAATAGCGTTGCGCCGCATACAAAGCATGCTGAGCCAACACCGGGTTATCGTCGGCATGGATAATGTAATGCGCAACCCCCGGATGTCCGGGATGTTGCAGAAAGATAGGTTCGAGAAGTTCGGTCGCCTTCTTTTGATTCGCGTAAGTCTTGTCATTGATGGGAGCATTCGCGATCAAAGACAAAGCGTAAAAAATGGCCCCTTCGCTGTCCTGAGGATACCGTCTGTGCAGCGACTCCATCGCAATCTCATATCGTTTTGCGCGGATGCTGTGACTCTCTACGCCTGCATTTTGATAGAAACCCAGAATAGCGCTCAGATAATCCCGTTCTCTTTGCGTCTTCGGTTTCATCGACAGGCCCTTTTGAGCGGCTTCCAGTCCGATTCTCAGATCGTCCTCACTGGGGGGATCCCATAATTCGCGGTAGTGGCTCATCGCAATGCCCCACTCCGCCATGCTGCACGTGGGATCTTTGCTCAGCACATCGGCAAATAACTGCGCTGACTTTCGGTAGCCAAAGGAATGTAAAGTTGCCACCGCCAGATTGAATTCGTCACGCGCCTCAGGGCTGCATGATGTGTCGAATTGGACCGTTCCCATCCGGTCATGCTGTCCCGACATATGATCGTGCTGCCGTCTACATTCCACCTGCACAGGTGTAAATACCAGGAAGGCCGGGAGCAATGCGGATACAAAGCGCAGCATAACCCGCG
>DATAQW010000124.1:0-14151 GCA_036264445.1 Pseudacidobacterium sp.
TGTGCCTTCATTGGAGTTGCCATTCAGAACCGAATGCCCCGGCTCCGTAAGCCGATAGACATAGCTGCGATAGCGCACCTCGGCAAACAAAGCATGAGAAAACAGGTTCCAGGCATTTGCCAATCCTCCGCCAACTACGTAGAGGGGCAGGTTCAGCGTATTCACCAGGTCAGCGATGCCGATGCCGAGCGCGCGGCCCACGTCATCATAGATACGCTTTGCATCGGCGTCACCCTGCTCGGCCAGATCAGCGAGATCGCGGGTGGTGAAGTGCGGGTTTTGTTTTGCGAGGGTCGCGAGCCCGGGCGCTTTTCCTGAAGCGGCTGCTTCGAGAGCAATGCGACGGACAGCAGTTGCGGAGGCGTACATCTCCAGGCAGCCGCGGCTTCCACATCCACAGACAGGGCCATTGGGTTCAATATTGAGGTGACCAGCCTCACCTGCCATGCCATTTGCGCCATGCCAGATTTTTCCCTTGAGAACAATGCCGTTGCCAATTCCGGTGCCGAGGGTGAGCATACACAGCGAGTCGATGTCGAGCGTGCGTCCGCTGCCGAGAGCGCATTCGGCCAGCGCAGCAACGTTGGCGTCGCTTTCTACGGTAACGGACATGCCGAGGCAGGCCTCGACTTCGGCGCGGAGTTCAAAGCCGTCCCATCCGGGCAGATTAGGGGGACTGTGCAAACGTCCGGCGGGCAATTCGAGCGGCCCCGGAGTTCCGATGCCAATGCCGGTCAATTCATAGATGGATGACCAGTTGCCAAGCAATTTATTGATAGCTTGGCACATGTCTTCGACAACAGCGTGCCGCCCAGCGGCGAGGCGTGTAGGGAGGAGGATGGTTTCAAGGAAGCCCGACGCGCGGGTATAAGCCGCAACGCGGAGGTTTGTTCCACCCAAATCCACACCAACAGAAAAAGAACTCATACGCAGTTAGAAAGCCCCATAAGACGGACGGCACGATTAGAATTGCGTTGCAACACAACAATCACGAAAATAGCGCCAGACCAAAAATCGATGGCAAACCTGAATCGAAGCCGATCAGCAGCCCTCTTGCAATATACATGAAAAACAGGCTGGTGGAAACGATTCCATTTTACACGGCTGTAAAGCACCTTTTTTCCGGTAACAAAACGGAAGAGATCTGAGCAAAGACCCAATCACTGACACAAAACAGGAGATCAAAAGGATGAAAAAGGAAAATTCTCGGACGATAACGCGCGGCCTGTGGCTGGCCGGGTTGCTTGCTATTGGCGCATCGGGAAGTGCCTATGCCCAGCACCAGGCAGTTGGTTTTACTCCTGGCATGCCTTTCAGTGACGGGTATGTTGCGGGCAATACTCTTTATGTTGCAGGCCAGCAGGGACCTGATGCGCATGGCAAAGTCACGGGTACGGATATTACTCTGCAGACTACAAATGCCATCGCCGCGGTAGAAAAAGTGGTAAAAGAAGCAGGCTTTCAGATGACCGATATCGTTTCTGTAACCGTCTATGTTACCGACCTGAACGATGTCGAAAAAATGAATGAAGTCTACAAGAAACTCATGCCGGATCCCAAGCCGGCGCGAGCCACAGTGCAGGTTGCAGGTTTGATAGGCGGGGCGAAGATTGAAATTTCAGCCATTGCCGTGAAGCACTAATCCGGCTTCATTCAAGCGAATGCAGTAGTCATCCCAAGAACGTAGTGACGAAGGATCTCAGCGATTCCAGAAAAAGCGAAGACGTTGAGATTCTTCACTGCGCCCTTGGCTCCGTTCAGAATGGCGGAAAAGTAGTGCGTTGGTTACGTGGAGAATTCATGAAGAAAGTTCTATCGATCATCCTGCTTGTTGGCTTTGTGATTGCAATCCCGGCCTTTTCTCAGGTGAAGACGACCAGGGAACAGATCATGTTCTACACGTCGGGCTGGAAGGGTGAACGCTTTCCTGATGGCCGGCCTAAACTTCCTGATGATCTGCTGCAGAGGGCCCTCGATGTATCCGTCGAAGACGTATGGGACTTCCTGCAGGACAAGGGCTATCGCTGCCAGTTTGAGGGAGGTTGGCAGGCTTTGCATATCGACAAACCATTTGCGGGACGGGCTTTGACGGCGCAATACATGCCAAGACGCCCGGATATGGCGAAGGCGATCAAGGCTGAGGGTAAGGCTGAAGGACGGGTGGGCGACACGAATAGCTGGCCAATTAACGAACTACAGCAGGGCGATGTTTATGTCGCAGACGGGTTCAGCAAGATCGTGGAAGGCACGCTGATTGGGTCGAATCTTGGCAGCGGCATCGCGGCGCACACCCGTTCAGGATTCATTTTCGATGCGGGCATCAGAGACCAGGAAGAGAACCGCGAGATTCCCAACCTGAATGGGTTTTATCGAGGCTATGATCCTTCTGCGTGGGCCGACATGACTCTGACGGCCATCAATGCTCCTGTTCGCATCGGACGGGCTGTTGTGCTCCCTGGGGATTTGGTTTTGGCAAAGACTGACGGTGTGCTCTTCATTCCCGCGATTCTGGCCGAAGAAGCGATAAGTTCGGCCGAATTCACCAATCTGGAAGATGCTTTCAACTTCGAGATGAATAAGGCTGGCAAAAATGGCGCGGAATTTGAAGGAGGATGGACTCCGACGAAATATGACGCGTTGGCGAAGTGGATTGATGCGCATCCGGAGAAGCTGAAGATGCCACGGGATGAATTCAATAAGCTGCTGGAAGAGAGGAAGAAAGAAAAGTGATGCGGCCAGTAAGCTCCCCCTGGCTATTTTCCCCATTCTCACGAAGAGCATCGGGTTGCGCATTTAAGTTGGCTGCTGGTTTAAATCGGAAGATAAATCGCCTCCCGGGTCACGGTTTCGCTAATTAGAAGCAGCAGGATTGCAGCCGCACGAATGCCGCAGGACGAGCTTGGTTTCGAGTTTCACCTGGTCCTGGCGTTTTTTTACAGGCAGATGTTTAGCCTTTTTCATGGGAAGAAGCTGCTCGAAGAGTATTTCCGCGGCGATGCGGCCCAGGTCTTCAATCGGCTGCTGAATGACGCTGATAGAGGGCTTCAACGTCGCGGCCAATTCAAAATCATCAAAGCCGAGCAGGGCAACGGTTTTCGGGATGGACACTTTCAGCTTCTGCAGCGTCTCAAATGCATAGATTGTAGTGCTGTTTTTTAGGGTGAAGATTGCGTCTGGGGGCTGCGCTGTGGCCAGGTAGCTTTCGATGGCGTATTCCGCCGATTTGTAATCTTTCACCGACATATCAATGATTGCCGGCAGGCCATTTTCTTCGATGGCGTGGCGGTATCCGCGCAGGCGCTCGCGCAGCGTGTAGAGCGTGGGCTCGCCTCCGAGGCAGAGGATGCGCTTGTAGCCGTGACTGACGAGGTGCTCTGTGGCGATGCGCGCGCCATTGTAGTTGTCAGCGACAACGCTGGGAATGCCGGTCTTTGGAATCGGGCGGTCGAAGCTGACAACCGGCGTCGAGATGCGGCCAAGATATTCGGCCAGCGTGTCGCTTTGATAGTTTGCGGGCGCAAGCAGCAGGCCATCGGTGCGATGGCGCATAAGCACGTTGAGGTTCTCCATCTCGATGTGCGGATCGTTGTTGGTGACGGTGACGATGAGCAGCGAATCGTGGGCGCGGGCAATCTCCTGTGCAGCTTCGGCGCAGCTTGAAAAAAAAGAGTCGGCAATGCTGGGAATGACTAGGCCGATGGTTTTGGTGCGTTCGCCTTTAAGAATGCGCGCCGCCTGGTTGGGCATGTAGCCCAGCTGTTCAATAACAGCGTGGACGCGCTTTAAGGTGCGGGGACTGACGCGGTTTCCGCCATTGATAACGCGAGAGACGGTTGTAGTTCCGACTCCGGCTTTGCGCGCTACATCTGCAAGTGTTGGATGCGAGCCTGTTTTACTCATCGTGCAATGCGCCGGAATAACGCTCCGGCTTGCACCAGTATTCAGGCAGTCTCGGTTGCTGTCAATGCCGGATGCGTGTCTGCGCGCGGTGGAGTAAAGATCTGTGTCTCGCCTTCGGACAGCGGCAGCATGCGTTCTTTGAGTCCATCCCACTCGGCCGCAGCGAGCAGGCGGGGCAGCGGCTCACTCATCGGCTCGGCGGAGAGGCAGAAGGTTCCGTAATGCATTGGAACCATGGTTGTTGCGTTGAGGTCGATGAAAGCCTGCAATGCGTCTTCCGGACTCGTATGTACAGAGCGGAAACTGTCGGGCGAATACGCTCCGATAGGTAGCAGCGCCGTCTGCGGAGCGAGTCGCCGGCCGATTTCGCGAAATCCGTTGAAATAACCTGTGTCGCCGGAGTGATAGACGGAATGCAGGCGGCTGCGCAGGACGTATCCCCCATAGCCGCGATGGGTGTCGGTCATTTTGCGCGCGCCCCAGTGTTTGGCGGGCGTCATGGTGACCTCAATGCTGCCGAGGGTCATTGATTTCCACCATTCAAGCGTCTGGACGCTGCTGAATCCCAGGTCTTCGACGAGATCGGCTACGCCCCAGGGCACAATGACTGCCGGAGCTTTGCCCGAGATGCGACGCGATTGATGCACGATTCTTCGCAGTGAGGGCAGATTGAGGTGGTCCATATGCGCGTGTGTGAGCAGAACAGCGTCAATGGGCGGAAGGTGCTTGACGGCTATTCCTGGACGCCGCACGCGGTGCAGAACGATAAGCCAACTCGCAAAAACGGGATCGATCAGAATATTCTGCCCGCCGATTTGCAGCAAGAATGACGAGTGGCCGATAAAGGTGATGCCTAGCTGGTCAGGATTTGCCAGTACTGGGCTTTGTTGCAAACCTTCCATGGGGCTGAAAGCTGAACGGGCAACGAGATTCAAGATGAAATTGAAGGAAGGTCGTCTTGCCACGGTTTCTCCTACATCATAAAGATGCGGGAGTGTGGCGGCTGGATGCGGTAAAAACCCCAGGTTAACTGCGCGAACTCATTCGGCTTCGCTCAGGGCAGGTTCTGGGGCACACGGCTAAAACCCGCCTCAAGTTTGGGGGCGGGGATATATCGATGTCCTTCGCCCCGTTTACTGCGTTCAGAGTTCGCTCAGGATGACAATACTCAGGATTGCTTCTCTGCATCGGACTTGGCGACAGCTGCTTCCGCTGCCTGGAAGCCGATCTTCGAATGCGTGCCGTCGCAGAACGGCTTGTTTGTCGATCCGCCACAGCGGCAGAGCGAAAATGCCGGTTTGCCGGTAAGGTCCCATTCTTTGCCATCCGCATCAACGAGCTTTACGTTGCCTTCCACGCGGTAAGGTCCGTTAGGACGCACGGTGATTTTGACTTCGTTTTCTGACATGCGATTCACACTCCTGAAAGAAAATATGATTTTCGAATTCGAGTATAGCCTCTGGGCTACTTTCTCGAATGTGGCGTTCTTGCCTTGCTTTCGGTATCGTTACCATATTGGATCTGCATTCAGAATCAAAGATGGAGTGATGGATGAAAGGCCAGCGCTGGCTACTCTTGTTGTTTATTTTTGCATTGCCGTTATTTGGGGAGCAGCGGCACTCGATTGATCTAAATGCTGGCTGGGAATTCCGTCAGCTTGTGCCGGACGCGACGACGCCTACGCAGTGGTATCCGGCAAAGGTGCCGGGTGATGTGCATCTTGATCTGCTGGCAAACAACCTGATTCCCGATCCGTTTTATCGCGACAACGAAGCCAAACTACAGTGGATTGAGAAGGCCGACTGGGAGTACCGCACGACGCTGCAGGTTACACCGGAGACGCTTGGTCATCAGCATGTCGAGCTTGTGTTCGCAGGCCTGGATTCCGCGGCTGATATTTACGTGAACGACCAGCTTGTGCAGCACGCTGATAATGCCTTTCGCGAATGGCGCGTGGATGTGAAACAGCAGCTGAAACCAGGTGCGAATGCGCTGCGTATTGTCTTTCCTTCCCCGATTAAGGCGGCGGAGAAAGTAGCCGCGAAAGATCCGTGGCAGCGCCGCACAGGCACTGATGCGAAGACATATATCCGCAAGCCAGCTTACGAGTATGGATGGGACTGGGGACCGCGCTTTGTGACCAGCGGCATCTGGCGTCCGGCGCATCTGGAGACCTGGGATGATGCTCGCATTGAGGATGTCTACTTGCACCAGCAGGGCGTGACGCAGCAATCAGCGCATGTGGATGTGGAAGTAGATGTCTTGGCTGCGCATGATGGTCAGGCGAAGTTGGCAGTCAGTTACGGCGATGGCGGCAAACAAAAGGAAACCAACATAAACGCAGTTCTGCGCGGTGGAGAGAACCACATCACGGTTCCGGTGTATATCGACCACCCTGATCTGTGGTTTCCGGCGGGCTATGGAGCGCAGCCGATCTACAAATTCCACGCAAAGCTGAGTTTTGGAAAGGGCACTGCGGATGAAGCTGATGCCAAGACTGGTCTGCGTTCGCTGGAATTACGTCGCGACGTTGATCCGTGGGGACGTTCGTTTGAGTTTATCGTGAATGGGATTCCTGTCTACGCGAAGGGTGCGGATGTGATTCCGTTCGACAGCTTTCCCAGCCGGGTGACAACAGCACAATACCGGCAGGTGCTGGAGTCGGCTCGCGACGCGAATATGAACATGATCCGCCACTGGGGCGGCGGCTACTATGAGACACAGGAGTTCTACGATATCTGCGACGAGCTGGGCATCATGGTCTGGCAGGACTTCATGTTTGGCAATGACTGGCAGCCGGGCTCGTATGACTTCAAGCAACAGGTGGAAAAAGAGGCGCGCTACCAGGTTACACAGCTGCGTAATCATCCAAGCATCGTGCTCTGGTCAGGGAACAATGAGACTGAAGCGGCCTTTAATTGGAAAGGTCGAAGCCAACTGCCGAACGACGTGCGCATGCGCATGTGGCAGGATTATCTGACGGTCTTCAGCGGCATCATTGCACGCACGGTAGCGGAGCTAAATCCAGAGACGCCGTACTGGCCAAGCTCTCCGAGTTCGGATTACGAAGACACATCTCCGGAATATCAGTCGGGTGACATGCATGAATGGAACGTGTGGCACGGACGAGTGGATTTTGATGAGTACGAGACGCACTTCCCGCGCTTCATGACGGAATATGGCTTTCAGTCGTTTCCGGAGATGAGCACTATCGAAGCCTTCACCAAACCCGAAGACCGCGTGAGCATCTTCACTCCGGTGATGCTGGCCCACCAGAAGAACAACGAAGGCAACTCGATCATTCACGATTACATGCTGCGCTACTATGGCGAGCCGAAGGATTTTGCATCGTTCCTGTATGCGAGCCAGGTATTGCAGGCGGAAGGCATCAAGATCGGAGCGGAACATCTGCGCCGGATTCGCCCACGCAACATGGGCGGCATTTACTGGCAACTGAATGATTGCTGGCCGGTGGCATCATGGTCGAGCCTGGATTACTACGGACGCTGGAAAGCGCTGCAATACTATGCGAAGCGATTCTATGCGCCCCTGCTGGTTTCTCCGCATATTGAAGATGGCAAGCTGGCGGTGTACGTCGTGTCGGACAAGGCTGCGCCAGTAAATGCGCATCTGCGGGTGCGCATCATGGATTTGCAGGGGAAAGTACTGCGGCAGGAACAGCAGGACTTAAGCGTGCCTGCTGGTTCGAGCAAGAGCTATCTGAATATTCCGCTGAGCCAATTTGTGAATGCGAACGGAACAGATGCAGCAGCGATCTTTGGCGCGGCTGATCTCGAAGTCGATGGCAAGACGGTTTCAAGCAACATCGTCTATTTCACGCCAACAAAGTTGGTGCAGTTGCCGCATGTGCAGATTTCCACCGATTTGACGAAGCAGGGAGATGCTTATGTGCTCAAGCTGTCATCTCCGGCGCTGGCTCGAAGCGTTTATGTTTCGTTTGGGTCGTCGATAGATGCGAAATTTTCCGACAACTATGTCGATCTGCTGCCGAATGAGCCGGTGGAGATTCGTATTACCAGCGCTGCATCGCTCGATCAATTGAAGTCGAGCATGAAGATCATGTCGCTGGCGGATGCATTTGCTCCTCCGTCGTTGACGGGCGAGACGGCAAAATAGTGAGTCATGCCAGGTCTCAAAAAATCGAGACCTGGGCACCTAAACTTGATTCACATTCATGAACGCGACGGTGGATATTCTCTTTGCTCGGGCGCGGGCGTCTGTTCCGGCTTTGCCGGAGGTGAGTACCAGTTTTCTTTCTTGACCAGCTTCAAATCAGTCGTCTCTTCCTGGTATGCAGGCGTCATAATGGAGATGCCGTATTCGTTAAAGACGTCGAGGACATTGCGGTTCAGCTCGGTGAGCGCAAGATAGCGTCGCACGCCCGCCCTGACATACGCGTTAATTTCATATTTCACATTAAAGTCGTCCAATGAGAGCAAGAGTGTAAAAGGCGCAGGGTCGGTGAGCACAGACTCGGTTCGCGCAGCAGCTTCGAGCAGCAAGGCTTCAACCTGCCGCCACGGTGAATCATAGCGAATGCCTACAGTCACGCTGACAAGAAGGCTGTCTTTTCCGCCGCGAGCGCTGTAATTCACGATGTGCTTGCCCATGATGGTCGAGTTGGGCATCGTGATGATCTCGTTTTTGCGGGTAATGAAGCGCGTCGTAAGCAGCGACATTTTCTTGACATAAGCATTGACTTCGCCAATCTGGACCAGGTCGCCTACTTCAAAGGCGTCCATATATGTCAGCATGATGCCGGTAATAATATTTGCTACCAACCCTGTCGATCCGAGAGAAAACAGCACGCCGAGGAAAAGAGAAATGCCTTTAAAGGCAGCCGTTTGCGAGCCGGGAATGTACGGGTATGCGATAAGAATGGCAAATACCACAACGGCAATCGATATAAGCCGCTCAGTCACTGAGGCCCATGCAGGATGAAATCCCTCGAGCGTGATTGCCCCTTGGGCGACCTTCCGGAAGAAATACCTGATCAGCTTGATGAGGTACCAGGTAGCAAGCACAAGCAGGGCAATAAAGATAAACGATGGCAGGTCAACCCATACGGAGTGAGAGAATCCGCGCGCTGGCCCGGCTACTCCCTCATAGATTCCAATGGCGAGTGGGCGCGTACTGGGAAAGATACCGAGCAGGATGTGAGAGGCAAAAGCAAGTATTACGAGCCACAGGATGATGCGCACTATCAGGAAAGCACGCATTACAATGCTGCGCAGTTGCGCGCTTGAGACGATCCGCGCCATGCGCGATGAGGTGCTTTTGATACTCTGCTCAAGCAAGGCGCTGGTTGTCAGGGCCATCCGGTTTGTGATGCGCCGGGCAAGAAGCAGCAACAAGACGCAGGAGCCAATGATAAGCAGAGCCAGTCCGGTGCGGATAGCAGTCCGTTTCCAGCTATGTTCCGCGCGGTAGGCTTGCATTGCTGAGAGAAAGCTGGCAGACCACTGCTCTGCCAATGCATCGCGCGTCGTACCTTCGGCCCGCGCGTCGCCGTCAAAAACAGAAGCGATGATCGTATCTCCGCATTTGATGTCTGTGCTGAATGCGTCGGCCTCCTGGGTGATGTCGAGCGAGGTGGTCAGATCGCCGGCCAGGGCTTTGAGGCGCGACGCGATTCCATGGGCGCGCGCCTGCGGGGTATAGTTGCCGTAACCCCAATGAATCGTGATGACGGTTTTGCCGTCGAGAACGACTGGTGAACCTGTCTGTGTATTCTGCGCGAAAGCGAAAAATACTGCTGCGCAGATGGTAGCCAGGAACAATAACGAGCGCTTCGCAGGTTGTAGACGACTTCTTTCCCCGTCCATGGTTGGCATCATGGTACTCGCCCTCCTCGAACGTTTTCACGGGTATTCTACGAGTACGCGCTGACTATGAAGATACGTCTGGACAAGCTGCTGCTGGCAAGGCAACTCGCGCCGACACGTGAACGGGCGCAGGCTCTGGTGCTGGCTGGCCGCGTGCTGGTGAATGAGCAGAAGATTGACAAGCCCGGCAATGCGGTTGCGGAGGACGCAGCTATCCGCATTCTTGGCGATGATCTTCGCTATGTGAGCCGCGGAGGGCTGAAGCTGGAAGCTGCGCTCGATCACTGGAATGTTGATCTGGCAGGACGATTTTGCATGGACATTGGCGCGTCGACCGGGGGTTTCACGGACTGCATGTTGCAGCGCGGAGCGTCGCGTGTACTGGCCATTGATACAGGCTACGGGCAGATTGCGCAGAAACTGCGTTCTGATCCGCTGGTTGAGTTGATGGAGCGCACCAACGCGCGTCATCTGCGATCGGGCGATCTGCCGCGGGGAATCAGTTTTCTAGCGATGGATGTTTCGTTCATCTCAGCGACACTGGTTCTGCCTTCAGTGGTCGAGGCAGGATTTGGAATAGATATTGTTTTTGCGGAAGCCGTTGTTCTGGTGAAACCTCAGTTTGAGGCTGGAAGAGAACATGTCGGCAAGGGCGGAATCGTGCGCGATCCTGAGGCACATTCTTTGGCGATTGAGAAGGTGCGTGCTTGCGTTGAGTCGCTCGGCGGAAAGGGAATTGAAGTCATTGATTCGCCTGTTCTGGGTGCGGAAGGAAACAAGGAGTTCCTGCTGTATGCACGGTTTTCAGGGAAGGTATAGCTCCTGTTTCTACTGCTTTTCAACACAGAAACGGGCTGAAGTCTGCAGAGAAGTTATGCTTGTGCGAGTACACTAAGTCTTCATGCGACGGATTGCGATCATCTCAAAACCGCAGAAGGAAGATCTGATAGCGCTGTTGCCGGAGCTGCTGCTCTGGCTGAAAGCGCATGGCTTCACTCCCATTCTTGATCCGGTAAGCGGAAACTATGCGCAGGAAAAAAATGTGATTCCTCGCGAACAGTTGCCTGGGGAAAACCCTGAGCTGGTGGTAGTTCTGGGCGGTGATGGCACGTTGCTGGCTGCTGCGCGCGTTTTCGCCAAGACGAATGTACCCATTTTGAGCGTGAATCTTGGCTCGCTTGGTTTTCTGACCGAAGTACGGTTGGGCGATCTCTACTCCACACTGCAGGGATGGTGCGACAACTGCTGCACGATCGACACACGCATTCTGTTGCACAGCGAGCTATGGCGCGATGGTGGCGTGTTCGTCGAGCACGAAGCCCTGAACGATGTCGTAGTAGCCAAGGGCGCGATCGCCCGCATGGTGAATTTCACCATCAAGCTGGACAGCCAACTCGTCGCCAACTTTCGCGCAGACGGTGTTATTGTTTCTACCCCGACTGGCTCGACAGCATATTCACTTGCTGCGAATGGACCGATCATGGTCCCTAATGTGGATGCGCTGGTTGTTGCTCCGGTATGTCCGCATCTGCTGACGCTGCGTCCTCTGGTAATGCGCGGCGACGCGAACCTGAGCCTGAGCGTGGAAGGTATTCCCGACCAGACTTACCTTACTGTGGATGGGCAGGAGGCAGTTCCACTGCGCGTTGGCGATGAGCTGCGCTGCCGCCGGTCTGAATACCGTGTGCGCCTGGTGCGTATGGGGTCGACTGGGTTTTTCGATGTGCTTCGCTCGAAGCTGAAGTGGGGGGAAAGATAAGTACAGGGCAACAGATGCGATGCCTAATGGAACCAGGCTGCTTTCCTAAATCGTTTAGTTAGATTTTTTCGGAGCCCTACTTTTTTGTCAGTTCATCAAGCAAGACTTTCGCTTTCGTCGCTAACGTATGCGCTCCGTCGAGATCGTTGGCGGTGAGCGACTGCTTTGCCTTGGTCAGGAATGTTTTAATTTGGACAACTGTTTCCTGTTCTTCATTGCTGAGTGTGCGATTGATTCCGCTTACTCCTTTTTCAGTATTGTTGATCAGCTGCTCGATGTCATGCCGCTGCTGGATATTCGTTGCGTCGCCCCCTGAAGTCAGTTGTCCAATAGGCGAAAGATCAGACGGGGCTCCACCGGCAGCGACCTGTGACTGACCGGAAGCACTTTTTTCAGCAGAGGCAGATGTGGTCTGTTCTGTAGATGCAGCCGGTTTTGATGGAGATGGCTTATGCCGCGCGGGCCGATGGTGTGCAGGTGCAGGAGGTTCCTCCTGTACAGTGGCAAGAGCAACGTTCGGCGTGCTCGGCGGCGGTAAAGGAGGCATCGAGGGATAGTGTGCCATGCTGGAAGGCGGAGGCGTTGGCGCCTGCACCTGTTGCGGCACAGGATTTGACTTATGGCTGCATCCCGTAAGAGCAGTTAGAAGAAATCCTGCGATCACCGCAGTCTGACGTGCGGTGTTCATCTCCAAGGCTCCTTTACAAAGGAAGCGCTGCTCGTAGTACCTGTTTCCAAATGGCCGCGCAATTTTGCTTCCGCAGAGTTAACAACAGGAATCTGTAATGTGAACGTTGTTCCTTTGCCTACTTGTGATTCTACGTCAAGCTGGCCGCTGTGCAACTGAACAATGCGGTAGGTCATGGCCAGACCGATGCCGCTGCCGTCTTTTTTTGTGGTGAAGTAGAGGTTAAAGATCTTCGAGCGAATCTCATCCGGTATACCCTCTCCTTCATCGGTGATGCTGAGGTAGCTTGACCGTCCATCTTCCGCCAGCCTGACTATTAGATTTCCACCGCTCGTCATGGCCTGGGCACCGTTCAGGACGATATTAAGCAGGGCCTGTTTCATCAGGTCGGCGTCGACTTTAGCGATGACCGGACGTCCCGGCATGAAATTCATTACCCGCACATTGCGTGTTTCCAATTCCGCGGATGCGAGCATCAGCACAGCATCCACTATGGCCCGGAGGTCTTGTTCGTGAAGCTTCAACTCAACTGGACGGGAGAAGTCGACAAGCGTCTGCACGACACGATCCAGGCGTTGAATTTCGCTTTGGATTACATCCAGGTGGCGGATGGCTGGGGCGTCGGGTGCGCTCAACTTGTTTCGCAGTAGCTCCAGATGTACAACGATCGCATTGATTGGGTTCTTGACCTCATGCCCGACGCCGGAGGTGAGCTGTCCGATAGCCGCCATGCGTCTTGAGATTTCAAGCTCCGACTCAATCTCCTGCACCGATTCGAAATCATGCAGCGTCAGCAATGCGCCTAGACCGTGCCGCTGGCTGGGAGCGCGGTCATCATGGATAAAGTCGAGAGAAACTTCCACGCGGCGCCCTGTTTCCGTTGTAATCTCTTCCTGCACAAGGCCAATACCGCGGTCGAAGGCTTCCCTGACTACGCGGCCGAGGATCGTGGACCGGTCAAAGATCTCCTGTGCCTCGGAGCCAAGGATTTCATCGCGGCTCTTGCTCAGAAACCGCTCTACGGAGCTTGATACCAGGACAGCGCGGGCGTCCTGGGTGAACAAAATCATGCCATCCTGCAGGTTGGACAGGATCTGGTCGAGATTTTCCTTCAATGCTGAGAAAACTTCTTCAACATTGCGCATCCTGCGGCCGAGGCGCTCAATCTTATGCGAAACCTGCAACACGGTGTCCCCGGTTTCAAAATCGCCTGTCGGTTCGCTCTCCTGGATTTGTCCCGCCGTTAGAGCATCGAGGCGCTGACTGATAAGTTCAATGGGCTTGAGTGCAAGATTGGCAACCAGCGCTGAAACCACAAGCGTGATGACCACGGCAAAGCCAATCAGGCTGAGTGCCTCAATAAACCAGGGACGAAAAGCATTGCTCAGGAATGTCGTCCGGATACCGATTTGTACTGTGATGAAAGGCTGTCCATTGCGTTCGAGGTCAAGGGACACGTTATAGACGCGCGGAGGCCCGAAGACCACTTCCAGGATCTCGATCATGGAAGCTGTGCGCAGAATGGCGTAATCAGGACGGTGCGGCGCGATCTGGTCCTGCAGGGCGGGGTCGGTGCTGAGATACGCGCGCCCATCCTGGTCGGCAATGGTGATGTCAAAAACAGTGGGTGAATAGCTGATGACCGAATTGAGCAAAGCGTTCAATCCGGCATCGTTGCGAAGAGCGTTGGCTACAGCTGCGCGCACAGCTGCGGGATCGTTCGGGTCGATCACCTGGTTACGCGTTCCATTCTCAATGGATTGCTGGGTTGCAAAACGGATCTGATGGGCCACAATGTCTGTTGCATTGTAGGACTGCTCAATGTGCTGCTGCAGCAACTGGCTGAAATAGAGCCATGAAAAGACAGAGACCACCGCAAACACAAGTCCGGTGATCGCCATAACGAGTTTTGTCTTCAGCCGCATTCGATGTTCCTGGAACAAAAAGAATTACAGGAG
>DATAQW010000152.1:0-19539 GCA_036264445.1 Pseudacidobacterium sp.
GTCCCTGCTGGTCCCGTTCTGCACTACCGCGCGGCGGCGGTCCAGATGGCTGTGACTGGCGGAAAGGAAGGTTGCAGCGGAGAACGCTCCATCCAGAAGCGCAAAACGTATCCGATAACGCAATAAGAAGAGGTGAGTCGCAGTTTGCTCCTGCTCCATGCGTCAATACCAGGCAGTTTTCAGCAGAGCCAGTTGCCGGGCGGTGCAGGAACCCGCGAACGGCTACCCCGTCAAAGGAAGAGTCAACGAACTCTTGATAGCTATTCATCTTCAATCACCAGCCATGGTCGGCTAGCGGAACATTCCGGACCGGCGTTCCGTCCAGCAAAACAACGATACCAACCATTGTCGCTAGTCATCTCGACTTAGGATTACAAGAATTATCAGTCTTGGCAGATTGAAGTAACCTGTTTTCAAATTTTTTTTACAAATAGTTACGTTACCACGCGGCACCCTGTGATACATTGCCTTGAGAACAATAGACAATTGATCGCTCACAGCTTCTAGATTTCGCCTACCCGGCGCATCCTGCCTAACTATGCATTTCGATGTCGCGCGCATTCGCGTGGCACTGCGCCTCACTGCGCCCTGCCATGGAGTGTCTACGGCATATCTTTGCCCGAAGAGAGTAGACAACATGATTTTTTGCCCATTGAGAAAACGGACAAATTCGCTCATCAGGACGGTCACAGCGACGCTTACTTTTCTAACCATTCTTGCAGTCACACATGCTTTCGGATCCGTCACCATCCAGCTGAATGCTTATGACGGGGATGGAGAAAATACCCATACCGGACGCCTTGGAAGCAGAGTCTCGATCGTGCCAACGGTCGGTGGCACAGCGACCACGGGAGTTACCTGGAGTCTCTCGGGGGCCGGCAGCCTATCAAGCTCGGGAATGTACACATCGCCAACTACCATGCCGTCGAACGCAACAGTAGTTATAACGGCCAGAGCTAATGCGGATAGTTCCGTATCGGCGTCATATACGTTCACGCTGATTAATCCAGTTGCAATTGTGCGCTATGCAACCAACTGGCCTCTTCCAACTGATGCAACCACGTCCATGGCAGTGATCGGGAGTAATTTTGTTCCAGGCACGACAGTCTACGTCAATGGAACCGCCGTCCCGACAACATATCAGTCATGGACTCAGGTAACAGCTAAGGTATGGATTCCCTATAACTCATTCGGGTCTGTGAAGGTGGTAGCAAAAACTCCGTCTCCAGGCGGCGGCAGCAGCTCAGGCCTCGCTGTACCTATCAAGCCTCTCGTGGTCAACCTGAATGCGTTCGATGTGAACGGCACCAACACGGGAACGGCGCAGCTTGGCTTGCCTGTTCAATTCCGGGCAAACGTAACTGGCTCGGCAAATCTGAGTCTTACCTGGCCCGTGAAATGGAGCGTTTCGGGCGCAGGCTCCATCAGTGGCAGCGGAAGGTATGTTGCGCCTGCCACCATGCCAACTAACCGCATTGTGAACGTGACTGCGACGCTGGCGGCAAATTCTCAGATACATTCCACCTATCAACTTACGCTTATGAATCCGCAGCCCGTGGTAAATGCGGCGAATCCCACTCATCTAAAGGCAGGGACAACAGGAACAGTCACGGTAATAGGCAGCGGATTTATTCCTGGCAGTCAGATACTCGTGAACGGTTCGGCCGTAGCAACAAGCTATCAGTCGGGTAATACGCTGACTGCATCCGTGACTGCCGGACAATCCAGCCGCGTTTTGATTTCAGTCGTGAATCCAAATCCAGGCGGGAGCACAAGCCTGGCATACTCTCTTCAGGTAGACAATACTTCTGCCGATACAACTGCGTCGGCAAGTGTTGGCACTACTCTTGGACGATACATACAGTCGAACTTCATCGGCTTTTCTCACGAATGGGGGGATGCGCAGTGGTACATGGGCTCGTCGAAGAATGGCGTCAACATGATCTATCGCCAGCTGGTGCAGAACCTGATCAATCCAGGTTCACGAGCGTTTGTCATCCGGGTAGGAGGCGGTACGACTGACACGTCAGGCTATCCGACAGCTACTACGGTCACGCCTTTTGCAGAGTTAGCGTCAACTCTTCCTGTCCACTTCACACTGGGTGTAAATCTTGGCGCAGACAATCCATCGCTGGCGCAGAACCAGGCATCCACCTATCTTAAAGGAATGCCGTCCGGGTCGGTGGATGCAATCGAGATTGGCAATGAGCCCGATAACTATGCAGCCAATGGGATGCGGGCCAGCAACTATTCGATTGATAATTATCTTTCGGATTTTGCTAAATGGAGAAGCGCCATTCTTGATGTTGTGCCCAGCTCAACGAAATTCCTGGGCCCGGCCTGGGGATCGATGCTCACGCTGCATCACAGCATGGCCGCCTTCAATGCTCAGAATCTTTGGGACGTGCCGACTTTCAGTCAACATGCCTATGCGGAGTACCTTGAGTCCCAGTCCTACCCTGATGACTATCTGCTCAGCGAAGCTGCTGCAACTGTCGGACCGCAGGCAGTAACGGACTATGTTTCGCATTCGCACCTGCACGGACAAATGTTCCGCATTGGCGAGCTGAATTCGATTGACGATGGCGGAGTCGACGGTATCAGCAATTCATTCGCCTCTGCATTGTGGGCAATTGACACCATGTTCGAATACGCCAATGTTGGCGCGGACGGCGTGAACTGGCATGGAACCAGTGGATGCTTGTACTGCCCGTTTGATTTTTCCACGATGAACGTAGATGGAAGAACGGTCTACAGCCTGCAGAAAGTGAATCCTATCTATTACGGATTGCTTCTGTTTCGCATGGCCACCGGAAACACTGCCCGGTTGTTGCCGGTCAATGTCAGCACTGCGGCCAACATCAAAGTCTGGGCCATGGTTGATCAGAGCAGCGTGGCCCACGTCGTCATCATTAACAAGGACAAGTCGTTCTCCGGCAACATCTCCATCTCCATGCCCGGTTATGGCGACGCGCAGGTTACCCGGCTCGTCGCGCCAAGCTATGAGTCTCTAAGCGGCGTGTCGATCGGCGGCCAGAGTTTTGATGGAAGCGTTGACGGCAAACTTCTAGGCAGTCAGGACAATGAAACACTTACCCCGTCCAACGGTTCTTACAGCGTTCCTCTACAACCAACGAGCGCTGTTATGCTCACGTTGAGTAAGTAAATAGTTGTTTTTATGTAAGCCGTCATTCTGGTGATTTAGTGCGAGCCAGAATGACGGCTTTCTTTTGGCACTGTGATACCAAGTTCAGCCAGTAGCCCAGGAAAGAACTTCCTCAAGATCAGCGGCAGAGTCCGATTCTGTTCCCCGCGGAATAGATGGGCCAATCGCAAGGGCCTGGTTGTGGCCTTCAAACCATACTACGAATGATGATCGATCAGATCCGGTCAGCCTCTGCTGGTTGATCCAGTTATAGTAGGCACCCATATCCGCATCGATCAACGAGCCCGTGAAATCAAGTTCAGGATTACCACTGCCGCCGGAGAGCAGCTCATTCATTGGCCGCTGCCGCTGCCGGGGAGTAAAACGGGCCAACAACGTGAGCGGTTGTGCGCGCCTCAGAGCTTCACGCGCTGTCCACTGCACAAATATGGTGCTGAAGATTTGTGTACCGGAGCCCTCGGTTAGCAGCTTGATCTGAAATCGGTTCAATACTGCATCCCCTGATTTATCCATACCCAGGTCAGCGGGAGACAACTGCGCCAGATGCGTGCGTAACCCTTCAGGTCCCATGCCGGGGCGCCTGATTTCAGCCTGCATGTTACGCAGCAAAGCGTCACGTACCGGCTCCATTGCCTGGTACGACACGCATGTAATCAGCGGGCTGTGATCTGCTGATTGGCCTCCATCAACATACCAATGGGTATAAGGAATGGGATGCGCCTGGGCGCGCGTGGCCAGTGTTTTAAGCGCGAGATCAAGTCCGTTGTTGGGCTTGATGCGTCCGAAATATGTACCGTGCTCCCGCAAGTTGCGAAAGAGTGGCGCATCATAAGAGTCAACTCCATACCCGATTATGGCGATCCCTAGCCTGGGTATGACGGGCGGTTCCGGTGGTACGGCGGCACGCAACCGGTCACCGTATTCAGTTGCTGCCTTGCGGAATGCATCGAGCTGACGCGTCGACCAGAGATAGGCTGATAGCTGTTCCACAAAAACTGCGGGCTGACCGACCCAGTTGAATTGTTCAAGGCTCGAAGAGATCGAAATTTTCTCGAACGGTTGAAACCATTCGCTTTGCTGCTGTTGCGAAAGTGAACGAATACAGGCGAATTCCCTGCTGATTTCAGCGCGCTCGGCCGGAAATTTGAAGTCGTAGTCGATGGCTTCCCGCAGAAGATTAGGAACAAAACTAAGAGGAAGCCGTTGCAGAGTTCCTATATATGCAACCACCAGTTTTCTGGCTTCGGGAGGATATCCGTTGAACAGTTCGACTTTGAGATCGCGTGGAAGCATATTCACGACACAAGTTCTGAAACCGGCTTACCCTGCGAAAGCGATGGAGAAAATCCAAGCATTGCACCAAGCGTAGGCACCAGGTCTGTCGATTGTATCCGGCGGTCGTAAACCACTCCCTCGCGAACGCCGGCCCCCAGAGCCATCATCCATGTAGTGCGCGAAGAAGGATCACCGGTGCGATGATGCTGAAATCCATTTCCGCTGGAATCCTGGTCAGAATCACGACCGAAATCAGGAAGAATAAATAACGTAGTATTGCCTGCGTATTCAGGCTCGGATTGGATTGTTCTCCATAATTCTCCACAAAGGCGATCCGTACGTCGGATGCCGTCGATATAAAGCGAATAAGCGCCGGCGTGCGCAACATCGATGTCATGCATCGTAATCCAAAGAAGACTCGGCGCCTGTTGCTGCATCAGCCGGCGCGCAATGTATAACGAGAGCTCGTCCGGGCTCGACAGCGACACCGCATGTGCCTTGAAATCATCCACCGAAAGTTTCAGGATCGTTTCAAGCTGTTGTAACTCGAACTCACCGCCTCCTAGTTGTGGTGTATACAGCGGGGTTTCATAGTTGTCGCGGAGCAGATGGTCGTAGTTCTGAGTAGCTCCGGACATGGCCGCGGCCAGTAGATGCTTTGGCAAAACCACTCGCGCCCCCATACCAGGGCCAAAGGAACGGTAATCGCTCTCGCCAATGCGGTTAAATCCATTGCTCGGCGCGACGACCCACGTATCGGACGACGGACGCCTCAAATCCTTGCGGAAATATTCGAATACTGTGGGGTGCTCGGGTGGAAGTGCTGAGAAATTATTGATGGTTTCATAGACTCCCGTAGTGAGGCTTGCGGTAGCTACATAGTGCCCGAGTATTCCTTCATTCACCACCTGCGTGAAAAAGCTGGACTGCGGCGCCAACTCACGGAGCATGTGTGGAATGTTTTCCTGCCCTTCAGGCGCAAAGGTCTCCTGGTCACGCGCGCCTCCGCCGAAGGTAACAACGATGATCTTCCGTTTCTTTGCTGCAGATGCCCCGTAGACAAAGGGACTGGCACTCACCAGCGCACCTCCCAGCGTCAATCCTGCGGCTGCCCGCAGGAAGTCGCGCCTGCTGCAACCAAGTTGCTGGGCAAATCTCTGGCTGCTATAGGCTCCGCTGAATGACGATCCAAAAATCAAATCAAATACACCTTAATTACGCTGAATGCCCGAGTCATTGCTTTGAGGCAGGAGTTGTCTTCTCTGCATAGACAAATTGTTGAACTTCTGCCCTTTCCTTGTCGACTTCGGCCAGATGCTGTGCCCGAAGCTTCTGGTAGAGATCAAATTCACCCTGAGCGCGGTCCTTCTGTCCTGTGCGGGAATAGGCTACGCCAAGACGATAATGCGTGTCCGGAAGATTCGGGTTCAGCTCAAGGGCGCGCGTATACTCCGGAATGGCTTTGTCATAGGCATGCTGCTCTGCGTATACGTTACCCAACTGCGCGTGTGCATCAGCAAGCTTCGGATCAAGCGCAATCGCCTTCTCCAGCAAGGATTTTATCTGCTCGAAGTCGGGGCTGGAACTTTCGTTCTGCTTCCCTTTCCACATACTCATCGCATAGTAATAAACGGCCTGCGCATTGTTGGGCTGAAGCTCTGAAAAATGCCGGAATATCTGGATTACGTCTTCCGCATTGTTCGGAGAGCTACTGTACGCTTTAAAAAGAAAGAAGTAGCAGCGCGGGTCAGACGGATTCAGATTGGCAGCAGTAAGCAGAGACTTGACCGACTCGTCATACCTTCCGCGCGAGTAGAGAGCCATTCCTAAACCAATCCGCAACCGCTGCGAGTTTGGATACCGTTGCACAGCCTGCTCAAAAACATCTATGGCTGGATCATATGTTCGGTGAAGAAGGAGCTCGCTTCCCCAGTCGAAGAGATTTTCCTCGCTCGGATCCAGCTGCGCAGCAGTCTGATATTCATTCGCTGCCTCTACAAATTTCCCATCTTTTTCGTCAACCTGACCTAGGAGGCTATGCAGCTCTCCTGTGTTTTTCTGCTGCAGAAGTTTTTGAGCAAGCTGCCTTGCCTGATTGGGCTTTCCGGTAAGGAAATATGCCAAGACCAGATCATAGCCATTGTCGTAAGACGAGGGCTGAACGTTCTGCGCCTTTTCGAGTAGCGGCGCCGCATCCGCAATCTTTCCGGACCGGATGTAGAACTCGCCCAGGTTGTGATTCGCGTCATAGTTCTGTGGCTCGAGAGCAAGCGCCTTGCGAAACTGTTCTTCCGCTGGCTCGAGTTTCCCCGAATGATAGAGCGCGGCAGCCAAATTCGTTCGGGCAGCGGCTGACTCGGGCTGCAGCCGTACTGCGATTTCAAGATGTTCTACGGCCTTTTCATCCTGAGATTGCGCAGCATAAACCAAACCCAAAAGCTCATGAACTTCAAAGCTCTTAGGCACTAATGGCAGGAGATTTTCCAGCTGCACCGCAGCCTCTGCGAATTTTCCTTCGTAATATTGAGCTACTGCTGATTGGAACTGCTGATCCAGTGTCTGGTTCTGATTTTGAGTGTTTTGAGCAAAAGAAAGGATTGCACAAACGAAAAAAGTACCAAAAAACAGCAACCTCGACCTTTCGATTTTGCTCACAACCCACCTTCGCCAAGCACTACGCAGAAGAACACCCCGGAAAGGTTCTCACGAAGAGAACCTTTCCGGAGTGCTTTGATCTTAGCTTAGAAGTAGAGCTTGAGAGCAAATTGTATCTGCCTTGGATCATATGGAGCATCGCGGGTTGATCCGATCTGCCCGAAGTTCGAGTTGGTAAAGTCGCCCGAGCCGCTAACCGCGTTTACCCCATTGCCGCCAAAATTCGGCGCATTGAAGTTCGGATGGTTGACGATATTGAAAAACTCGGCCCGGAATTGCATCGAGAAGCGCTCGCTCAACTGGAAATTCTTGAACGTCGAGAAATCCCAGCGATGGAGCCCTGGGCCAAGAGTCATTCCCGGACGATAACCTAGCACTCCAGTACCAGTCAAAGGAACGCATCCGGCTGGAGTACCTGGAATCGGAAAAACATTGCCTGGGGATCCTCCGAGCTGGCAGGGCTGCTGGAAAGCATTCGGATTGCCAAACCAGAAGGGCCGCAATTTTCCACTTGAATCTGGCCGGACGCGAACTCCAAGTTTTTGGCTTTGCCCAGGAACTGTTACATCGTTGCAGCTTGTACCGGACGCAGTTCCCGATGGGCAATTGAGGGTAACAGGCTGACCGCCTTGAAGCGTAACGATAGAGTTCACCACCCAGCCTCCGGCGATCGCATTTACTAATCCATTCGCGTCATGCAGGAAGTACTTGCCTTTGCCAAATGGCAACTCATACCCGCCACTCAGGTGAACAACGTTACGAAGGTCGAAATTGGCAGGACCCCATTCCTGGCTTAGGCCAAAGCCTGGAATGTCCGGAGCACGGAATCCCTGACCCACTCCGCCATTGAGCAAGTCGAGAGCGTTTGAAAGGGTCTTCGAATAGGTATAGGTGATGAGGTAATTCAAGCCGTTGTTGAACTGCTGCTCTAGCTTGGTCTGCAAGCCATTGTAAACACTGCGCCCCTGCGTTACCTGATAGCTCGATCCTTGTCCAAAGCCCGGGAATGGCAAATAATTTGAAGTAGTTTTACCGGTCGGCAATACAACTGGCAGGTACTGTGAGACATTGTTGGTTCCCGCACCGACTTGAAGATTGTTAACCCAGGTCAAGACATATGCGACCTGAGCGGACAGAGTTCGAGTCAGCGAGTACTGCGTGGAGAGGTTCGCCGATACCGTACGTGGGGTCTTGTAATCGAACTGAAGCCCTTGCAAACTCAGGTTAGAGGCATTGACGGCCAACGGAGTAAACGCGATGCACGAAAGCCCTGCGCTCAGGGTCGCGGTTCCTCCCGGTCCTGCGGTCGCGCACCCAGCCCATGGAGTCCCGGCACTTATGGGTGAAACGCTATTGACTCCAAGAATTTGTTGCTGGAAATTGAAGTTATATACAAAGGGATAATTCTCTCCGATATTGGGACCATATCCCTGGTTCTCAAACGCGTTATAGAAGAAGCCTGCTCCGCCGCGAACCACCAATTTTGGATCTGCCTGATAGGCAAACCCAAAACGCGGGCCAAAGCTGGTTTTCTGCATCCGGGTCAGCCCCTTCCCCCATCTGTTGGTCAACACAAGTGCGATTCCATCATTGGCAAGCTGATCGGTAAAGCTCGTGGAAAGACTTCTGTCGGCTTTTCCACTCGCCGGGATCAGATATGCCGGGCCACCAAAGGGTGGGCCGCTTGGAACAAAATTAGCCTGAGCACCATTCGTCTCATTGATCGGGCCGAAATAATCCCAACGCAGGCCGAAATTGAATGTCAGCTTGGGGCTTGCTTTCCAATCATCCTGGAAGTACAGCGCCCAGTAATATCTTTGGTTGTAGGTCTTACTGATGTTCGACGCTTGCACTTGATCCGCGCCGCCTACATAATCAACTCCATTCGGAACCGTTGATACCTGCGGAATCAGCAACATCTGCGCCCGGCCTGTATTTCCTCCACCTATATTCGGAATATCCGTGTAGCTGACAGAACCGCTATTTGAGTTAAAGCTGAAGTCTCCACGTGAATATGCGGGTTGCAAGGTATTAAAGTGGACATTCTGGAACTCAAAACCCATCTTGAAGCTGTGCTGCCCGTAAATCTTTGTAAGGTCATCGGTGATTTGAAGTGTCTGCGTGACTTCATCTGAGGGAAGGAATGGATTGCTGCCAAGGGACGTCAATCCACTAATGGAGATAGTTGGCAGACCTCCATTTTCAGAGACCTGTGGTACACCCTGAATGCCGAATTGCGCGGGGATGCCCAAGGTATTGCCGTTCGGGCCGAACCGAGTGGTATGGAGGTGATTGAAGCCTACCCGCGCGACGTTGACAGTGCTTGGCGAAAACACATGGGTCCATGCCACAGCTGACTGGTAAGACCTGGCTGTCTGGTCGCCCTGCTGGAATGCACCGCCGTCGGCTATACCGCCAAAAGGACCTGGAATATATTGCGGGTCATCGACCCAGCTGAAGCGGCCAAATATCTGGTCCTTCTCACTCGGATCAACATCCACGCGCGTATCAAAGGCGTTGCGGCGCTCATAAATGCTCGGACTGGAAGCAAAATTTGAAAAGACCGAGTTACTGGTAGGATTCGGATAAAGATTCAGGAGCTTTACCGCGTTCGGATCGATACGGTTGGAAGGTATTTGATTCAGGCCAGGGCAACTGGCGAAAGAAATCGTCGGTCCTGTGCAGGTGGAGAGGCCAAATGGATCACGAACGTAACCCCCGCCAGCAACGGGCCTTGTTGTCGCAGGATCCAGGACTGTGCCAACCGGTATCGAGCGTCCGAGAGCGTCTGTTTTTGGTGCACTCGACGCCTGTGCCGTGATCAGGTCGGAGAGATCAGTGAAACCGCTATTGCGCTCAGCAATAGTAGGCACAGTCAAACCGGATTGCGTATTGCCCTGCACACGCCGGAATCCTTCGTAGTCACCGAAGTAAAACAGCTTGTTTTTGATGATCGGACCGCCGATCATGGCGCCGAACTGGTTCCAGCGAAGCGTGCCCTTCCTGATTCCCTGGTTGTTCTCAAACCAGTCCGCAGCGTCAAGCTTGTCATTCCGGAAAAATTCCCACGCAGCGCCGTGAATGCTGTTTGTGCCGGACTTGATAGTGGCGTTGAGAACAGCACCGGCAGCGCGACCGAACTCTGCGCTGAAGTTCGAAGTCTCAACCTTGAACTCCTGAATCGCATCCACTGGAGGAAGGACAACAAAGTTCGTCCCGTTCAGAAAGTCAACGTTATTGGAATTATTGTCAATGCCATCCAGCATGTAGTTGTTCTGCGCCGGACGCAGACCATTAGCTGAAAATGCTCCCGAGGCAGCGTTGCCGCGCGTATCGGCCTGCGGCGTATTCACACCAGCACCCAGTTGAGCCAGAAAGGTAAAATTGCGCCCATTGAGCGGCAGACTATTTACACTTCGCTGGTTAACGACCTGTCCGACTGACGCATCCTGCGTTTGAAGCAAGGGAGCTGCTGTGGTGACTTCTATAGTTTCCGTCGTGGCGCCCGTCTTAAGCTGCAGATTCACTGATAGATGCGCCTGCACTGTGACTTCAAGATTCTGCTGGGTTGTAGTCGAGAAGCCAGAAGCAGTGGCAGAAACAGAATAGTGTCCAATTCTGACCGGTGAGAAGACGAACTGGCCGGCGCTGTTTGTTGTGGTTTCCAGTGAAAGACCAACATCTGTGTTGAGCAGTGTGACCTTCGCATTGGGAACAACCGCACCCGAGGGATCCTGAATCGTTCCAGAAATCGATCCTTCGTCAACCTGGGCAAAGGCGCATTGTCCCTGAATCAGCAGAAGGCACAGGCATGCAAATGCAATGAGGCTGACGGACGCAAGTCCGCGAAGAAACTTCCCATAAGTGGCCATCCCAAACCTCCGTTTTTATGCGCAATCTTGACTGCGCTGAGGAGCAAAAACTTCCAGAACTTATTTCTTGAGCGATCAATTACTTTGCGTTAAGTAACCGATTACATTTACTAGGCCCGAAATTTATTACCCGTCAATATGCTTTGTCAAGAGAAAAAGTGGAGATAAAAATCAAACCAAAGATGGAGGCGAAATCTTCTGGATATTTAGAGCTTCAGGTGAGTTTGATATTACGCATTGAATACTGAATTTGGGGCATAGCTGCTTTGATGCTAGGATGCTTTGTGCCAGCCACCACCGGAATCTTTAAGGATGTCGCACCGCAAAAACTTTAGCCAATCTTTTTCATCACTTTCACGCCGGGCGTTTCTTAAGCGAATGGGATTCGCGCCTGTTCTTTTTTACCCGGCGCCGTTTCGCGGATTTCCTTTTTTGTTGGGATCTTCTGCCAACCAGTCCGCGCCACTTCCGCTGGCTGACTTTCGATTGACGCCAAGTTATCCTGCAAAGTCTCCGCTTGATGAGGTCCTGCGCCGTGTTACTCCCGGCGCGGATGAATTTGTCAGTGAGAAATACGCATCTGAAATCGAGATGATTCTCAAACAATGGAGCCAGTCTTTGAGAACATCGGCTTCTGATTTGTCATGGTTAGTGAAGTTTCTTGACCCGTCGATTGAGGCATCGTCTTTTACTTTGACGAAGGAATCCGTGATTCGTGCAGAAAGTGCGATCAATGTCACGAGAAGACAGTTCAGCACGAACGTTGTTCCGGGACGCGAGCAATTTGTCCGCGCATTTAATAATTACTTCAAGCTGAATTCGCGAATAGAGACGGCCGAATTCGAAATCATCAGCATTGAAGAGGTCGCAAACAATCCATTGATGCTTCGCATCGGCGTCCGCTACGGCATTGTGGGTGTGCGGAATAAAAATCAGCGTGAGGAGCATGTTGGACATTGGCAAATGGAATGGGTAAATGACCCGTCGGATGGGTGGAAAGCGCGAAGATGGGAAACAACCGAAGAAACGCTCGCACTTGCACGCGGACCTGTCTTCATTGATGTGACACATCAATCTCTCGGCGCAACCGAATCATACAGAAATCAGATGCTTCACGGCGCCGATTACTGGCGAACAATCCTGGATGGCGCTTGCGGTATCGATGTCTACGGAAACAACGGTCTGGCAACAGGTGATTACGACAACGACGGTTTTGATGATTTTTATGTCTGCCAGCCAGCAGGACTTCCAAATCGCCTTTACCGCAACCATGGTGACGGAACTTTTGAAGATGTAACGGAAAAGGCTGGCGTTGGCGTGCTTGATAGCACGGCCTGCGCACTGTTTGTGGACTTTGAGAACAAGGGTCTTCAGGACCTTCTGGTGGTTTGCGGCAGCGGTCCGCTGCTGTTTCTGAATCAGGGAAATGGAACATTCTCGCTCAAGCGCGATGCCTTCAAGTTTGCGCGCCCTCCACAAGGAACTTTTACTCATGCAGCAGTGGCTGATTACGACCGTGACGGACGCCTTGATATCTACTTTTGCCTTTATAACTACTACCTCGGATTGGATCAATATCACTATCCAGTGCCCTATTACGATGCACGGAATGGCCCGCCAAATTTTCTATTTCACAACGAAGGAAATGCGACCTTTACAGACAGAACTGAAGCCGCCGGATTGAACGCGAATAACGATCGCTATAGTTTTGCGTGTGCCTGGGGTGACTACAACTCCGATGGATTACCCGATCTATACGTGGCAAACGATTTCGGACGAAGCAATCTTTACCGTAACAATGGCGATGGAACGTTCACTGATGTATCAACAGATGCGCATGTCGAAGACGTAGGCGCCGGCATGAGCGCAAGCTGGTCTGATTTCGACAGTGATGGGAAACAGGATATCTACGCTGCGAATATGTGGTCGCCTGCAGGCCAGAGGGTTTCCGCGCAAAAGATATTTCATGAAAAAGCTCCTGAAAATATCCGCTCGCTTTACCAGCGTCATGCGCGAGGAAATTCGCTCTATCGAAACCAGGGAGATGGAAAGTTTCAGAACATAAGCGAACAGGCTGGAACTGAAATGGGCCGCTGGTCCTGGTGCTCGGATTTCTGGGACTTCGACCACGATGGCTATCCTGATCTATATGTCGCCAATGGATATATATCCGGCTCGAAGAAAAACGACCTGGCCAGCTTCTTCTGGCGGCAGGTGGTTGGGAAATCCCCCGAGGACGCGACTCCATCGCAGGCGTACGAGCATGGCTGGAACGCGCTCAATGAGTTGATTCGGTCGGACAGCTCCTGGAGCGGCTATGAAAGAAATGTGATGTTCGCCAACAATCGCGATGGCACCTTTTCTGAGGTTTCAGGCGCGGTTGGCCTGGATTTTATCGAAGACAGCCGCGCGTTTGCGCTCGCCGATCTCGACCATGACGGGCGGTTGGAAATCATTCTCAAGAACCGCAATGCGTCGCAGCTACGGATTTTGCATAATGCGATGAAAGACATTGGGCACTCGATCGCATTCCGCCTGCGAGGGACAAAAAGCAACCGCGATGCCATTGGAACTGCAATCACGCTGGAAACTGGCTCTCTTCGCCAGACGAAATATCTGCAGGCAGGATCAGGATTTCTGGCGCAACATTCGAAAGAGATTTTCTTTGGACTTGGACAACAGGAGAACCCTGTTCGTGTCACGGTTCGCTGGCCCAATGGGCTGACGCAGAATTTCGAAGGGCTGCCCATTAATCACCTGATCGAGATTGAGGAGAGCTCAGCCACGTTTGCCGCGAAGCCTTTCTCTGTATCACCTGTGTCTTACGCGCAAGCCGGAGCACCGCTATCTCCGGATCAGCTGCCTTCGGTAGCAGATACATGGCTCATTGAACCATTGAAAGCTCCCGCGTTCTCATTGCCTGATTTAACGGGCAACATGCGAGTTCTCCAGTCGTTCACGGGCAGCTTCGTGCTTCTTTTTTTCTGGACTTCAAAAGCACCTCTTTGTCGTGACGAGTTGATTCGTCTCAATCCGCATCAATCAGCATTTGCCACACACAGGCTGAATGTCGTGGCTATCAATGTCGATGATGCCGCTGATGCTGAAACTGCAAAATCCCTGGCTGCAAAGGTAGCGCTGTCTTTTCCAGTTCTTTTTGCTACTGCGGATGTAGCAGGCATTTACAACATCATTTACCGATACCTTTTTGATCGCCGCAGAGATCTCGGCATTCCAACGTCTTTTCTGCTCGATCCAAACGGCATGATCATTAAGGTTTATCAAGGTCCAGCAGACCCTCAGCGGATTCTGGAGGACATCAAAGCAGTTCCCGCGACGGCAGCCGAGCGGATGAAAAAAGCACTGCCATTCGCCGGAACGCTCTACCAGGATGCTTTTCAACGTAACGATTTTACTTACGGCGTGGCCCTGTTCCAGCATGGTTATCTCGACGCGGCCGTGGCTTCTTTTCAGCAGGTTGTTCTGGAGAAGCCGGACGATCCCGAAGCATATTACAACCTGGGCACGTTGTATCTGCGAAAGAATGATCTTCAGCAGGCGCGCCAGTATCTCGAGCAGACAGTGAAGCTGCGCCCCAACTATCCAGAGGCATGGAACAATCTGGGGATGATCGCTGGTCAGCAGGGACAGGCAGACGAGGCGATTCGAAATTTTCAGGAGTCTTTACGGCTGAGACCAAACTATGCCACTGCGCTGTTGAATCTGGGAAACCTTTATCGGCGTCAAAGAGCATTTGATAAAGCGCAGGAAGCGTTGCAGCACGCGCTTGAAATTCAGCCAGATGATCCGGAAGCCAACTACAGCCTCGGAATGTTTTATGCACAACAAGACCAGCTGCAACAGGCGTCGGAATATTTAGGAAAAGCAATCGCTCTGCGCCCAGATTATCCCGAGGCATTAAACAACCTCGGTGTTCTTTTTGTACGGGTCAAGGACTACCCCAAAGCAGAAGAACAATTTAAAACCTGCATTCGCGTTGTTCCAGGCTACGATCAGTCGTATCTCAATCTCGCGCGGCTCTACGCCGTGCAGAATGACAAAGCGAAAGCAAGTGAAGTGCTACAGGAATTGCTGCGGTTGCAGCCTGAAAATCGAGCCGCAGCGCAGGCCCTCGAAATGCTGCAATCGATGCCCTAGTGACATTGATTTGCGTTCGCTCTCTATAATCGCAGTCAATGGATTTTCGGCGGCGGCGTTTTCTTGGATCTTCCCTTTTTGTACTCAGCAGCACGCTGCTGGAAACCCTCACAACTCCTCTCTGGAAGTGGCGCGATCAGTCGTTGGTAAAAGCCGCTGTGTCAGGCTCCGCCACGCAGGTGCAGTTTGTAGACGTCGGCCAACAAGCGGGACTAACGATCCCGAATGTGTGGGGCGGCGTGGACCACAAGCGGTCCATTATTGAAGCCAAAGGAAGCGGATTGGCGTTCTTCGACTACGACAATGATGGATGGCTGGACATCTATCTCACAAATGGAAACCAGCTCGATGCTCATTGGCCGCCTGGAAAAGCCCCGACATCTCAGCTGTACAAGAACAATCGAGACGGCACATTCACCAACGTCACAGAAAAATCAGGATTGGGACGCACAGGCTGGCAAACAGGCGTCTGTGTGGGCGACTACAACAATGATGGATGGGACGACCTCTTCTGCTGCTTCTGGGGACACAACATTCTCTTTCACAACAATGGTGATGGCACCTTTACCGATGTCACTCGAAAGGCCGGTCTCTACCAGCAACAAGTGCGATGGGGCGCCGGCTGTACTTTTCTGGATTATGACCGCGACGGATATCTTGATCTGTTCGTATGCAACTATATCAAGCTGGATCCAGACACAATCCCTTCAGCCAGCGAAACAAAATATTGCCAGTGGAAGGGAGTGCCTACCATGTGCGGTCCACGCGGCCTTCCCGGTGATACAAACCTTCTCTACCACAACAATGGAGACGGCACCTTCACCGATGTTTCAGAGAAATCCGGCATTCTGAAGCCGGGCCCGCGTTACTCCATCACTGCTGTCTCTTATGATTTCGACAATGATGGCTGGCCGGACATTTATGTTGCAGTCGACTCGGAACCCAGCATCCTGTTTAAGAATAACCACGACGGCACATTTACTGACGTCGCCGTGATGGCTGGCTGCGCCTACAACAACGATGGCCACGAACAGGCAGGCATGGGCGTTGCCGTAGCAGACTATGATTGCGACGGCTGGTTCGATATCTTCAAGACTAACTTCGCCGATGACACGTGCAACCTGTATCACAACAACGGCGATAGAACTTTCAGCGATGTGACCTTCGCCGCAGGCACCGGCGTTAATAGCAATTATGTAGCGTGGGGCTGCGGTTTTGTCGATTACGACAACGATGGCTGGGCTGACATTATCCAGGTCAATGGGCATGTGTATCCGGAAATTGACAACTACAAACTCAGCCAGACATTCAAGAATCCGAGGCTGGTGTATAAGAATCTGTCTAACGGCCATTTCAAGGACGTGTCTTCAGAAATGGGGCCAGGTATCAGCGAACGTTTTTCCAGCCGCGGCGCCGCATTCGGAGATTATGACAACGATGGTGACGTAGATGTGCTGGTTCTGAATATGAATGATCTGCCATCGCTCCTGCGCAATGATGGAGGCAACAAGCAGAATTGGATCAAGCTGAAACTGATTGGAACAAAGTGCAATCGCACTGCAATTGGAGCGCGGGTACGAGTTGTAACAGACAAGCACACGCAGATGGATGAAGTCCACAGTGGTTCAAGTGTCATGTCACAAAGCGATCTTCGCCTGCATTTCGGACTTGGTAACGCCGATACTATCGACCTGATTGAAGTAAAGTGGCCAACTACGCAGAAAATGGAGCGGTTTATGAAAGTCAAAGCGAATCAAATAATCACCATTCGCGAAGGCGAAGGGATTGTCGCAAGCATTAAGCCTTGAATTCTTGTTTATTGCTGCGATGATGGAGCGGGCTGGCCTTTGAGCACTACCAGAAACTGCTTCACTTCCCTTCTCTGGCGTTCGACATCAGCAGCTTGTTGTTTCTCCAGCTCGTCATGCAGCTGAAATTCGCTTTTGGCCTTCATCGGTTCTCCGATTCGCTGGTATGCGAGACCTAATCTGTAGTGGGCATCGCAAAGCTGCGGATCAGCTTCAAGCGCCTTTGTGTAAAGTTCAACCGAGTTCGCGAAATTATGTTGGGCAAAAGAAAAAATTCCCAGTTGCAGGTAGGCGTCGGCGAAATTTGGATCAATTGCCGTGGCCTTCTCGAGTAACGCTTTCACCTGTTGCAAGGCTTGCTGATTATCAGATGATCTCTGACGCTTCCAGATGGCCATTGCGTAATAGTAATTCGCAAGTGCATTTCCGGGCTGCTGCTGTGCGAACAGGGCAAGCTTCGGCTCGACGCAGTCCAGCGGCATGGGCGATGCTATCTCGATTTTCCCCAGGAAAATATACGGGGTTGGATCTGCGGGATTTAAATCCGAGGCGCGGCAGATGCGTAGCGCCGCCTCTGCGTTGTGGCCGCCTGCAAAAAGCGCGGCTCCGAGCGCGGCAAGCATTCTGGCTGATTTTGGATATGCATCCGCTCCCTTTGTAAATACTTCTATAGCTGGCTGCACAGCGCGATGAAGCAGCAACTCTGATCCCCAAGCGAAGTAATTCTGCTCGCTCGGATTCAGCTGCGCAGCCTGCTCATACTCATGTTCGGCCGCTAGAGGATCGCCTGATTCCTCGTCGCGGTCGCCCAGCAGACGATGCCGTTCCGCATTGCCTGCGGCGGACGGGTCAGACGTATTAGATCCCGAGCCATCGGGCTTGAGCGTGGCGCTTTCGCGGGTGAGCGATTCGCTCGTCCTTAAGGTTATGTCCGAGCCATGTCCGCCAGCCGCAGTCCAGTCAGTAATTCCAGCGACAGTAAAATTCGGCTGATCAGCGAACTGCATCGCTTCTGCACCAGAGCTGCTGGGATGCGAACCGATCGTTCCCTTTTTTTCGAGCACCAGACTGATGTTTGAGGAACTTCCTTCTGATCCTGCTGTAACGTCAGTGGTGCGGCTGCGCAATCCTGCCTTTTCTGCGCGGATCACATAGGCACCCGCATGCAGCGCTGGAAATGTAAAGGCGCCTGTCGAATCTGTGGTTGTCACAACACTTAGACTTGCCTTTTGTTCCAGCTTCACAGATGCGCCGTCGACAGGCTTACCTGCCACATCGACGACAACACCATGAATCGCGAATCCGCTTGTTTTTTGAGAAGAAGCATCTTGTGCAACTGCACCAGTGACGGACACGCCCATCAAGACCGTAACGGAAAATATGGCGGCCCAGAGATTCACAGGATGCTTTTCTTTAGAAAAGCATCCTGATTTGCAAAAATTATCGATGTTGAAGCACGACTTACGCACGTCGGCATTTTACTCTGTCTGATCGAAGTTGTTATTTCTTCTCTCTTCCAAGTGCGAAGCGCAAGCCAACGCGGAAGTTGAACGGCAGTGAAGGATATCCGATTGGGCCGATGTGCTGGTTGCTCAGCAGGTTATCCAGCTGCGTATAAACGCCCAGCCACTGTGTCATTTGAAACACAACGCCAAGGTCGAGTTTGGCATAGCCATGATTGAGATTGCGATTCGGCAATAGCAGCGAATTGCCAAAGGAAGCGTCGCTGTAGCCAAGATAGGTTGAATCATCACTGCGACTGGAAAATGCTCCGTTGCCAATCACCGTCCAGGACTTGCCTGTGTATGTCGCTGAGACAAACCCCGAGTGCGGCGGGCGGCGGAAGGGTCGCGCTCCGCGCAGCGGCGAGTAGATGCCTATGGGAGTATTCGGGAATGAAGACTCGGTGTTAAAAGTAGGCTCCAACGCATCGGAGCTGAATGAATGCTGCACTACGGAATCGAGATAGGTATAGCCGCCTCGCAGAAAGATATTCTTTCCGATGCCGTACTGTACCTCGCTCTCAACACCCTGTGCGCGGAAAGCCAGAGAATTCAGCGTAGGTGAAACCTGCGCGGCGTTGTACGCAGCGATGATCTGCTGGAGCTGTTCCTGTGAAAGCTGCGGCAGCAATTGATAGAGCGCGCTGGCTGGAACAGACTCTATCTGGTTGCCGAATTCGTTGTGGAAGTAAGTCGCTCGAAGGAGTACGCGCTCGCTGAAGAGGCTTTGTTCGACTCCGCCGTCATAGCTGCGAGAATGCTCTGCGCCAATCGGCCCGATGCCGTACTGCGCGGCGGGCTGCGGGCCCCCATAAGTATTTAGCACCTGGTAGAGAGAATTGAACTGGTCCGTAAGCGTCGGCTCTTTCACGCCTTCTGCGAAGTTGAAGTTCAGCTTGGTGCCGTGGAAAATGCCTGCCCCGGGACGCGCTACGTAATAAGAAAGCCCGACGCGCGGCGTTCCTTCAGTGCCATAGAGCTGATTTTTTTCAATGCCTCCGCCAAGAGAGTAGAAGAGACGGCTGCTAAAATCTCCGGCAAGCTGAAGCATGTAGTCGTAGTTAGCGCGTTCGAGCGTATCGTTGATGAAGCCTGGATAATAG
>DATAQW010000155.1:0-13999 GCA_036264445.1 Pseudacidobacterium sp.
CTCGATATGACTGAAGGCTATTCAAAACGTCTGCGCAAGCTGACCGTCGAAGTAGCGCAGAAACAAAATCTCTCGCTTGCTGAAGGCGTCTACCTCAGCGTGCTGGGCCCGAGCTTCGAAACGCCCGCTGAAATCCGCGCCTTCCGCACCATTGGCGCCGATCTGGTCGGCATGTCTACCGTGCAGGAAGTGATCGCTGCCCGCCAGATGGGAATCGAAGTCCTCGGCATCTCCTGTGTCACGAACCTCGCTGCAGGCATTCAGGCCGAACCGCTCTCACACGAGGAAGTGATTGAGACGGGTCATCGCGTTGCGCAGAAATTTACGCAGTTACTAACCGCACTTATTCCAGCCCTTCACCGGGAGACGTCCAAAGCATGAACAGTTCTCCGGTTGTGATTGGCATCGCAGGCTGTTCGGGCTCAGGCAAAACCACTCTGGCGCAAGAGCTGGCGCGCGAGCTTGAAGGAACGCACTTCCATCTTGACCACTACTATCGCGACCTCGGCCATTTGACCTATGCCGAACGATGCCGCGAAAATTTCGATCATCCCAACTCCCTCGAATCATCCCTGCTCATCGCCCACATACGCCAGCTCGCTTCCGGCCGCAGCATCCAGCAACCGCAATACGACTTCACAACACACACGCGCATCCCCGGAAAATCCACAATTATCTACGAGCCGCATTATCTGCTGGTCGACGGGATCTTCGCGCTGCATTATGCCGCTCTGCGACGGCTCTACAACCTGAGTGTTTATGTCGATACACCCGATGACATCTGTTACCAGCGCCGCTTTATGCGCGATGTGGAACAACGCGGAAGAACACCAGAGTCAGTCGTGAAACACTACGCGGAGACAGTCCGTCCCATGGCCGAGGAATTTGTCTGGCCATCAGCGCAATATGCTGACCTCGTTGTTGACGGTGGTTCTTCGCTAGACTGGTCCGTCGAACAGGTGCTGGGGAAACTGCGCCAGATGAAACTCGTCGATGCCCTCGAACTCACTGGATTCGCAGGGCATTCCTAGACCCAAACAATCAAATGCACATGTGTTGTCATTCTGGACGGAGCGAAGAATCCGCTTATTTGCTCAATTCAATCGAAATAATCTGTCCTCCGACAGACTTGTCTGTCACCTCTGAATATTCCACTCTGCCTTTCATTTCTTCTAAATCTGTGCAGGGATTGATATCGCCTTTCGGGGTGAAATTCGAAGCCGTGAATGCAATCTGAAAGAAGTCATTTCTGTAGAGAGTCATGACGCCTTTCCCTGGCTGATCGACCTCCAGGACCAGAATCGAGGGATAGTAGCAGTGCACCTTTCGAAGCACCCCATTCACTGTATGGTGCGCACGTGTGAGCGGCTCTGTCGGATATTTTGGCATATCACCCGCGCTGGTGGGCTTAAGCACATGTTCACGGCCGTCGCTGCTGGTAATCGTCATGCTTCGTGTGTCCTCAACATCGGTGGATGCAGGCTGGGACATGGCCGCGCTCTGTTCCTGGCTCTCTCTTTGTGCGCGCTGCGCAGCAGCCGTTTGAATTCTCTGAATACTGTCGATCCGGGCCTGTACCATGGCAACATCGTCGGGGGTTTTCGCTACATGTTTTGCCGCTTCCAGGACATTGAGGGCATTGTCGGAGTGCTGTGAATTTTCCAGAATCGACGCGGCGTTGAGCCGGTAAGTGAGATTGTCGGGATCGAGGCTGATTGCCTGAAGGTTCAGCATATGTGCCTCGTTCCTCTTCGCCGGATCGGAGAAGTAAAGCCTCGCCAGCGCATCGTAGGCCGGTGCGAATGCGGGATTCAGCTTCATGCACGTGCGCAAGCTGGATTCAATTTCTGCATTTTGTGCATCCGGCAGGCCTATTGACATCGCCGCATAGTAATAATGTGCAAGATAGCTCTGAGAGTCCAACCGCACTGCTTCGCCATACCATTTCCTGGCGGCTTCCATGTCTCCTTCACGGAATTTCAGATACCCCATCGTTTCATGCGCCTGAGGGTTCTTGGGGTCGTCATGCAGGAGGGCATCGAGCAGGGCCTGTGCCTCTTTCGTGCGCTGGTTGTAGACAAGCACATCCGCGCGGATAGCGTCCGCGTCAAAACTCGAAACGGGCTGGACCTGGAAGGAGGACTCATCCACAGCAATAACTGAATTCATCTTGAACATCATGAACTGCCCCTGCGAGATGTACCGGTCGAGCGCCTTCTGAAGCTGATTCAAGTCGCCAAAAGATTCCCGGGCAGCAGCTACTGGATCCTCTTTCTTTACCAGATGTAAGGCGTAATCGTGTATGTAGTCCTTGCCCTGCTGCCGTCCTGTAACCTCCAGATAATGCGTAAGCGCCCATGATTCGGCGTAGAAAACGGAGCCTTTTTGCTCCTCATGATAGTAAGGCGAGGTCTGGTCAACTGTGAGCAAGGTAGTAAGCGCCAATAGCCGGTTCTGTCGCAAGTAAAGAATGTCATCCGCACTTGCCTGCCCCAGCAGTACCGCTTGTTCCTCGATGTCGGTGTTCTGATAGAACTCAGCTAATCCCTCATTCAGCCACAAGGGTATCCATTGGCTGGCATTGCGAAGCATGTAATGCGTGTATTCGTGATAGACGGTGGCGAAAGGGTGCTCGCCCTGGGCGTCAAGACGCAGCAGAATGTAGTTCTTATCCGGAGCGCGCATGAAATAACCTGCAAGGTCAAGCTGGCCTTTCGCCAGATATGCTTCCGGCTCAAGGGACTGAAAGGATTTCCGGTCCTTCAGGGCAAGCACAATAATCGGCGATCCAGGGCTGTCGGCAGCGCCCGGTATCACGAGCTGGAATAGGGAGCGCATGCGCTCAAATTGCCCTGCAATCCGGCGCGCCTGCTTTTCATTTGCATCCGTCAACACGGTGAAATGTTGGCTGTGAACTTCATACCATTGGTTCGTAGCACCGCGGACAGAGGCAGAGAAAAGAAAAATCAGAAGAAACCCAATGCAAAACTTTCGATGCATAACCCAGACCGAGACTAACCGAACAACAGGTTTTTGCGAAAGACAAAAAACATGCTGGGTCTGTCAAGACCGGTCATCTCCCTGCATCAGCAAACATGCTGATTTGAGGCCAGTTATTGGAAATCTAGCTTCGGCGTATTTCCTGCACGGCAAAGCTAACGCAGTATTCCATCTAACTCATGTATTTGGAATGCTTTACCAAAACAACAGAAGGGCTTAGTTATCGTGCTGTCCAGGAACAGGCTGTGCGCTCTGTACCCAGGCCGCATAGATTAGGTCGCGCAGCATGCTTGCGCCCGCTGCGAGCCGTTCTGAAGTAAACTGCTTTGCTTCTGAAGTGCCTGCACCATCGAATCCATGCGCTTTGTCCAGTTGATAGACGCGCTCCACAAGTGTGGAGGAATGACGCAGATAAGCCATATAGTCGTCAAATTCATCGCCGATGGGGTGGACTGGCGTAACCAGCGGCTTTACATCGGATTCCTTGATGTTCGCCGCGACATAGAGGCCTTCAAACTGCCAGTGAATTGTGTGGTCAGTGGTGTAGCCGTTGGGATTCTCTTTGCCTACCCATCCGTTGTAATTCACGGTGGTATGGAGCGGCTGTGATCCGTCGCCAACGTAATGACCGAGCCATCCGGCGTAGAAGAGGATGGCAGCCTCGACTGGCTTTGTGTCTTCATGCCTGACTGTCAGGTCGCGGTAGTCACGCATCGCCGACTTCAGCCGTTCCCACACTTCGTTGGTGATGTAAGGCTGAAATCCGATGCGCTCCGGACGCAGATCGCGGGCCTGCGCTGGATGTGTGAGACTCGCCGCATAAGCTCCTGCAATGAAGTCATAACGGCGGCGCGGCAGCGGATTGATTACGTCTGCCAGCTCCAAGTCAATGTAATGATCCGGCGCTTGCGCGGCATTCAATTCAGGCTCGGCAGCAGAGCGCCAGCGATCCGGCTCCGGGCCAAGATATTCCATCTCATTCACAGCTTCCTGTGAACGAAGAAATGCAGGCACATCTGCAGGCAGGCTTTCCGCTGCCAGTTTGTTAATCATGCGATGGCCTTCGTTGCCCCATCCGAAAGATGGCGGAACAGCAAGCAGAGGCAGAAGAGCAGCTAAAGCAATTTGGCGCAAGAAAGCAGAATGAGCGAATTTCATCACGCTGAGTATAACTGGAGAATTTCTCGGATTTCGTAAACAAGGGTACTCAGATGCGTTATGTTCTCTGCAACTCATCTGGGTTCTGAACTACCCCTAATGTTGAAGAAATAATTCGCAGAAGCTTCGCTTTTCCGACCGCAGGAAATTAACACAAATCGCCTGTATTCATGCGGATATTCTTGATATTCTGGAATGGCTATGCCTACGAAACAGGAACTCCTTAAAGAGCCCATTCAGCACATCGATATCAAGAAGCATAACGTCGTTGAGCTGGTGGACGCCATGCAATACATGGCATACAGCTCCCGTGACCTTTACCGGGCAGCTTCGATTTACGAACGTATGCTTCGCGACAAAGAATGCGGCATCATTCTCTGCCTTGCCGGCTCGTTGATTTCCGCGGGCCTGAAGCAGATTTTTGTTGACCTGATCCGCAACAACATGGTGGACGCCATTGTTTCCACCGGCGCGAACATCGTCGACCAGGACTTCTTCGAAGCGCTTGGCTTCAAGCACTGGATTGCCAACGACCTGCTCAAGCAGGGCACTGAAGACGCTATGCTGCGCGACCTGATGATCGACCGCATCTATGACACGCTGATCGATGAAGAAGAGCTGCGCATCTGCGACGAGACGACAGAGAAGATTGCCGACTCGCTCGACCCTCGCCCTTACAGTTCGCGTGAGTTCATCCGCGCTATGGGCGCTTATCTTGACAGCAAAGCCCGCACTCCAGAGAAATGCGGTGTGGACTCTATCGTCTACGCAGCCTATCAGAATGACGTGCCGATCTTTTGCCCGGCTTTCAGTGATTGCTCAGCAGGCTTTGGTCTCGTTGCTCACCAGCACAAGCGTCAGGACAAGCCAAAGGTCTCCATCGATTCGGCGAAGGATTTCTACGAAATTACGCAGCTTAAGATCGCCAACCCAACCACAGGCCTGCTGATGATCGGCGGTGGCGTACCAAAGAACTTCGCCCAGGACATCGTTGTTGCTGCCGACATCATTGGCAACGACGCTCCAATGCACAAATACGCGATCCAGATCACTGTTGCTGATGTTCGCGACGGCGCTCTTTCTTCGAGCACTCTCAAGGAAGCCAGCTCGTGGGGCAAGGTAGACACCGTTTTCGAGCAGATGGTCTACAGCGAAGCTACACTCGCTCTGCCGCTGATTACTGGCTATGCTTATCACAAGAAGGCACAGGAATCTCGCGCTGAGAAACGCTGGGCGCGCCTGTTAGAGCCAGTTACAGCCTGAGTTACTTACTTAAGAATAAGAAAACCGGAGACTTTGCGTCTCCGGTTTTTGCTTTTTAACAAAGCGTTCTCTTTTCTTTCGCAGCTATAAATTTTCCTTTTCTGCCTCTAGTCAAACCTTTCAGCGCGAGAGTAATATTTGCTGCATTAATAAAGAAAAACTGAGTTTTTCTAATTTCCCCCGCTGCGGAGTATTTTAATGCTGCTAATAGTTGCCCTGGTCGCGTCCCTGTACGTGGCCTGCTTTCTCTGGTTTCGTTCATTGTGTAAGTCTGCAATACGGTTTCACCGCTTCCCTCTGTATCAGGAACATGTTTCAAATCTGATCCCATTTGAGCGCGGTATTGAGAACCGGAATCACGAAGCACAGCAAATGTCTTAGGTAATTAAAAGGCGTGATGCTCCTCGTCGACGAATGAGGTAAGGTGCGAGTTTGTGTTGTCCGGGTTCCCCGCTGCTTCCGCCTCTTCCCGCACGCGCGCGACTGACATCCAGTTGTCTTTATGTGGATGTTCAGCGACCCACGGCGGTAGTGGCATGCTGAGAAAACTGCTGAGCGCTGCAGCATATCCCTCATAAAGCTGGCGCATCTGGTTTAGCCGGTCAAGCGACTGCGGATCGCGGCAAAGACGCATTCCTGATTGACAAAGCTGATCATAAAGGACATGAAACTGCTTTTCAGTCAGCCGGTCTGGCATGTTTTTCTCCGGCTGCAGAGAAAAACTCTGCGCCAGGTCGACAAGCGCATGACGCGCCATGGCAAAGGTCAACTGTGCCTGCCGCGCAGGCCGCTCCTGCACTCCGGCAATGAGCAGCGCGCATGTGTCCAGAATAGCTGTTAGCGCGCTGATCCAGCTCTGGTGCGTATGCTGCGAGCGAAAATAGCAAAGCAGCGGATAGGATATGTGGCTCTCCAGCAGCTCAGCCGACCAGCGCTCCCATTCTTCCAGCAATAGCGTAAGCGCGGCGTTTCCGCCATCGAATGAGTGGCGGCGCAGAAGTTCAGCCGCAGTCGGAGGCGAGCCGGCGCGCGCATCCAGCAGTGAGATGCTGACCTCGCGCCGTGAAAATGCGCCGTATAGCACCGGGAAATAGCCGATGACCATGGCGACAAAACCCAGTCCCATTCCAGCTTCCAGAATCACGAGGTCGCGGACGACATAGCTGTGCGGGACCACGTCGCCAAGCCCCAGAGTAAAGAGGGTTGTTCCGCTGACGTAAACGTCAGAACGCAACCCTACGGCGCGGCCTAGCGGATCAGTAAATGGCGACTCCAATGCATAAAAAATGAGTGCAAAACCAAGCACCAGCGCGCCAGCCCAGACCACGATGAGTAGCACCAGGGAGAGCGGCCCATAAAAGCTCAGCATGGTCTCGCGCTTGCGTTCCTTCCTGATCCTTCCTGCGAACCACGACCAGGGCGCCCACGTCAGCACATAAAAGATTCGCGTAATGCGGAATCTCCCGGTCGCTCTGCGCGGCAGAATGACGGTCTGAAACGCATCAAGCAGGGCAAAGAAGAGGCACGCGGTTCCGGCAATCAGGCTGACGATGTTCATAAACTTTCTCTTCGGTTGGCTTAGAAGATCAGGAGTGATGACCCTGAGTCAACAGGTGAGGCTGCCGTAGCCTGTTTTCAAGACAACGCTGTACTCATTCAAGCAACATCAGGTAACACAATGAGCATTAGGGTCTTTGACGAGACTCCGATCGGGGGCGGCAGTAAAAGTGCCATTGCCATTACTCAGCATGACATCGAAAGTGTCGCCATCATCATCGTCGTATACCACTGCCAGATCTGGAATGCCATCACCATTAAAGTCGGCTGCGGCAAGATGGGGGTTTGTTCCTCGCATGCGTAAAGGAAAGGACCACGTTTCACGGAATGAACCGTTGCCATTGCCAAGAAGTACCGTAACTGAACTTGAGCGCCAGTCTGAAACGGCGATGTCAGGAATGCCATCGTGGTTGAAGTCGGCCATTGCAATCGACACGACGGAATCCAGATGGGCAATTGCGCCGGTTGGAATCATGTTGCCTGTCCCGTCGCCCAGGAACAACAGCAATGTTCCGTCGTTGTCTCCTACGATCAGATCAGGAATACCGTCTTGGTTGAAATCGCCAGCGACGATGGATCGAGGATCATTGCCGATCACTTGCGTGGATGCCGTCTGCTTAAATGTGCCATCGGCCTGCCCCAGCAACACTGTCAGATTTCCTGGTCCGGAGTGAGCATCGGGCAATGTTACCTTGGCAATGTCTGCGACGCCATCGCGGTTGAAATCACTGATCACCGTCAGGCCGGAAGCTTCATCAGCATCTTCAGCACGCGCAAAAACCGACGCTAACATTGCAACGACAGAAATAGTTGCAAGTATTGGCGCAAGTGGAAGAGATACGTGCAAGGTACGAATCATTGAGTTCTCTTACAAAGAGGGTAACTCTTGTGCAGGGAACCTTGCCACATCCGTATTGTCGGAAGCTGTTCTAGATTTGCGCGATATGAATGAGATTGGCAGCATGCTTATAAGATTCGGACTGCTGCTCACTCCTGGAGAGATGGTTCGACGGCTCGGTGATCGTTATAAGACGGAACTCAGGCGGCGAACTCCCTCCGCAAGCTCGTTTTCCGTTAGCCGTGAATACCCCAGCAGGAAACCGCTTCGCACAGGAACTCCTAGAAAATACGGAGCTATTCCGTATATACCCACACCATGCTCTGCAGCTGCCTTTATCGCGGCCTCCTCTTTTACCGAGGCAATGGGCCACAAGACAAGGTGTGCTCCACCGTTCTCGCCCGTGACCTCGACACGGCCTGAAAGGCCCGCATCAATTGCATCAAGCAGTGCCCGCAGACGAGCTGCGTTCCGGCGGCGAACCCTGCGCAGGTAGCGCTCATAGGTGCCATCCTTGATGAAGTCCGCGAGGGTTTCCTGCTCGAGCATCGTAGGGTTGAGGGGAGTTTTGCGCCGCGGGCATATGCACCAGACAGAATGGCTTCGCGCAGGCGCAGATACACCTGCCGGTAGAGAGGTCTGTTTTCCTTTTTAAATGGTATGGAATAAACCATAGAAAATGGACGTTTTTAAACACCACATTGTAACCCAATGTAAAAGCATAAAGTCGAGGGACAACCTCCAGCCAATGCTCCAGATAATATGAAGTGAGACGCCGGATCTGATCGTCAAATCTTTGGCGAAGGGGCGTTCTACACTAGGTGTATGAATGAGATTGGCCGCATATTGATGGGTGTCGGGCTGCTGCTGCTCGTTCTCGGTGGAGCTCGGCAAAACAGGAATTCCTTTCGGCAGATTGCCTGGGGATATTTCCTATCGCAGCAAAAATGTTTCGTTCTATTTCCCACTGGGCAGCTCGATTCTTATCAGCATCATTCTGTCGGCTCTCTTCTACCTTATCTCGCGCTTTCGGCGATAAACTAAGAGTTTGTGAATCAGGCAGCATTCGAATCCGGTCCGCAACTGGGCTTCACGTTTGAGGCTCCTCGGGCAGAAACGCGGCGCATCTGGAAAGTAGCAGAACTGGTCGGTGAAGTGCGCACCCACATTGAGCGCGAATACGCCGACGTATGGGTGGAGGGCGAGATTTCCAATCTTCGCCCTGCTTCTTCGGGGCATATCTATTTCACCATCAAGGATGGTGACGCTCAGTTGCCCGCCGTGCTCTTCCGGCGACAGGCATCTCTCCTGCGTTTTCGCCCCGAAGACGGGCTGCAGGTGCTCGTGCGCGGGCGTATATCAGTTTATGAACAGCGCGGACAGATGCAGATTGTGGCCGAGTTTATGGAGCCTGTCGGCGCAGGCTCGCTGCAAATCGCATTTGAACAGCTCAAAACAAAATTACAGCAGGAGGGACTTTTCGATCAGGAACGCAAGAAGTCTTTACCTGCCTTTCCGCGCTGCGCGGGCATCATCACATCTCCGGCAGGAGCCGTAATTCGCGACTTTTTGAACATTGTGAATCGCCGACATGCCGCGCTTGATGTGCTGCTCTATCCTGCACTGGTGCAGGGTGAATCGGCCGCAGCGGAGATCGCCTCCGGCATCGCATACTTCAACAAAGCGCGCAGTGTGGATGTCATTGTAATTGCGCGCGGCGGCGGATCGCTCGAAGACCTGGCTCCATTCAATGCAGAATCACTGGCGCGCGCAATTGCTGCATCGGAACTCCCCATTGTTTCTGCAGTCGGGCATGAGACCGACTTCACCATCGCTGACTTTGTGGCTGATCTCCGCGCACCCACTCCTTCGGCCGCGGCAGAACTCATTACCAGCGCATTGCACAATGTCGAAGAGCATGTTGGATCGCTTGCGCTCCGCTTAGACCGAGCCTGCCGCTATCGCCTGCTGCATGCCCGCGACAGCCTTGCGCGTCTTAACGCAGACGCTGCGTTGGCGCGCCTGCGTGAAGGCTTTGGCCGTCGACAGCAGCATCTCGATGAGCTGCGCTTCCGCATGGATGGAGCTATTGGCGCAAACTTTCGAGAAGCCTCGGAACTCGTGCATCAGGTCTCCGCGCGTCTGCTGCGCCAGGATGCAACCCACAGGCTGCAATTCCTGCGCGAACGCCTATCCTCTCTTGAAGGCCGTTTGGCGCGCTCGCTTGAAAATCAAGTACGCAGCGGTGCAGGAATTCTCGATGCTCTGACTCGGCACCTGAACGCGCTTTCACCGCTTGCAGTTTTGAATCGCGGCTATGCGCTCATCTTTGATGAAAACGGCGTGCTCATCAGACAAACATCGCAATTGACTGATGGCCAACAAATTATGACGCGTCTCGCTGATGGTCGTGTTGCCAGCCGTGTGACCGAAATTCTTCCGGAAAGAACAACTAAACCATGAGAAAACTCTTTGGCACTGATGGAATCCGCAGTGTGGCTGGAGAACCGCCGCTTGATCCCAAAACCATTTACGCTGTTGGACTCGCACTGGCACACCAGGTAAAGGCCCGTAACAGTCATCCGCGCGTGCTGCTGGGAATGGACACTCGAGAATCAAGCACATGGATCGCGGCTGTCCTCACCGCCGGCCTTATGCAAGGGGGCGCGAGCGTTGAAAGTGCGGGAGTGATTACAACTCCAGCCATTGCTTATCTGGCCCGCAAACACAGCTTCGACGCTGGCGTCGTCATTTCCGCATCGCACAATCCCTGGCAGGATAACGGCATCAAGGTATTCGGCGGCGATGGCTACAAGTTGCCGGATGAAACAGAGTTGCGCATTGAAGAAGAGATCTTCCGGCGGTTAGAGAGCGTTGCCGCGCCAGATACTTCAGCTTTGAGCCCGCCTCCCGCGAACGCGGAGTTCCGCGCCGACTACGAAAACTTTCTGCTCTCTTCTGTTCCCGGCCTGAATTTTGATGGATTGACGCTGGTGCTGGACTGCGCCAATGGTGCCGCTTCCGCCATCGCGCCAGAACTATTCGCTCAACTTGGCGGAAAGATTCACCTTACCCACATTTCTCCCGATGGGCGGAACATCAACGCCAACTGCGGCGCTTTGCATCCCGAGGTTGTCGCAGCAGAAGTGAAATCTCTCTCGGCTCATATGGGCGTTACCTTTGATGGCGATGCCGACCGAGCTCTTTTTGCCGATGCAAATGGAAAAGTCATAAATGGTGATTGCGTTCTGCTGCTTGCTGCGCGCGATCTCCATGCGCGTGGATTGCTTAATGGCAATGTAGTTGTAGCAACAACCATGTCCAACATGGGCCTTGAAGCCGTGCTCCGCCGTGATGGCATACGCATGCTGCGCGCCCCCGTAGGTGACAAGTATGTACTTGAGCGCATGCAACAGGAAGATGCATCGCTTGGAGGTGAACAGTCCGGACACATCCTGTTTCCGCATCTTGCAACCACAGGTGACGGCCTTCTCACATCTCTGGTTGTTCTTGATATCGTTCGCCGTTCAGGCAAGCCCTTGCATGAGCTCGTTACAGACCTGAAAGTCTTCCCTCAGGTGATTGTGAACGTGCGCGTAAAAGAAAAAAGGCCGCTCGAACAAATTGCAACTGTAGCGGATACAATTCGCGAAGCAGAATCGGACCTTGCGCAAAATGGACGAGTCGTAGTGCGCTACTCTGGCACTGAAGCTCTCGCCCGTGTGATGGTAGAAGCCGAATCAGAAGCAGAAATGCGACGCCACGCTGATCGCATTGCTGGAGCGATTCGCGAGGCCTTAGGTATCTGATATTGTCGTAGCTTCGGGTGCTGCCGCAGGTTAGCTTCGCGAACCTGCGGCACCCAGATATTTTCCTTTACTCCAAATCGCGCCAATTCGGCCCGATGCCGCAATCAGCGACTATAGGTACCTTCAACTCAATCACGTGTTCCATCTCGTGCTTCACCAACGTCAGCACTTCATCAACCTCATCTTCAGATACGTCGAAGAGAAGTTCATCATGAACTTGCAACGTCATAACTGTGTTCAGTTTTTTGTCCGCCAGCTTACGGTCAATGCGGATCATCGCAAGCTTGATCAAATCTGCAGCGGTTCCCTGTAGCGGTGTATTCACGGCCGTGCGTTCGGCGAACCCGCGAAGGTTTGCGTTGCGACTCTGAATGTCCGGAATGGGCCGTACACGTCCGAAGAGCGTACGCACATGCTGCTCGCGTCTCACTTCTTCTAGCAGGTAATCAATATAAGTGCGTACTCCCCGATAGCGCGAAAAATATGTTTCGATGTAGAGCCTTGCCTCATGCTGATCGATGCTCAGCTGCTGCGCCAATCCAAAGGGAGAAATACCATACACGATGCCGAAGTTAACGGCCTTGGCGCGATTGCGTGTCTCCTTGCTCATCTGCGCTGCGGGAACGCCAAAGACTTCCGATGCAGTAAGCGTGTGAATGTCCTCGCCCGTTTGATATGCCTTGATAAGCAGCGGATCATCAGAGAAATGCGCCATCAGTCGCAGCTCAATCTGCGAATAATCGGCGGAAAGGAGGACGCGTCCAGGAGCGGCGATAAAGGCTGCGCGGATTTCCCGTCCCAGTTCCGTTTTGATAGGGATGTTCTGCAAATTCGGGTTCGTTGATGACAATCTGCCTGTTGCAGTACCAACTTGATTGAATGTGGTATGCACGCGGCCTTCGCCGTCGGCCAACAATGGCAGGGAATCAATATAAGTCGATTTCAGCTTAGCGAGCTGCCGGTACTCGAGCACGAGGTGTGGCACTTCATTGTGTTCCGCAAGCTCTTCGAGCACATCCTGCGCCGTCGAAACGACCTTTCCTTTGCCATACTTCAGCGGCTTAGGAAGATTCATTTTATTAAAGAGAACGTCCCCAAGCTGTTTGGGCGAATTGATATTGAAACGATGGCCTGCCCGCTGATAAACCTCCTCGCCAACCCGGTGAATCTCTACGGAAAGCCTCTCGCCCATGCGCCGCAAGACATCGGAGTCGATGCGAACTCCGGCTTTTTCCATACGCAGCAGAATTGGCGCCAGAGGAAGATCAATTGTTTCGTACACTTCGCGCGTTTTGAGAGCATCTACTTCATCACGCAGCCCAGGAGTCAAAGCATGAACGGCATGCGCGGCTTCCGGAAGTTGATTCTCGCTTGTTTCCCGCAAAGGATGGCTGCTGAAACGCGCGGCCACATCGCTGAGCCGATGTGACGCATGCGTCGGGTTGATGAGATATGAATAGAGCATCAAATCATCGCCGGCATTTCTTAGCTGTATTCCGTGATACTCCAGGAAGCGCATGGCACCTTTCAAATCATGCAGACGCTTAGGGATCGATTTATCTTCGAGTAGTGCCTTCACTGAATCCAGCGAAACCAAAAGTGCGCGGTCAGCTTCTACGGCAACGGCGATTCGCAATTCCCGTTTTCCTGGAGCAGGCTTTTCTGTCGCCTCAGCCAGATCAAGCAGTGACATTGTCCTTAGCTCTGGCTCTTTTTCTTCCGCTGATTCTGTTTCCTGCTCGCTCACCTGCTCTGCCAGAGCCTCAAGCTCGGAACCAGGGAGCGCCAGAGCAAAACCGTGCTCGCGAGCTTGCAATGTGAATGCGTGAATATCTTCAGGAGTTGGATTAAGAAGGTACTCCACTGGCTTGTCCGGAACAGCAGGAGCGAGTTCCTTCAACAACGTCGTGAACTCAAGTTCAGTAAACAGCTGACGGCATGCATTCAGGTCAGGCAGTTGCGTGCGCAATTCATCAAGGTTCAACTCAAGCGGAACTTCGCAATGAATCGTCACCAGCTCTTTGCTCAACATGATGGTGTCACGATTATTCTCTAGTGACTCGCGATATGTCTTTCGCTTCACCTCCGATGCGCGGTCAAGAGCTGCTTCAAGGCTTCCGAATTGCTGGATCAATTCGACCGACCCTTTATCGCCGATGCCCGGAGCCCCCGGGATATTGTCTACAGAGTCTCCACGAAGCGCCATGACATCGATGACTTTCTCAGGAGGAACGCCCAGAGTCTCCTCAACTTTGGCACGGTCAAGAATGAGATTGTCCTTTACCGGATTCAGAACTTTCACGTGGTCGCCAACGAGCTGAAGCATATCTTTGTCGTTTGAAACGATGTAAACCGGATAGCCCTCCTTTGCGCT
>DATAQW010000159.1:0-4975 GCA_036264445.1 Pseudacidobacterium sp.
AATGGGGCTGTTTTTGTGAACGGTCATGCGTGGCGCACTAAGGCTTGCTGTTCATACCAATAATCGAACTTAGAAGTGCCACTATTACCTAGCTAGTGCGATTGCCGCCGTGCTTCACGGAATGCGCGCAGCGATGGATGCAGTGCCTGCTTCAAAGGACGTGCAGCTGAATGTAAGCGACCAAATCGCTATTCAGGAGGAACAGCATGGCTCCCAACGAACAAAAGATGCCTCTAACGCAACTGACCGCTATGGTAGTGGGCAGTATGGTTGGGGCGGGTATCTTCTCGCTTCCGCTCACTTTTGCACGCGCCACAGGCCCGTATGGCGCAATCATTGCGTGGCTGATCGCCGGCAGCGGTATGTATATGCTGGCCAGGGTGTTCCAGTCGCTCGCAGAGCGCAAACCGGATCTGGATGCTGGTGTATTCGCCTATGCGAAGGCCGGCTTCGGAGACTATCCAGGTTTCCTGTCCGCTTTCGGTTACTGGATCGGAAGCTGCATCGGCAATGTCTCATACTGGGTGCTGATCAAGGCAACGCTGGGTGCGTTCTTCCCGGTCTTCGGAGATGGCAACACGGTTGTAGCGATCCTTGTCGCCTCGATTGGAATATGGCTTTTCCACTTCATGATTTTGAGGGGCGTCCAGCAAGCCGCGTTCCTCAACACTGTCGTGACAATTGCGAAAATCATCCCCATCCTGGCGTTCATCGTGATCATGCTCTTTTTCTTCAGGGCAGACATGTTCCGCGGGAACTTCTATGGTGGCGGCCTCGAAGGAGGCCTGTTCCAACAGGTCAAAGCCACGATGCTGGTCACAGTATTCGTCTTTATTGGGATTGAAGGCGCGAGCGTGTATTCGCGCTACGCAAAGAAGCGCTCCGATGTAGGCGTGGCGACCATCGCAGGTTTCATCGGTGTCACCGCGTTGATGGTACTCGTAACTTTAACTCCGTATGGTGCACTGCAACGTGCTGATGTTGCCGGCATGCGCCAGCCTTCGATGGCGGCTGTGCTGGAGGCCATGGTCGGACACTGGGGCGCGGTTTTCATCAGTATCGGGCTTCTCATTTCGGTGCTCGGAGCCTACCTTGCGTGGTCGCTGATCTGCGCCGAAGTACTCTTTGCTGCTGCGAAAAATAAAGATATGCCAAAGATCTTCGCTACCGAGAACGCGAACCGTGTTCCCGCGGCAGCCTTGTGGCTGACCAACATCATCGTTCAGCTCATTGTCATGAGCACATATTTTTCCAGAGACGCGTTTGCACTGATGCTGAACCTTACCAGCGCAATGTCGCTCATTCCGTATCTTTTCGTAGCCGCCTACGGGTTCCAGATCTCAAAGCGCGGCGAAACCTACGACACGCGGCCGCGAGGGCGTCAGCGTGATTTGATCATTGCTTTGATTGCGGTGATCTATACGGCCTTCATGATCTATGCAAGCGGACTGAAGTTCATTCTGCTTTCTGCGATCTTATATGCGCCGGGAACGGTGCTCTACATCTGGTCGAGGCGCGAGCAGAACATCAAAGTATTCAAACCGGCGGACATCATCATTTTCGCTATTGCAATTATCGGAGCCGTGGGAGGTATCTACGGATTAGCAAGTGGCATGATCAAACTTTAACCGGGAGTTCAATATGACGAAAGCGAATGAAGTGAAATTCGGCGTGCACTCAGAGGTGGGCCAGCTTCGTAAGGTGATGGTTTGTGCTCCGGGTAAAGCCCATGCCCGCCTTACCCCCAGCAACAAGGACGCGCTGCTGTTTGACGAGGTGTTATGGGTTGACGCCGCCAAACGCGACCACTTCGACTTCATCAATAAGATGCGCGATCGGGGCATTGACGTGGTGGAGATGCACAATCTCCTCACTCAAACAGTTGCAATTCCTGAAGGGAAAAAATGGATCCTCGATAATCAGGTCGTGCCGGATCAGGTAGGTCTCGGGCTCGTAGATGAGCTGCGGAGCTACTTGGAGGGTCTGGAACCACGCGTGCTTGCAGAAACACTCATTGGTGGCCTCTCAACTGAGGAGTTTCCAGAGACTCACGGCGGCGAAATGCTCAAACTGGTGAAAGACGCGGCTGGCGTGACGGAGTATCTCTTGCCGCCGCTGCCGAACACTATATTTACACGGGATACAAGTTGCTGGATCTACGGTGGCGTTACCCTCAATTCGCTATATTGGCCTGCGCGTCACGAAGAACCAATCCTGACCACTGCGATTTACAAGTTTCATCCGGACTTTGCAGGAAAAGTGAATGTCTGGTGGGGTGATCCGACCAAGGATCACGGCCTGGCAACGTTTGAAGGCGGCGACGTGATGCCGATCGGCAAGGGCAACGTACTGATCGGCATGAGCGAGCGCACCTCGCGCCAGGCAATCAGTCAGGTTGCTGCCGCGCTGTTCAAGCATCGCGGGGCTGAGCGCGTTATCGTCGCCGCCATGCCAAAACTGCGAGCGGCCATGCATCTGGATACAGTGTTTACGTTCGCGGACCGCGACTGCGTTTTGCTGTACCCGGATATTGTGTACGGCATCGATGCTTTCTCGTATCGTCCGAGCAATAAACCCGGCGGTGTTGAACTGCACAAAGATAATAAGCCGTTCGTTGATGTGGTCGCTGAGGCTTTGGGGCTGAAGAAACTGCGGGTAGTAGAAACCGGTGGCAATGCGTATGTCCGGGAGCGCACGCAGTGGGATAGCGGCGCCAACCTTGTGTGTGCATCGCCGGGTGTCGTCTATGCTTACGACCGCAATGTGTACACGAACACGCTGCTGCGCAAGGAGGGCATTGAAGTGATTACGCTCGTCGGAGCCGAGTTGGGCCGTGGCCGCGGCGGCGGTCATTGCATGACCTGTCCCATCATTCGTGACGCAGTCGACTACTAGACAGCCTCAATGAGATGGTGTGGTCATCTGCCGCATTTGCTGCTGTAATTGCTCGCAGAGTCCGTGATATTTCAGGACGAAACGCGTATTAGCGAAGAGCGTCACTGCCGCGATGAGCAGAGCGGCTGCAATCTGCCATTTCTGCCCGCTTGTTACTGCGCGTCCCAACAGGCGGAAACATAGCGCGATCACAAAGGCTGCCAACACGGCCATGATTGTCATGGAGGGAAGGCGGTCACAGAAGATTCCATCAGAGCCGAAGCCGAGCCACAACGACGCAGCAGCTGCGGCAAGTGCAATGACAACGGCTCCAAGGCTTCCGAATTTCAACTTGGGCATAAGGCACAAGGTTAGTGCACTCCTGCCCTTTCACAAAAAAAGCGCGAAAGGAGGAGCGCCCGATATTTTCGTTATGCCATCTCTTTCAGTGCTTGACTGACAATCAGCTTTGGCTCTGTCGCTGCCTGCACTTCGCTTACGCTGATCCCCGGGGCGATTTCTTCCAGAACCAATCCTTCCGGAGTTACATTAATCCACGCCATCTCTGTGGCAATGGTATGGACTACTTTTAATCCTGTGATAGGCAACGAGCAGCGGTGGAGAATCTTTGGGCGGCCATCTTTTGTGGTGTGCTCCATAGCAACGATGACGCGTCGTGCGCTAGCGACCAGATCCATGGCGCCACCCATGCCTTTCACCATTTTTCCAGGGATCATCCAGTTGGCGAGATTGCCTTTTTCATCGACCTCCATGGCACCGAGGATGCTGAGGTCAATATGGCCTCCGCGGATCATGGCGAAGGAATCGGCGCTTGAAAAATATGAAGTGCCGGGAAGCTCGGAGACGGTTTCTTTTCCTGCGTTGATCAAATCTGGATCTTCTGTGCCCTCGATGGGGTAGGGGCCGACGCCGAGCATTCCATTCTCCGATTGCAGGACGACTTCGATGCCGGGAGGAACATGGTTTGCGACCAGCGTGGGCATGCCGATGCCGAGATTCACATAAAAACCGTCGCGCAGCTCACGCGCCACTCTTTTGACAATACGCTCACGTTTTTCGATTTCCTGTTGTTTAACGCTCAGCGGTGCGTTGGGATTCGATACAGTAGTCATAGCGGTTGTTTACTGGATGTCTCCGGCAGTCTTCAATCTTCGAGCACGCTCATTGTTACGCGGAACCATTTTAGTCCTTGGCAGCCTGCTCATGTCTTTTCTGCTGTCGGGGTTTCCCAACGTGCACCCTTCGCTCAAGTTGATGATTCCTGCTGTGCTTGCGCTTTATGGGACATACGACACGGTGCGCTGCCTTCGCCTGCGCTGGAGTTTCTACCACGGCGGGGTGCTGCTGCTGCTCTACATGGATGTCATGGCGCTGGCGATGATCTTCTTTCTTCTGCTGTATCCCTATGAGGAATGGATTCAGTAAGTCAGTTAAGTTGCTGATTTCCAGAAAAGGCACGCTGAAGTTATTGCAGTAGGTTGCTCGGCAGAACGATAGAAATACTTCGGATTTGTCGGATGGCTTGTGTCTGAAGTGAACGAGTTAAGTCCAAATGTAAAACGCCAGTGGATCGACTATCCACTGGCGTCACAATTCAGTAGCCCTCCCCCAAGTGCTACTTAATAATTGAACTTTACCCGAACTATCATAACTTGACCAGCTATTATTTAGTTTTTATTGACAGCGATATGGTAATCGCAGAACAGGTTACCGCCAGAGATAACGACGCAGATGCGAGTTCACGAGTGCCTGGTTTTGATACATGGAACGGTTATCTGTTCTGTTATCTATCATGGCTGACTATGCAGTGATCCGACTGTATTTCCACAGTAAGCGCGCTATTTCCACACCGGAAAATTTGTTTAACCCCCTTGCATTCCGCGGGATGAGGAGTAAGCTTCAAATCACCGGAAGAGAAATCTTCCAGCAAGGAGAGAGCCGACAAGGGCCGTCAGGAGAACCGGCAACGGATCTCGCGAAGTATTCAGGACGCTGGATGCTTTGGATGGAACCGAGAAAGCTCTTGCAACGATGTAACAACGGGAAGAGCATTGGAAGCGCGGGCCGCAAGGTCTGCTGA
>DATAQW010000163.1:0-1579 GCA_036264445.1 Pseudacidobacterium sp.
GCTTCGCTCGCTGTGCCAGTGCTGGCGACTGCATAGCCTTCTTCGCGCAGAATTTCTTCAAGGAGCCTGCGAATATCTGCTTCGTCATCAACAACCAGGATGTGTCTCATGAAATGGTCTTGTCTATTGCTGCCGGAGTCGCATCACTGCTGCTGCTTATATAGTTTGCCAACGGTAGTTCGATGATAAACCGCGCACCTGCCGGATAGTTCTGCTCTGCGCGAATGGAGCCCTGATGGTCCTGGATGATTTTTGCGGCGATGGCGAGGCCCAGCCCGGTGCCGCGCTGCTTGGTTGAAAAATACGGTAAGAAGAGGTGTTCGCGAGTCTCGTCGGTAAGTCCATGACCTGTGTCAGAGAGTATGATTTCCGCCATTTCGTGATGGTCGGTGAAGCCGGTTTCAATTGTGAGAATTTGCAGGCGGCTTTGCTGCATTGCTTCGGCGGCGTTGTCGATGAGATTTGCCAGAGCTCGCTTCAACGCCTCTGCGTCAGCCATGACCAGCGGTAGTTCAGCAGCAAGATGTACATCGACATGGATGCCGTGCAGGCGGTCTTCAAACAGGCGCAGCGCGTTTTTAACGATTGTGTTGAGATCGGTTGGCCTGGGTTGCGCTGTGGGGAATTCGGCGAGCGCCGCGAATTGATCAACGAGCCTGCGCAGGGTTTCCACCGAACCTAGAATTACATCGCTGCACGACTGGATGATCTTTGGCGACTCGGCTGTATTGCGGTTGACGTGACGCTTGATGCGCTCCGCGGAAAGGGCAATCGGCGTAAGCGGGTTCTTGATCTCATGCGCTACGCGCTGCGCGACTTCCTTCCAGGCCATCTGACGCTGGGCTTGCAAATACTCAGTTACGTTTTCGAGAACGAGGACGGATCCGTATCTGCCCTGACCAAGATGCAGCATGGCCATGGTTGCGGAGAGGTCGAGCTTGCCCTTGGGATTGCGCATCTCGAATTCAGTGGAAGCTACGCCCATGCGCTGCGCGCGACGGCCAAGCAAAGTGAGATCACTTGCGATGTCTTCCGGAAGAATCTCAGACAACAGCAAACCCTTCAGCGATAGTGGCGCTCCGGGCGGGAGTAGATCGGCGAAGGCCTGGTTTGCCTGCGTAATGCGCAGGTTGGAGTCGAGCGTAACGACGCCGCCGGGAATGGTTTCAAGAATGGTCTCCAGCTCGCGGCGCCGCTCTTCAAGCGTTGCGTTCGCTTCAAACAACTGAGCGGTGGACTGCTCGGCGATCAGGCGGCTCTGCTCCAGATCAGAGGCCATGTGGTTGAACGATTGCAGCAGTTCACCAAGTTCTTCCGTGGCAGAAATGGTGACTCGCTGCTCGTAGTGACCTGCAGATATTTCATCCATGGCGTCGGCCAGGTTTTCGAGCGGACGCGTGATCTGTTTGGAGAAATACCATGCTAGCCAGCTGCTCGCAAAAAATGTAAGTGCGGTGAGCAAAAGCAATAGCAGAAGATAGGTGCTGCGGATGCTGCGGCGTTCGCGATATACGGCCCAGTACTGTGCAGTGCCGGCACGGATTTCAGAAACTGTGTTGCTCAGGCCGGAGGGCATCGG
>DATAQW010000295.1:0-4980 GCA_036264445.1 Pseudacidobacterium sp.
CCAGGACGCCCACGACGGTATACGGTGCGCCATCGAGCTGTATGGTTGTGCCAACGATCCTGGGATCGCTTCCCAGCTTTTCCCACCTGCGATGGGTAAGGATAACGACGTGCCCCTTGCCTTCCTGTCCTTCTTCGGGCAGAAAATCACGGCCATAGAGAAAGGGCAGGCCCTGCATGTGGAACATGCCGGGGGTGGTGCTCACACCTTTGAGAAATTCCGGCTGCTCCTTTGTGGCAACGTTGAACGAGCCGCCACTCCAGGCCACCAGTTCTTCAAACGAGTGGCTCTGCTGCCTCCAGTCGGTAAAGTCGCCCGCGGAGATGCCATTGCGCTGGCCCTGAATCTTCGACCAGACCATGACCAGCTTGTCTGGGTCACGATAAGGCAGGGGCGCGAGCAGTGTCGCGTAGTCCACCGTGAATATGGCAGTATTGGCACCGATGCCGAGGGCGAGAGTCAGCAAAACTGTAATGGTCAGGCCGGGGCTTTTGGACAGCATGCGCAGGCTGAAGCGGAGGTTCTGAAGCAGGGTCTGCATAACGCTCCTTACCGACTGCCAAAATGACTACTGAAACATGGCCCTTAGAGTTCCTGGAGTTTGAACTGACAGCCTTCTGAAAGGAATCTACGAATTAGTTCGTGGCAATTTCAAGACCATTGCACATCGATGATTAAGTGCTATGAAATCAAGACAGCGAAGAGACGGATTGCCTTTCATTGTGTCCACAACTGGACGAGCCCTGTACGCTCGCGGACACGGAAAAGAGACAAGATTCCAGATTGTATACAATTGCCTCACCTGTAACCAATCAACCCGGAGCTCATTGGATGACCACGCGTCGCACCTTTCTTTTCCGCAGTGTGCCTTCTGCCGCTGCATTGAGCCTCACTGCTCCCAGACTCGCATTTGCATCTGCTGAACCGAAAACAGCGCCGGCTTCGAACGCGGAAATCGATACCTCAACCAGTGAGTTACGGCCCTACATCGAGCGTTTTTCCGCCGACCAGGAGCTGCTGCGCCGCTATTACAGCATCCCTTTTGCGACGGAGACACGCGACCGCATGCGCAAGTTTTACGGCGAATGGCAACAGCGGCTTGCGGGGATCAATTTCGACAAGCTGAGTGAAGATGCACGCGTGGACTATGTCCTCTTCCGCTACTACCTCGAACGGCAATTGAGCCATCTCGATGAAGACGCACAATTCCAGAGCGAGGCCGCGCCATACACGCCCTTCGCAGGCACGATCATTGCTCTGTTTTTCGCGCAGCGCGATCTCGAGCCGGTCGACGGCAAGCAATCTGCCGCAACGCTATCGCAGATCGAGCGCTCCTGCGTCGATACGCAAAAGGATATCGAAGCCAAACTCAGCGCCAGCAAAGATGATCCGAAGAACATCGCCTCACAGCGCCGCCGCGAAGCCGCCAACCGCGCCGTGCAAAATCTTCAAGTGCTGCGCAGAACACTCCACAACTGGTTCGAGTTCTATGACGGCTACGACCCCATGTTCACCTGGTGGGCCGAGCAGCCATACAAAACCGCCGACGCCGCGCTCGATTCCTACGGCAAATTCCTGTCGGAAAAAGTGGTTGGCCTGCATCCCGCCACCGATGCGAAGAAATCGGAACCAAGCGGCGAGAGCGACGATGAAGCCTATCAGCAGTCCATGGCTTCCGCTCATCCCGGCGACAGTAGTGACATCATTGGCCACGCTGTCGGCCGCGATGCCTTGATACGCGAACTTGGCTTTGCCATGATCCCCTACACGCCCGAAGAGCTGATCGTTATCGCCGAAAAAGAGTTTGCATGGAACGACAACGAGATGATTCGCGCCTCACGCGAGATGGGCTTTGATGATGACTGGAAGAAGGCGCTCGACAAGGTAAAGAACACCTACGTCGAACCAGGAAAACAGACCGAGTTGGCCCACAAATACATTGAGCAGGCGCTTGCATTCATCGAGCAGCATGACCTGGTCACGGTTCCTCCGCTGGCGCGTGAGACCTGGCGCATGCGCATGATTCCTCCGCAGCAGCAGTTGGTGTCGCCATTTTTCCTTGGCGGCGAAGTGCTGCAGGTCTCCTATCCGACGAACACCATGTCCTACGAGCAGCGCATCACGACATTCCGCGCCAACAACATGGCCATGTCGCACGCAACTGTCTTCCATGAAATGTTGCCCGGACACGAACTGCAAGGCTTCATTGAGGAACGCTACCGCGCTTATCGCCAGGCATTCGGAGGCACACCCTTCCTGATCGAAGGCTGGGCGCTTTACTGGGAAATGCTCTTCTGGGACATGGGCTTCGACCGCACTCCCGAAGAGCGCGTCGGTGCGCTGGCATGGCGCCGCCACCGCTGCGGACGCATCATTTTCTCGCTCAACTTCCACCTAGGCAGATGGACGCCACAGCAGTGCATCGACTTCCTCGTCGATCGCGTTGGCTTCGAGCGTCAGGCGGCAACCGGAGAGGTTCGTCGCTCCTTCGGTGGAGCATACGAACCACTCTACCAGGCTGCGTACTTGCTGGGCGGCATGCAGATTTACGCATTGCACCGCGAACTGGTCGGCTCCGGCAAAATGACCAACCGGCAGTTCCACGACTCAGTGCTTAAGGAAAACAACATCCCCGTCGAGATGATCCGCGCCAGTCTTACTCACCAGAACCTCACCAAAGACTTTCATACCCAGTGGAAGTTTTATGGCGATGTGAAGGCAGACGCGAACTAGCAAATCAAGCTATCCGGATACCAGGTGTTACTGGACAGTTAACCGGCTAACCGAAAGTTTCGCCCTCAGCGGAGTCATTGCATACTCCGTTTGATCGCAAGTGGCGCCGGCACATTTCCCTTGTTAGCTCATTTTGAATTAAATTGTGGCTGGTCATGACATGAACCTTTGTACAAGATCAATTCGGGGCCACTGCTCAAGCTCATCCCCACAGGAAAGCCACCGCTCGGAGCCAACTTCTCTGGCGACCACGGAATCTCCCCACAGATTTTGATGCCTCTTAGGCCTGAGAATTGAATCAAGTGCATGGAGCCTTCTTTAAGCCCCCAATAATCTCCTGGGCCGCCTCTCTGCGCAATCCTGGTAAATGCTTCATTGAGACGTTTCGTTTTTACGATGGCGAGGCCGATGGCTCCTCCTGCAAGGAGCACATTATTAACAAGTAAAAGTCCTCCAAGCAGATGAGCGCAGCCTTTGATGAATCTTGAAGTCGTTCGCAATGCCGGCAGCAGTAGAAATATCGGAAGCAGCGCAACTTGCGGCGCAAACCGGGCATTCCAGCATTCAGGATTTATGAACGTAGTAGTTAACGTAAGCACAAGAGCCAGTGTCGCCACTCTATCCTGCCATCCTTTTGCACTTAGAAAGAGGATCGCCGCAACCAAAGTTATACCGCTCATGAGCACGCCCCATCCCGCGAGACGAATATCTGGCGCACATTGTGCTATCAGTTCAGACCGAGTAACCTTAAACGGAATTTTTAAACCTCTTTTGTCAAAAGCAAGACCCCCCATTTTCCGATCGTCGACCCATTCTCGCGTATAGGAAAAGTAGGATATGAAAAATTTCTCAAATCGGTTATATGAGCGAACACGTAAAACCGCCGGCATCTGTGCTTTGACAACATCAATCTTGTTTGAACCCATGACGGGATAAAGGATATGTAAGCCAGACCTGATATTGGTGACATACGGGGTGAAGCCGATGACCACGATACCGAAACCTACGGTCACCATCACTATGCCGATGTCTCCCCACAATACTCTCCATGGTCGCGGCTTCGGCTTCCTGCATAAGATCGTTATCCTTGCAAGCAGTATCACAACTGCCACACTCGCGATGTACGGGACTGCGGTAAACTTCAGCCCAAATGCAAGTGATGCGGATAAAAAAAACAGAAGGCGATCAAGCTGTTGTGGGAAATATAGAAGGCTAACTGCGCTCAATATTGTCATCGTGAGCAGTGACGACAGCGCACCGTCTACATAGTAACTTAGCATCTGCGATGCTGACACAGGAGCAAGGGCCGTCACGACGGTAAGAAGAAGGCGCGGCATTCCACCGATGCCCGTGCGGCGAAAGAAGCTCCAAGAATAAGCGGCACAGCCAAACATTAGTATGAAGTGATAAATCTTACCCACTTGATAGCTTCGGACAAGATGAATTACGAACGCAGAAAAATACCAGCTTGCTTTCGGATAATGATTTGCAAATACAACGGGATTGGCCGGAATTTCCTGATATACCGGATTTATGCCGTGCAATACACCTAAAATTGCGTCTTCGTGATACCAACGCCCATCGCCAGTAGAGTCGTACAAAAATTTGTCGATCGCTCTGGCTAACAGAATCAACGAGATCACGCTAATACATAAAACAAGCGAACTTTTATAAGATAGTTTCGAAAATAAATACTTATAAAGAACAAGAAACATAGCAATAGTTAAGATCGACACAGGTACCCACACGTCTTTTAGGCCAACGATGAAGGCGATCTGCATACTGGTGGCGGGAACCCATACCATTGCGACAAACAGTACAGCAATGCGAAGGGATGCATTATGAGGTGTCGCGACGGATGATTCCTGAATAACTTCTTGTGCTTGCGTAAGCATAGAGGAATAAATCCTTTACAGCGAAATAATATTGAGATTTCCGACCAGGCTAGGAGCGGTAATAGCGAACGAGGAATATAGCCTTGTTAGTCGACAGAGATGGGCAATATCTCAGACGTTCTTAGTAATGGAACGTCGAATTTGCAGTCTGAGATGAGTGGACTTATGTTGCATTCTGTTGTGAAAAGTGTCAAACCAAAAATGAGTTACACGACGGACAGATTCGTGACTTAACCCAGCCTGAATTTCTCCGATTCTCGGTGGGCGTGCTTAAGGAAAACGACATCCCGTTGAGATGATCCGCGCCAGCCTCACTCGCCAGAACATGACCAAAGACTTTCATACCCAGTGA
>DATAQW010000235.1:0-21061 GCA_036264445.1 Pseudacidobacterium sp.
ACTCATGGCAAGGTCGGCGACCCAGTCGGCGGCCAGTGCAGCACGCTTAGATAAAACACCGGTTGCAAAGTTGGCGCAGCGGTAGCAGCAGAACACGCTCCTTCACCAACACCTTCGATGGACAGCGGCTCTTGCGCTCGATCGAAAAGCTCGGTCCTGCTCTTCACCTTCTAAGGCGTGGGAAAATACGTCGTCTCGAATAGCGCGATGTGGTGTGCTATACCAGCCCGCACTTCAGATTCGTCGAGAATTTAGAGCATGTCTTCCCTGGTCGTTTGCGCCATGCCTGCTCCTTGCAGAGCCGGGAGTTGTTCCTCCCAAACTATCTCCCTGTGGATCCACCGACGTGTACCCATCCCGCTCCAAGCACACTCCCATGCTTCCAATGGCTGGACGCCCTCAGTACATGTCGCCCATACCGCTGCCGGCCGCAGCAGCCTGCCTGGGTTCAGGGATATCCGAAACCATGGCTTCGGTCGTCAGCATAAGGCCGGCGATCGAGGCAGCATTTTGCAGCGCAGTGCGGGCGACCTTGGTGGGGTCGATCACACCGGCCTCGACCAGATCTTCGTACTTGTTGGTGCTTGCGTTGTAGCCAAAGTGAGGGTTCTTGTTCTCCATGATCTTGTTCACAACGACAGCACCCTCTTCCCCGGCATTGCCGACGATCTGGCGCAGCGGTTCTTCGAGGGAGCGGCGAACGAGTTGAGCGCCGATTTTCTCATCGCCTTCCAGGGTCTCGATTAAGTCTTCCACGTCCTTGCCGGAGCGAAGCAGAGCCACACCGCCGCCCGGGACGATGCCTTCCTCGACCGCGGCGCGAGTAGCATGCATGGCATCCTCGACTCTTGCCTTTTTCTCCTTCATCTCGGTCTCGGTTGCCGCACCCACCTTGATCACGGCCACTCCCCCGACCAGCTTGGCGAGACGTTCCTGCAGCTTCTCGCGATCGTAGTCGGAGGTGGTTTTCTCTACCTGGTTGCGGAGTTCCTTTACCCGGCCTTCGATCGCCTTCGCGTCTCCGCGTCCTTCGATAATAGTGGTGTTGTCCTTGTCAATGGTCACACGCTTGGCCCGGCCCAAGTCGTCCACCTTCACGTTCTCGAGCTTGATGCCGAGGTCTTCCGTGACGGCCTTGCCACCGGTCAGGTTGGCGATGTCTTCCAGCATCGCCTTGCGGCGGTCGCCGAAACCCGGAGCTTTGACCGCCGCCACGTTCAGTGTGCCCCGCAGCTTGTTGACCACCAGCGTTGCCAAGGCCTCGCCGTCTATATCCTCCGCGATGATCAGGAGCGGCTTACTATTGCGCGCAACTTGCTCTAACAGCGGGAGGAGGTCCTTCATCGAGCTGATTTTCTTTTCGTGAATCAGGATGTATGGCTCTTCAAGCGAGGCTTCCATACGTTCCGGATCTGTGACGAAATAAGGGCTCAGGTAGCCGCGGTCGAATTGCATGCCCTCGACCACTTCCAACTGGGTTTCGAGTGTCTTCGACTCTTCGACAGTAATCACGCCATCCTTGCCGACCTTTTTCATGGCTTCGGCAATAATGTTGCCAATGGTGGCGTCGCTGTTGGCCGAGATGGTGCCCACTTGGGCGATCATGTCTCCGGTCACGGGCTTGGAGAATTTGGCCAGTGCACCGCCGTGAACCATTCCCTTCTCATCGCGCTTGCCCACGATGGCTTCCACGGCCTTGTCGATGCCGCGCTTGAGGGCCATCGGATTGGCACCGGCGGCAACCGTCTTGACGCCCTCGCGATAGATCGCCTGCGCCAGCACCGTCGCGGTCGTAGTGCCGTCCCCCGCCACATCCGAGGTTTTCGAAGCGACTTCGCGCACCATCTGTGCGCCCATGTTTTCCAGTGCGTCCTTCAGTTCAATCTCCTTGGCCACCGTCACGCCGTCCTTGGTGATGGTGGGAGACCCAAACTTTTTCTCGATCACGACGTTGCGGCCCCTGGGTCCGAGCGTCACCTTGACCGCATCCGCGAGTGTGTTCACGCCGCGCAAAATCGCCTGGCGCGAATCTTCTCCGTGCAGAATCTGCTTTGCCATTTCAATTCTCCTTCGAAAAGGGCCGGGAGTTGCCGGCCAAATCATTACTCTGTGCGCTTCATCAGCCAGCAAGCACAGGTTGGTTTTCGCGACGCCCGTGGAATACCAAGCAAAAAGACAGCCGGTGGGCCAGCGCCTACTTTTTCTTGAGAATGCCGAGCACTTCTTCCTCGCGCATCATGAGGAATTCCTCGCCATCGATCTTGATTTCGCTGCCCGAGTACTTGCCGAACAGAATGCGGTCTCCGGGCTTTACGTCGAGCGGGAATACTTTGCCTTCATCATTCGACTTGCCCTTACCTACGGAGATAGCCACACCTTCCTGCGGCTTCTCTTTGGCCGAGTCGGGAATGATGATGCCACCACGAATCGATTCGGTCTCGTCGACACGCCGCACCAGAATGCGGTCATGAAGGGGAGTGAAGGTGGTTGCTGACGATGCAGTTGCTGTTGCGGTTACCATTGCGTTATTTCTCCCTTGAGACGAGGGTTTTCCCCGCGTTAGTGAGTACGGATTCTGAATATGAAGTGCACGGGCAGGGTATCTGACAAATCGGTGCGTGTTAGCACTCTAGCCCTTCGACTGCTAACACTAGTGATGTCTAACGGTCTTTGTCAAGGTTAAAAGCAATATTCTTGAGTAACAGACGCTCAGATGCCGTCCCGCGAAAGGGTGTACTGCGGCTGCTTAGAGAAAGAGCTGCTTCTGCGCAGGGAAGAATACCATCAGGCTCAATGGGAGGGCACCATGATGCGCCAATGTTATCAACGTGGTTGTCTGAGGTATGCAAAGCGTAAGTCGGGTTCCGATTGCTGGGAGTTTCTGTGGCGAGAGACCGATCCGACAGGAAAGCGTGTACGGCATACTGTTTTTATTGGAACAGTTGATGAGTATCCCACGAGGGAACTGGCTCAAGCAGCCGCTAACGGCCTGAGGATGCGGGTGAATGAAGATCGCAATCGCGAGTCCAGGCGAGACATCGCTGTCGAAGATCTGGTCGATCACTATATACATACAGAACTGTCGGAGGGTGCCGACTGGCATTCGCTTGCAACGAGGATTGTCTATCGCGCATTCCTAAAAAGATGGGTACGCCCCTATTGGGGAGAAACAAGCATCTATTCAATTAGAACAATAGCAGTTGAGCGATGGTTAAGGTGGTTACGGCGTGCTGATGGCAACTTATTGGCCGATTCAACGAAAGCTAAAATTCGTAGTCTCCTCAGTGCGCTCTTTAATCACGCAATACGCTACGAATGGTTTGATCAGGGAAAGAATCCGATAACTCTGGTTCGTCAAAGCGCAAAACGTCAGAAAACTCCTGAAGTCTTGGAAATATTTGAGATCCAGAGCTTGCTGCAAGAACTTAATTCATGCTTTCGCTTGCTGGTAATTCTGGATGTGACAACAGGGTTGCGCCGTAGCGAACTGTTTGCTCTCAAATGGCGCGACGCTGATTTTTCGAATTTACAGCTTGATGTCCAACGGTCGATCTATTTAGGAAAGATCGGAAACTGCAAGACGGAAGCGTCTCGCAAGCCAGTCCCTCTGGATGAGCGTGTAGCCGCCGACCTCTGGCTTTGGAAAGAAGCCAGCAAATACCGGGAAGCGGACGACTGGATGTTTGCAAGTCCTTACACCAATGGGAGTCGCCCGTTCTGGCCGGACGCTGTCTTGCAAAAAGTCATCCGGCCTGCCGCGCTAAAGGCTGGGATACGTAAAGTGATCGGGTGGCATACCTTTCGGCGTACTTATTCCACGCTTCTGATTGCTAATGACGAGAACGTCAAGGTCGTTCAAGAACTGATGCGCCACGCCAACAGCAGATCAACGCTAGAGATTTATTCGCAAGCGCGGATGGAGGAGAAGCGAAGGGCGCAGCAACGTGTGGTACAGGCTATTTTCCCTGACGAAATAGATGTACAAACGCCGATGATTCAAGGGGCCCTTGATGACAGGTTATCTTGAGCGGAGGTCGACGGGATGAGGCAGATTAGGAGAGTTGGTTTGGAATGTTTGCAACCATTTAGGCGCTTATTGGAGCGAGGTGGAGTGGCGAAAAGTGCCGGCGGATCCCGTATCTGATTGAAAGATATGGTAGGCACGAGGAGACTCGAACTCCTGACCTCTACCGTGTCAAGGTAGCGCTCTAACCAACTGAGCTACGCGCCTGCGAGGTGGGAACAACTAGTGTTCCTATGATAACAAGATTTCACGCCTTTGGTATGTAGCGGGACATCGCTCCTGCGGAAAGGATTGATTCTCCTGCTGTATAGTCATTAATAGAATGGCTTCAAAAGTCCAGGTAAGCTCAAAAGCTGAAGCGAAGGCTCCCGGTTTTCCATATATCGCACTCATTTTAGGATGGCTGGTTCCAGGTCTTGGACATTTGCTCACCAAGCACCGGGTTCGCGCTTTATTGCTTTTCGTCTCGATTACCTCGATGTTTATCCTCGGGCTGCTCATGCAAGGCAAGCTATATCAGGCAAATACTGGCGACATGCTAGAAATGCTTGGGTTTGCGGGAAACCTGGGCAACGGAGCGCTTTACATTCTCGGGCGTTTTATGGATCTGGGGCATGGCGCCGTGCAGATTGCTACTGCTGATTACGGGACGAAGTTCATCGTCGTCGCCGGCCTGCTCAATGTTATCTCTGCCGTCGACGCGCACAATCTCTACATTGGCAGGAAGCCCTCATGCTAGCTCTCTCGCATTTTTCTTCAGTCCTGCTCTTTGCCACATTTACTTCCGTGGTGTTTGGGATCACGCAGCGCAACACGCCAAAAGCCATGATCCGTTACGGCGTCTATTGCTGGGTTCTTTTTGTAGGGATTGTAATTGCCGCAAGCTGGCTGATGTGGTTTATCCGGCGCTAAATCGGCACTGAATTACGGATCTGGCTTCCCATCCTATGTATTGCTCGTTCAATGGCCCAGGAGCAGAGCACGCAGCCGCCTCATAGATCTCCGAACCTATTGCCGCAATTCTGTTCAGAAGGAATTACACTAGTGGTCTAAGGAGGCTCCTTTGGAAACTATTACAAGCGAGTTTTTTAAACAGGCGGAAGAACGTATTGAGCGCTACAACCTGTTGAAGCATCCTTTTTATGTGGCCTGGACGGCAGGCGAGCTCAAGCGCGAAGACCTGCGCGAATATGCTGCCGAATATTGGCATCACGTCTCTGCATTTCCCGCTCATCTTAGCGCTCTGCATTCGCGTCTTGAAGACAGGCCAATGCGACGCATGGTAGCCAGCAATCTTGCCGATGAGGAAGGCGTCACATCGCCCGATGGCCGGGCGCACAGCGATCTCTGGATGGATTTTGCGAAGGGTATGGGCGCGGACGAAGCTGATGTGAGAACGCGTACGTTGCAGCCTGAAACGCAGGCTCTGCTCTCGACTTTCCGCGAAATTGCAAGCGAAGGCATTCCTGCCGCCGCACTGGCAGCGTTCTATGCTTATGAATCGCGGGTGCCTGCGATTGCCCGCGAAAAGGCCGCGGGCCTGAAAGAGCATTATTCGGCCGACGCTGCCACGGCGCGATATTTCACGCTGCATCAGACTGCTGATGTGCTTCACGCCAATGTCTGGCACGACCTCATTGCGCGGGAGCTCGAGAAGAATCCAGGAGCGGAACAGGAAGTGCTGGATGCCACGGAGCGCGTGGCTGCAGCCTTATGGTCGGCTCTGGATGGAGTGGAGCGGGGCAGGCAGGCGAGGAAAGAAATACCGGCTGCCAGCGCATAGATGCTTGGTAGTGTTTTAGTAATGGGCGCAGCGAGTAGAGCTGCGCCTTTCTTATTGTGGAGTGGAAATCCTATCGGTTGAATGAGAATGCGAGCGCGCCACCTTGATTGCTTGCAGCAACGTAGCGTGCACGCGGACTCGACAGTTTCGGCAACGAACAGGGTATTGCAACAGCACGAGACGAGGAAGATCCCGTAGCCGGAATCTGGAGAGGCGTAGTTCTGAGGAATAGCACTCGGGGCAAAGCATCTGTTGAACTACCTGGGGTTGATACGGCTGTTTTGAAAAGTTAGATGCAGCAAAACAGAGATGTAGAAGCTTTCTTGAATCAAACAAGAAAATTTAAGGAAATCTGCACTGTTTCTGGGGTACTGTATTCCTACGCTTGGTGCTCCGGGGGTGAGCCATGGTTTGGGACGTTTCGTTTACCTGTGACATTTGCGGCAAGAAAAAAGGAGAGGCCAATCACTGGTGGATGGTGATGCTTGGCGACGTACCCTGCTTTGACGAGGGCCAGCCATCTCAACGGTTTACGCTGCTTCCCTGGAATGTTGCCGAGAGCCGGAATCCTGATATGTACCATCTGTGCGGGCAGGGCTGCGCTATGCAGGCCATGGAACGGTTCATGTCGAGCGGCAAGGTTGAGTCGGAGCTTTCCGCGCATTTGCGCAGTTAGCGCTTTCAACCTCAGAGGAGAGGTTTTCACCGCCCTTCAGTTATGCTCTCCGCGCCGCGCTCCGGCGCGGAGAGCATAGCGGCAGTTTCAGGCTACTCACCGAAAAGACCCGGCCCGGTACGCGAGGCTGTTTTTTTCACCTTCGAGCTATTATGCGATGCAGTGGCAGGCGTGGATGAGAGCATTCCCAGCAGTTCCTTCATTTCGGCGCGGAGACGCTGCAAGCGTACTTGGTTTTTGTCCGTAAGATGATTGGCTGCTGCTCCCTTTAGCGGGAGGTCCGGCTGGGAATTCTGCTTCTTTCCCTCGCGGCCTTCTGATTGCAGGACTTGGCGCGCACCCGCAATGGTATAGCCTTCCTCATGCAGCAGGCGCTTGACGCGCAGCGCCAGTTCCACATCGCGCTTGCGGTAAAGACGCTGGCCTGTTCCGCTTTTATTCGGTTTCATCTGAGGAAACTCAGATTCCCAAAAGCGTAGAACATACGCCTGCACCTGGCACAGTTTAGCGACTTCGCCGATGCGAAAGTACAGCTTGTCCGGAATCGCGGCGGTTACCGCTCCTTTATTTCGCGCCGGACGTTGCGGCGCATGCTTCAGCTTCTGCATTCAAAGGCCCGGCTGGCCAGGAACACCAAGCCATCTCCAAAAGTATAGGCCACGTTAACATGTCTTTGGCAAGCTTAAGAAATTCGCAGTGACTCAGCTTCGTCAGCTGAGATCGGCTCGCGTGACGGAACACCGGCAGTAGCGGCGCGCAGATACTGCGCCGGCCATGAAATTTTCTGCCCCAGGTCGTCGGCTGCATGCAGCGCCCAGTATGGATCACGCAGAAACTCGCGCGCCATGAAGACCAGGTCTGCCTGTCCCGTGCGCAGGATGTGGTCTGCCTGTGCTGGTTCAGTGATCATTCCGACGGTGCCCGTTGCAATGCCCGACTGCCTGCGAATTTGTTCTGCGAAATGCGTCTGATATCCGGGGCCGACCGGAATCTTCACCCCAGGAACGAGGCCGCCGGAAGAGACGTCGATCAAGTCAACGTTGCGACGGCGCAGGTCCGTGGATAGCCGGATGGATTCCTGCAAATTCCATCCGCCATCAGCCCAGTCTGTAGCCGAGATGCGTATGAAGAGAGGCCGGTCATGCGTCCACTCTTCACGGACCTCATGGACAATCTCAGTCAGAAGGCGAATGCGGTTTTCGAAAGAGCCTCCATATTTGTCACTGCGCTGGTTACTCAATGGGCTGAGAAATTCATGCAGCAGATAACCATGAGCGGAGTGGATTTCAACTACGTCAAAACCAGCCAGTTTGGCGCGTTTTGCTGCCCGGGCAAAGGCTACCGAGATGCGTTGTATGCCGGATGCATCAAGCTCTCTGGGATGCGCATAGTGCGATGAAAAGGGGATCGCGCTGGGAGCAAAGACCTGATCCTGCCATCCACCCTTATCAGGGGTAACAACATGCTCGCCTTCCCAAGGCACCGCCATGCTCGCCTTCCGCCCTGCGTGCGCCAGCTGGATTCCAGCAAATACTCCATGCTGGTGCAGAAAATCAACGATGCGCTTCAAAGGTGCGATGTGTTCATCCTTCCAGATGCCAAGATCACCCGGACTGATGCGTCCTTCAGGCGTAACGGCTGTCGCTTCCGTCATAACGAGTGCTGGCCCGCCGATAGCGCGGCTTCCCAGATGTACCAAATGCCAGTCATTCGCGAAGCCGTCTTCTGACGAATACTGGCACATCGGCGACACGACAACACGATTTGGCAACGCCACATTGCGAAGGGGAAATGGGGCAAAAAGGCTTGAATTTTCAGAAGGCATGGCTACGCTCCTGTCTTGAGATGCTAAGACGAATCAATAGTTGCAGGCAGAAAAAAGGCTGCAGATCATGGTCTGCGGCCCTTTTCGAGTTAAGAGAGGTTTCAACGGCGCGGAGACGGGCGCGATTGCTCCTGCGGTGTGGGCAGGCATGACCTTCCACAAAGTCGGTGGCACACCTCAAATGTGAGGATGATGCTAAAGAAAAAGAGGCTTCGCGCGTGGGGAAGCCTCTTGAGTCATCACTTCATTGGCTGCCGTGATTTGCTGGCGCAATTCGCCTCCGTTTAAGACCCCTCCCTAAGTAGGTCTATATTCGGAAATCGCGCGCTAGATACTCCATGAGTAGAAGCAAATCAAACTGCCATTCTATATGTTGTATCTCTCATGTAAATAAGTCAAGAAAATTGCACAATTTTTCGGGCAGATTGATTTTTCCAGCTTAAGGAACGATGAACGGGCTATAAACGTATGCTTCTCCGTAAGGAGAAAACACAAACTTCATGAAGCGGTTCTTTTTCCCTGTCCTGGCGGTTTCGTTGCTGGTTGTGGCTGGATGTCGCATACAAGTCGACAAGTCGAAGAATGGCGATAAAAATGTAAAGATCGATACCCCGATGGGTGGGCTCCATGTCCGCACCGATCAGATGAGCGCTGCCGATGTAGGGCTGCCTGTGTACCCTGGCGCACAGCTTGTCGCGGACAAGAACAACGACAAATCCGCCGACATCCATATGGGCTTTGGCAAATGGCAGCTTCGCGTCAAGGTCATCAAGTATCAGACGCCGGATTCGCAGGATAGCGTGCTTACCTTCTATCGCAAAGCACTGGGACGTTATGGCGACGTGATCGAGTGCAGGAACGGTGCTGCAGTGGGCACTCCAACAACTACGCGCGAGGGATTGACCTGTAGCAGCTCTCACTCAAAGAACGTACACATACAAGAAAGTGAAGACGGGCGAAGCCTGCGCGCAGGTTCGCAGCAACATCAACACATTGTTGGCATCGATAAAGATAGCACTGGCGCAAATACCAGATTTTCAATGGTTGAACTGGAGCTGCCGGAGGGTTTGGAAAACTCTGGTGAAAGCCAGTAGAGAATTGCTCCGTCGCGCTCGTTGACTGCCGCAAAAGGCCCGCTCACGAAAGCGGGCCTCTGTTTACTAAGCTGGATTACTACTTACCGGTGACCACCACCGTGGCCGTGGGGCCCTCCTCCCGCATGTCCCGCGGCATGTTCATTCCCTGGATTGTGCGTAGCCACACCTACTCCGCCATGTCCATTTCGTGCTTCGTTCGGGTGAAAGTGATTGAACGCGCGCTCTCCACGTTCCGGGACTGGTCCTACATAACCGTGATGAGGATCGTAGCGGTTATCGACGTGGCCGTAAAAGTCATGGCGACCATGGAACCAGGGACCGGCTCCGATGAAAACACCGTTAACGAACCAATCAGGTCCATAATAGCCATAGGGAGCACAGCTATACGGCTCGTAGTCAAAGTATCCGTATGGGCACACAGGAGCCGGGCCAATGTTAATAGAAATCTGAGCGGGTGCCACGGGCACGCTGCTCACCAGCGCAACGGTGAGAGCAGAGAAAGCAAGCGACTTCCATCCGGTCATAACTCCTCCTAAAGACTCTAGTTAAAGTCTACTGCGGGCGCGCCGCTCTCATCCGGGGCAATTTAGTTTCTCTGTATATACGTTGACACCATAAGAGTGTTTCTTAATAGCGCATAAAAAGACAGCTTCCTGAAGGGCAACCCGAAACCATGTGCCTGGATACTCACGTTGCTTTCCCTTCTTCGGTGCGATAGGGTCAAGTTATGAGTCCGGTTTGCCATCGCTGCGGGACAGCGCTCAGTTCTCCTGAAATGTTCTGCCCGCATTGCGGAGCGCCGCAATTGCGTTTTGATCCTGATGAACAGGTGTCAAACCGTGAAGTTTCCGGGTTGGGAACTCGTTCTTCGGGGAAGGCCATTGAGTGGCGTGCGGCTGTGCAAGCAGCATTGATGCTGGCCCTGCCGGTAGGCGTTTTGAGTTCGCTTCTCGACTTCGGAATTCTGCTGATGCTCGTCGGAGGATTCTGTGCAGTTGCGCTTTACAGGCGCAAGACGCTGACGATCCTGAACAGTCGCGCCGGCTGGCGTATTGGCATGCTGGCTGGTGTGCTGGCTGCATTTTTCTCAAGCATGGTCGACGGCCTCAGCATGCTTTTTGAACGTTATGGATTGCATCATGGAACAGCAATCGATCAGCGGCTCGGCGCGCTCACCCAGCAAATGACTGACCAGATGGCCCATCAGAACCCCGAAGCGGCGCAGCAGATCCCGTGGTTTCTCCATTTCTGGCTTTCGCCCGACGGACATGCGGCAGTAGTTTTGTTCATGTCAGCTCTTGCTGCGCTGATGATGATCGTGTTTTCGGCCATCGGTGGTGTCTTGGGTGCGCGAATATTGGGAGCGCGCCAGCGTCTCTCCACCAATTCATGAAGCGTGTCCCGCATTTTGAATCGTTATCTACTGATTGCGAGTCTTCAAGCGCATGCAGACCTATGATAGTTCTACATATGGCGATCACATTGCCAGTGAGTACGATGACTTTATTCAGATCTCGCCTGAGCAGACGCACGCTGCGGTAGAAACGCTGGCAGCCCTGACTAAAGATGGACCGGTGCTGGAACTCGGCATTGGAACGGGCCGCATCGCGCTGCCGCTCAGAGAAAGAGGACTCGCAGTACATGGCATCGACGCTTCTTCGCGCATGGTGGACGAGCTGCGCAAGAAGCCCGGCGGCGATGCTATTCCTGTGACGATTGGCGACTTCGGCGACGTAGCTGTTACAGGCCGTTTCAGCATGATTTTTATCGCCTTCAACACTTTTTTCGGGTTACTCACGCAGGAAGCGCAGGTTCGTTGCTTCGCGAATGTCGCTGGGCATCTCACGCCTGACGGACTGTTTGTGATTGAGGCTTTTGTGCCCGATCCTTCGCGCTTTATCCGCAACCAGAATCTTGTAACCTCCAAAGTTAGCCTGGACAAGGTTCGTCTGGACGCTTCGATTCATGATCCATTGAGCCAGCGCGTCGATTCCCAGCACATCGTGATCACCAATGGGAACACACGGCTTTATCCCGTTCAGATGCGCTATGCATGGCCGAGCGAACTGGACCTGATGGCACAGCTTGCTGGATTCAAACTGAAGGAGCGTTGGAGCAACTGGCAGAGATCACCTTTTACTTCCGGCAGCTCCATGCATATCTCGGTGTATGAATTCTCCGCGAAGCCATAAGAAGTCCTGACTTCAAGGGCTTGCTCCGCGCTGCCGACTGCCCGTATCATCCGGCAAGAGCCTTTATGACAGAAACACAGACAAGCCAGAAGCCGGTGCTGCGCGAAAAGGGCCGCATCATGTCCGCCTCAGAGATTGAACGGACGCTGGTCAGGCTGGCCCATGAAATTATTGAGAAAAATAATGGCAGCGAGAACCTCGGGCTGGTAGGCGTAAAACGGCGTGGAGTGCCCCTTGCCCAGCGTCTGGGCGCGCTCATTAGCAAAATTGAAAAACAGCCTGTCGATGTTGGCGTGCTCGATATCAGCTTTTACCGGGACGATCTTTCGACGAAAGATATTCGTCCAGTGGTCAATCCCGGCGACCTGGGATTCGATGTCAATGGCCGCAATGTGGTGCTTGTCGACGATGTCCTTTACACGGGCCGCACCATCCGCGCTGCCATGGATGCCTTGTTCGACCACGGACGCCCGCGCCGCGTGCAGCTGCTAACGCTCATTGACCGCGGACACCGCGAGCTTCCCATCGAAGCGAGCTTTATAGGACGAACGGTACAAACAACGGAGCGCGAAATCGTAGAAGTCAAGCTGCGCGAAATTGATAACGACGAGCAGGTGCTGCTTGTCGAACGTGTGGACTGATTACGTCATTTTTGAAGGGGCACTTCTTTAGCCGTGCCAATTGATGCAAGAAAGAGATGCGGCTTTAGCCGCTGAGGGATCAGCTCTCTCACTGAGTTACGACATTCCGCATGCCGAAAACAAAAGCGAAGCCGCGCAAAACATCCACGCCCAGCACAGAACAAACTTTTCTCCACAATCCCGGATCGCTGTTTTCTGTTGCCGATCTCTCGTTTGACGGTATCAGCGAAATTCTCAAGCTTGCGTCGACGCTTGAAAGCGAAGACCCGCTCAAACGCATGAAACGCCTCTTCAAACGGCGCGTTTCGCTGCTCTTCTATGAGTCGAGCACGCGGACGCGCACCTCGTTTGAGCTGGCCGCAAAGCAGCTTGGTGCGGACACGGTCCTCGTCAGCGCGCTTTCATCCAGCATCGAAAAGGGCGAATCTCTTAAGGACACCGGCATAACGCTCCGCGCGCTGGGAGCGGAGTGCATTATCCTGCGCCATCCATCGTCGGGCGCTCCATACGTGCTTTCTCGCTCGACGGGCCTGCCGATCCTCAACGCGGGCGACGGCATGCATGAGCACCCCTCGCAGGCTCTGCTTGATCTGCGTACCATCCTTGCGCATACTCGCGGAGCCAAAGCGGCTGCGCCTGTTTCTGAGACCACACTCAAAGGCGTCACCGTCACTATCTGCGGGGACATCTTCCATAGCCGCGTGGCGCGCTCGAATATGCTGCTGCTTCCACGGCTCGGAGCGCATGTGATTTTGTCCGGACCATCGCCACTATTGCCTGAAACGGCGACGTCTGCCGGCCCTGGCATCACGATCGAACGCGATTTCGACAAAGCGCTGAAGCAGTCGCAGATTGTCATGATGCTGCGCATTCAGGCCGAGCGGCTTGCGGGATTGAATGTCGATCTAGACGAATATAAGCAGCGTTATCAGGCAAACGCCGAGCGCATTGCTGCGCACGCGCCGAGTGCGCTCATCATGCACCCCGGACCTATCATTCGTGGCCTTGAAATTACGAGCGAAGTCGCCGACGGCCCGCAGTCAGCCATCGCGGAACAAGTGCGTCATGGAGTCGCGATCCGCATGGCTCTGCTGGTGCGCGCTCTTGCCGGAGCGAAAGGAAGGTCATCACGATGAAACCGATTCTTATTCGCGGAGGCCGCCTGGTCGATCCATTTTCCGGCATTGACGCCGCGCGCGATGTTTTGCTCAAAGATGGCCGCGTGGCTGCGGTCGATGCTCCAGGAAAACTGAATGCCGCAATCAAGCAGGATGGAGCAGAAGTTATGGATGCAAAGGGCCTCGTTGTTGCTCCCGGGCTGGTTGATATTCACGTGCATCTGCGTGAACCGGGACAAGGGTATAAGGAGACGATCGCATCCGGTACAGCAGCAGCAGCGGCAGGCGGATTCACTGCGGTCTGCGCCATGCCCAATACCATTCCGGTGAATGATTCGGCTGAGATTACCCGCTGGATGCAGTCTTCGGAACGCGGCGCGCAGATCCGTGTTTTTCCCATCGCAGCGGCCACGCGCGGCAGCATGGGCGAGGCACTGACGGAATACGGCGCGCTTAAAGGCGCAGGCGCAGTTGCTGTTACAGATGACGGCAAGCCGATCCTTGGCGACTCGATCATGCGCGAAGCTCTTGTTTCTGCTGCGCGCATGGGACTGCCTGTGATTCAGCACGCCGAAGACACGCGCATGACCGGCGGGTGCTCGATGAACGCAGGCCCAATGGCATTCCGGCTCGGATTGCGTGGGATGCCCATAGAAGCTGAGTCAAATCTTGTAGAACGTGATATTCGCCTGGTTAGTGAATTGAAAGACAGCCGCCCGCATCTGCATGTAGCACATCTCTCCACAACGAAGGCTCTTGACGCCGTGCGCCGCGCGCGGCGCAATGGATTGCGCGTGACCTGCGAGGTCGCCCCGCATCATTTTGTGCTCAATGAAGAGGCGGTCGGCGAGTATGACACCCACGCCAAGATGAATCCACCACTGCGTGCCGAAGCTGATCGTAAGGCAATGCTGGAAGGCATCATCGAAGGGGCCGTGGATGCGATTGCTACTGACCATGCACCGCACGCCGCGCACGAAAAAGAGCAGGAGTTCGAACGCGCTCCCAATGGGATTACCGGGCTTGAAACTGCGCTCGGTCTCACCATCGCGTTCCTGCACGAAAAGCATAAGCTCCCGCTGGCTCGCGTGATCTCACTGCTGAGCACACAGCCCGCTGCCGTGTTGAATCTGAAAGGCCGGGGCAGCCTCGCTGTCGGCTCTTTTGCCGATGTTGTCGTCTTCGATCCGAAGAAACAGTGGACCTTCCACGCCGCTCAATCTAGATCGAAATCAAAGAACACTCCGTTTGACGGATGGAAGATGTCCGGGCAAGTGATGACCACAATCAGTGAAGGGCGTATCGTTTACCGCGGCTGACAAACAGGGCAGTTTCCGAAAAATAAAGGGACCCGATATATGGGGTCCCTTTATTTTTTAGGGAGAAAATCTATACAAAAAGCTGGATGAATTTGAGGAAATACCGGGTATTCAACCGGCGAGGCGCAGTTGCCAGCAGCTACTTCGTCTGTGTCGCAGGAGGAGCTTCAGACTTGGTATTCGTATCCTGCTTCTCGCTGTCCGAAGTGCCGGAGCCCTTGATGCCATCCTTGAAGCCCCGGAATGCTTCGCCCAGGCCTTTACCCAAACCGGGAAGTTTCGATGGGCCGAAGATCAAAAGCGCAATTGCAAGAATCAGCAGCAGGTGCTCGGGTTTAAGAAGATTGTCCAGCATATTGGGATCTATCCTGTGCCCTCAGGCTCAGGAACTTCCTCCATTCCTCATATTGTCGCACAACGCAGCTGTGCCGGCGGAAATTCACTTTCAGCTTAATGCAATTCCGGACGTTTGAGTCCCAGTCGCTGGGACACCATGTTCAGAAACGCGACAAGGCTTTCAGACACACCCAGAGTCAGCCGGCGATGGACCTTCATCAGGGGATAAATGCGCGATCCGCCAATTTCAATGGTTGGCACAGCGAATTTCTCTCCCGGATACTCGCTCATCGTCCACTCAGATCCATATTGCCTGCGGAAAACCTCGCCCAGGTAGCTTCCCCACAGCTTGGCAGCATAGTCAGAATCGGCTTCCGGCACAGGCGCGATGCGATTCAGAATGCTTTCTAACTGCTCGATGGATGCTATCGAATAATCAAGCTTTACGTCATACTCACGTGACGCGTCGCGCACGGCTTCTTCAGCATAGGCCTGCATCATGGCATCGAGCGAATGGAAGCTGGCGCTGGCCAGGTGATCTTTGGCGGTGGTCATTTCTGCAGGCCGTAATGAACTTTAGAGTAAATCGTCTCTAGAGTAACAGCGCGGGAACCGTCTGACAGAATGCCATTCGGCAATGTATCTTTGATACTTACGGCAAATTTTCCGCTCGCCGGATTTGTTGGAGGAGTTTTTTGTTTAGAAGGACGCTTTTTTCCTTTCTGGCTTTCGCCGCCATTGCTGCTCTTGCCCTCAGTTCTCAAGCGCAGAACACTACAGCTCAGGCTCAGGCGCAACAGACATCTCAGCCGCAATCATCTACCCAAGCGGCTCCCAACTATGCGCTTGCCGGCGTGAGATACGACTATCGCTGGGAAGTCTACGGCGGTCTCGCTTATTCGCACTTCAATGCGGGCCCGAACCTGCTGCAGGGCGCGAACCTCGGCGGATTTGATGCGCAGGTAGCGCGCTTCCTTACTCCTCGCTGGGCGGTGGCGGGCAATGTGCGCGGATACTACGGCACCAGCGGCGTTGTGCCGAATCCTTACGGAATTGAGGGCCCGTTTGTGAGCCAGCACATGTTTCTGGCTGGGCCGGAGTATCGCGGCCCCAGCAATGAACACGCATCGCTCACACTGCACGCATTGGTAGGCGGAGCTTACGGAAGATTCGAGAGTGCCCTTAACGGCGTTCCTCCAGCCGCATTGGGTCTTTTCAGCAACCAACTTGCCTTTGGGGGTGCTTTTGGCGGATCGATTGATCTGAACCGCTCGCCACGTCTAGCCTTCCGCATCTCGCCGGACGCAACGATTACGAAATATGGCAGTAGTGGTATCCAAGACCAGTTTGCAATTTCAGTAGGTTTGGTTTATCGAATGGGTAAAGGATTGAAATAAAACGCAAACCATCTCGACGAACAGGCCGGACAGGGGTTGTCCGGCCTTTCGCCTTTTTCGAAACAGTCTGGCGAAAAGATAGCAATGTTCGCCGCACGTAGAAAACACTTTGTCCGTTCGCATCCTCTGTACGCGCAGTGAATCTGATACATCACAAGGAGGGCGGCATGCAACAGCGTAACTTAGGGACACAGGGCCTCATGATTTCTGCCATCGGATTGGGATGCATGGGAATGTCGGATTTCTACGGTCCTCGTGATGAATCGGAATCCATCGCCACTATTCATCGCGCGCTCGATTTTGGCATCAATTTCTTTGATACTTCTGATGTGTACGGCCCTCACACCAATGAGGAACTGGTAGGCCGCGCCCTCGGCCCACACCGCGACAAAGTCATCATTGCTACGAAGTTCGGCATTGTGCGCAACCCGGACAACTCTCGCGGCGTGAATGGAAGACCCGAATATGTTCGCGCCGCCTGTGATGCAAGCCTGAAGCGGCTCGGCATCGATACGATTGATCTGTACTATCAGCACCGGGTTGATCCCAATACCCCAATCGAAGATACAGTCGGCGCGATGGCCGATCTGGTCAAACAAGGCAAGGTGCGCTATCTCGGACTTTCCGAAGCAGGTCCGAAGACAATCCGCCGTGCGCACGTTGTCCATCCCATTTCAGCGTTGCAGAGCGAATATTCACTCTGGAGCCGTGACCATGAGGATGACGATGTTCTGTCAACCGTGCGCAAGCTCGGCATAGGGTTTGTCGCATATTCACCGCTCGGGCGTGGTTTCCTCACTGGGCAGATTCGCAAGGCCAGTGATCTCACGCCGGACGACTGGCGGCACACATCCCCGCGCTTTCAGGGAGAGAACTTCCAGAAAAATCTCGATCTTGTTACGAAAATTGAAGAGCTTGCTGAAAAGAAAAAGGTAAAGGCGTCGCAGCTTGCCCTGGCTTGGGTTCTCGCACAGGGCAAAGACATCGTACCGATTCCAGGCACGAAGCGGTGCAAGTATCTTGAAGAAAACGCGGCCGCAGTCGAGATCAACCTGACGCCGGACGAACTTGCAGTCCTTGACGAGATCGCCCCTAAGGGCGTGGCGGCGGGCGAACGCTATGCTCCCGCGATGATGGAAATGCTGAATCTTTAGGTCAAATAGTCCGAATTCGGACACTTCTGTTCGAATCTGGACATAAATCGATAAATATCAACGAGAACAAGACTGCTAAAGCACGCAGAATCATTCACGAACTTTGATCCATGCTGGCCCATGGGTTGCTAACAATTACTGGCAAAACTAATCTAGGCGACAAAGGCTCCGCAGATTTTTCCTATGAAGCTGTTCGGTTGCTTCCAGATTGACGCACAAAATGAGTGCCTATGGCGTGACGGCAAGCAGCTGCCGCTTGCACCCAAGCCTTTTGCAGTGCTGAATTATCTGGTTGAGAACCCGCAACGCCTGGTCACGCATGACGAGCTTCTGGATGCGCTGTGGCCAGAGACGTATGTCCAGCCGCAGGTCCTGCGCACCTACATTCTGGAACTGCGCAAAGTGCTTGGTGATGATCCCGGCGAGCCGCAATATATCCAGACCGTTCCCAAGCGCGGATACCGCTTCCTCAGCAAAGTCGGCGAAGTGCGAAATGCTCCCGAGGCTGATTTCGAATTCAATCTGCATATCGTCGGACGTCACGCTGAGCTGGAAAAGCTGGAAGGCGATCTGCAAAAAGCGGCAAGAGGTTCGCGCCAGCTGATTTTTCTCTCCGGAGACGCGGGCATTGGCAAGACTGCGCTGGTGGATGCATTCTGCGACCACGCCGGCGGCAATCATAAGCTGCATGTCGCCCGCGGACAATCAGTCGAAGGTTTTGGCGGCAAAGAGGCTTTCTATCCGGTACGCGAGGCGCTGGGCCATCTATTGCAGCACGAGAAGACAAATCAGCTTTTGTCGAAACTGCTTCCCGCATGGTTCGGAAAGCGTACAGACGCTGAGGCAAAAATGCCATCGCTTGGAGAAATGTGCGAAGCCATCGAAGCCATCGCGCACGATGAGCCGCTACTCCTGGTTTTTGAAGACCTGCACTGGGCTGACGCTTCGACGCTGGACTTCATCTCGGCGCTGGCACGCAGGCGCGGCAGCGCAAAGCTGATGATCCTGGCAAGCTGCCGTCCCGGAGAGATGGACGGCCAGCATCCGTTGAAAGGTCTCAAAGAAGATCTTTTAACGCGGCGTCTGTGTTGTGTCATTCCTCTAGGGCCTCTGAGCAAGGATGCAGTAGCTGACTACATCCAGCAGGAACTCAAAGCGGATGTATTGCCGCCAGGGCTGGCGAGCTTTGTTCATCAGCACTCCGAGGGCAATCCGCTCTTTATGGAGGCCACGCCTGAGCATCTGCAAAGCCAGGGTCATTTGTGCAACAGAAACGGGTGGTTGTTGACAGTTCCGCTTGCGGAAATCGAATTGGGCATCCCTGATGGTCTTCTGGGCATGATCGAGCTTCGGCTCGAAAGGCTCTCTGAAGCCGACCGCCGCTTGCTCGAAGCAGGCAGCATAGTGGGTGCAATTTTCCCCGCATGGGCAGCCGCAGCAGCACTCAAGACAGGCGTTCCCGATGTCGAAGACGAGTATGCATCGCTTGCCCGCCGCACCCGACTGCTGAATGTAGCCGGACAGGACGAACTGCCCGATGGTACACGGTCCACCTTTTATGTCTTCGCTCATGGACTCTTTCGTGAAGCCCTCTATTCCCGCCAGCCCGCCGCGCGCCGGGCCGAGCGTCACCGCCGCGTCGCAGAGCGGCTGAAACTTATGTTTGCAGAAAGCGAAGCCAGTATCGCCTCAGAACTCGCACGGCACTATGAAGCTGCTGGCTGCTGGAAAGAGGCCATAGAAGAGCTGAAGATCGCCGCTGAAACTGCAGCGAGCCGCGAAGCTGAACACGCCGCCTGTGGACTGCTGAAGCGCGCCCTCGAATTGAGCGTAAACCTGAAAAATGATGAGCGCAAAGCTGCAGAACGCGCCCTGACCGGAAGGCTGAAGAAATATTCAGATTGGGCTTCAGTAGAAATGGTTTAAACTACCTACCCAAACTAAAACCGAGATGCGGGCGCCCCCGGCCCGGAGTTTTCCGAGTTGTCAAAGGGGGCGCGATGCTTTTCAAAGCCCTGTTCGATAAGTTGTCGCTGTTTGGGCATAAACCCGAACACGACATTACCTATGTCTGGCTTGTTGTGCGTCTGCCTCTCACCGAGGATGAGGTACGCGCCATTGCGCAGCATTGGATCTCGGTGGACGTACAGGGAGTGCTCGCAAATCCATCTGCGCGCGAGGCCATGAAAGCCGATCTGCATATGTCAGACGAGGACCTGAACGGCGTCGTCGATATATCCGAATTTCAAGCCTTCCGCTATTTTCCCCTGATAGGGATGGCCGCCAATCCTGCCAGCCTTGCGGAGCTCCGCTCTCTTCCATGCGTGCGCTATGCGCACTCTGTGCCTGACGACTACTCGCCCTTTTACCTGCGAATGATAAAAGCGCTGCACTATCTGATCGACGATGCCAACGGAAAATCAAATGCGAACGTGATCAATCTGAGTCTGCAGCCTCTCGATCCGTATCCCTATCAGCCACTCGAAGCAGTCAACGTCGCCACCGAGGTGGTTGCGTCGCGCGGCAAGACGATAGTCTTTGCTGCGGGAAATTTTGGCGGCAAGGGCAACGGGTCTATGAATCCCTGGTCGCTTGCGCCATGGGTCATAAGCGTTGGCGCGGCCGACGACACAGGAGCGAAGCTGTGGAGCGGTTCGGCGCGTGGCGTACCCGGCGACCCCGATAACCACCCAACCATTGTTGCTCCTGGAATCAACGTGGTGGGGCCGCGCGCGCCGAGCGTACCGGTCGACCCTACGATGGACAATCCCAATTATGTGCATGAGACAGGCACCAGCTTCGCGACAGCCCACATCTCCGGAGTGTGTTTGACCATGCATGAATTCATACTCGAAGGCCTTGCAAAATCAAAAACGATCGACGAGTGGCGCAAACTGGCCGATCAGCAGTTTCATATCGATCTATTACCGGTTGAGCCGGGACCAGAGGTAGTGAAGCGCATGCTGATCGACATGGCCCATCCTATGCCTGGATATGGTTTGCATGAGGTGGGCGCTGGGTTTGTTTCCAACGATATCGCGCAGGAATATTATCGCCACTTCCGATTGTCCAACTTCCTCAAGGTATTTGGCATGAAACGAATGGCAACGGTTACGAAGGGAGGATAGTCTCGTGTTGTTCTGGAAGCAGGAAACAAAGAAATCTGTGCTGGCTGGTTCCGAAACGGAACTTAAACTGAAGGTCGCTGTGATATTTGCCTGGCTCGTGAGCATATTAGCTCTCGCAGGGTTGGCAATCTATGCCCACGCAAGTAGCTGGGAAACGGGCTCGACTGCTTTTTTTAGCCTGGCAAGTGGAATTACAGGCGTCGGACTAGGCAGCATTATTGGAGAAAAAAAGGGCGCGGAAAGCAAAGGCTAGCTGAACATGAGGCTGGTTGAGGGGAACAATCAGCCTATCCAAAATGACTATTTACAGAGAAAAGGGCCGACTAGCACTAAGGATTTGCCTGCGCCTTCTTCTCCGCTAACTCAGGGAC
>DATAQW010000302.1:0-3110 GCA_036264445.1 Pseudacidobacterium sp.
TGTGCTGCTGACATGGCGTTCTGATCGAAAATCTGCCCGTTTGCGCCGCGGCGGTTGTGATACGGAGGACCATACCAGCTTGCCGTTCCTGTTTCCGCATAAATCGGTTGATGCGATGCCACAAAGTTCTCGTCTGCTGCATCGCCCGGCGCAACGGAGGATTCCGTCTCAGTGGACGGTGCGATGCTTTCTGCAGGTGCTGCCGGAATAGATGTTGTTTCCTGCTGTGATGGCGCATTAATCACAGGCGGAGGCGGCGGAGTATATTTTGCATTTTGCTTATGACTACAACCAGCCATAAGCATCAGAGCCCCAGAAATCGCGATGAAGGAATGTTTCCTCTGCAATTCGATCAATCGGTCATCTCCGTTCCAGGTGGTCAGCAAGTTTGCGCAATTGTTCTGCCGCTACGCGCAATGCTTCAGATGAGTTCTGCCGCACCTTTGGCACCGCCTCGTCGTTAAGATATGCAATTACTTTGCGCAACTCTTCTTCCACGCGCGGTGTAATGTTGCTGACATGCTCATCGACCTTGCGTCCGAAATCTTCAAAACGCCCGCTGCCGCTTTTTGTTTCATCAGCTGCCATAAGCTCACTCCTGCACTATTCAGTGTGCTTTCTGCGATTTGCATGGTCAATGGGCTTCTATGGGCGGGGTGTCAAGCCCGTTACCTTTGCGAACGATACATCCCCATTAGCTTTAAACACCGTCCAACTAATCTAGTCGCAGACGAACGCTCAAGGTTAAGCCATTCGCATGCTAAAAATTTCCCCTGTCCTTCTACTGGGCACCTTACTGCTCGTATTACCCAAAGGTTCTGCTTTCTCGCAGCAGACGTCGTTACCCGACGCTCCAGTGAATAACAATTCCACTGCGACCGAGCAGAGAAGATGGAGTAGTGTGGTTCAGCCCGGGGAAAAATTTGTACCACTCAATGTGGGTGACAAGCTGTTATTTCCTCTTCGTGAACAACTGCAACCGATCAGCTGGTTTCCCACTTTTGCTTCTGCGGGATGGAGTCATCTGATTGACGGCCACCCTAAGTACGGAACAAATTCCGCAGCTTTCGGCCAGCGTCTTGGCGCGGCTGCGATCCGTGACCTGAGCATGCGCACTTTTTCTGATGGGCTGCTTCCCGCACTGCTTCACGAAGACCCGCGATATTTCCGCATGGGCAGCGGCTCGATACCACGGCGCGGATGGTATGCCGCTTCTTGCGTCTTCATCGGACGTCGCGATTCCGGCGCCACTGGATTCAACTCCTCCGTGTTGATAGGGCACGGGATGGCCTCGGCCTTGACCATGGCCTATTACCCTGACGAAAGCGCAAAGACTCATGTCGTTTTTCAAACATGGGGCACGTCGCTTGCAGGTGAAGCCGGTGGTAATCTATGGGACGAATTCTGGCCCGATGTGCGCAACAAGCTCTTTCGCCGTCACCGCGACCCGCAGCCCTGATTGCCTGTCGAAAACCAGACGTTGCTCGTCAAATGAAGTATGCAGTTGTCTTGCCCGAGATTGATGTTTCACAAAGAAGCCGGACTGGCGAAAAAATCTCGATTCAAAATCTTTCTCCTGCTGCCCATCATGGCCTGGACAGGAGTGCCTCTGCATGCGCAACAGGAATTGCCCGATGCGCCATCCGCCATCATCTTCGCTTCAAATGACGAGTCAGGACAGAGTTTTCCTCCGACGGCGCCTGATCCGCCGAAGGCGAGCTACTCAACACGCGCGCCATTCCCTTCTGTGCAGCCTGTATGTTCGACCGTGCAGTCGAAGCCAGCAGCTTCTCCAGGCATGAGCTGCGGACCAACATATGATCCATTCCAGCGGTTCCTCAGCTCGTCAGAACCTCATCCAATGACTCCGAAACAGAAAGCCATTCTGGCTGGAAAAGATGTCGTAGATCCCTTCAACCTGCTTACCATCGGCGGGCTTTCCGCGATTTCCGTGGCTTCTGATTCTCATTCCGCATATGGTCCGGGCATGGAGGGATGGTCCAAGCTCAGCGGTGTTTCGCTCACGCAGGACATGACCAATGAATTCTTGGGAACATTTCTGATTCCGTCTATTGCACACCAGGATCCGCACTATCACCGCATGCCTAACGCGTCCTATAAACGCCGCATTGCGCACTGCATTTACCAGGTGGTATGGACACAGGGCGATGACGGCAAGGGAATGTTCAATTATGCCAGCGTGGTTGGCGGAGCATTCGAGGAAGCCATCAGCGATGCCTATGTGCCCTATCGTGAGACTGGTTGGAGCTCTGCTACTCAGCGTTATGGCACTGCTCTTGCAACGAATCCCATCGGCAATTTCATCACCGAGTTTCTCCCGGACGTAGCGCGCCACGTGAATATCCGCGCCGTCTTTGTGCAGCGCATTATCAATCAGGTGGCAAGGCAGGAAGGGCAATAATTTCTATGTGAATCGCCGTACTAAACGGAGAGCATCTCAGCGAAATTCGCTGAGATGCTTCCACTCTATGACCACAAGAATAGTCAGTCTCAATGTTGCGCCTGCGCGGCAGAATTGGCATACAAATCCACATTCACCTTGTCGACCACAGCTGTTCCTGTATCTACAAAGACAGGGAACGGCGAGAATGTGTCGACGCTGTAGTCGCTCCGCAAGGTTTTTGGCCCGTCGTGGTAGATCTGATCGAGCGCCTTCAATCCCACATATCCCATCGTGTACGGCTTCTGCGCGATCGTTGCGTCAATCGCGCCGCTCTTGATGAGGTTAAGTGTATCTGGATCGACATCCATCGCGATCAGCAGACGATCATTCGCGTGAGCATTTTGCAGAACAGTTCCTACTTCCCTACCTGCGGAAGCTTCAAGACAAACGAATGCATCGATCTTTCCAGCGCCCGTATGCGTCAGGTATTGCTGTGTTTTGTCGAACGCTGCGGTCGGCTCTCCTTTGATGTCGACAACCTCGACTGTCTTGATCCCAGAATGGTCGCTGAAAATATCCTGATAGCCTTTGAAGCGCTCATCAAGATTCGGCTGACCGGGCATAGTGAAAAACACCACGTTGCCTTTGCCTCCGGGAAGTTTGCTAAGAAGCCGCTGACCGCCCAGATGCCCTGCCTCAAGATTGT
>DATAQW010000285.1:0-3088 GCA_036264445.1 Pseudacidobacterium sp.
TTGCGATCTCGTATTGCCAGATTTTACTGCCTGGATTCTTACTGTTTGAACAGTTCGATGTCCAATTCTACTTTTACGTCGTCGCCGAGAACCGAATCACTCGATTACAACCAATAATTTTAGTGAGCAGCGGATGATCGATTCCGGTCCGCAGTCTGTTAAGCTCCAATTTCCGGGCCAGCTGATGCAAACTCGTTCCTTTTCGCACTTCCGGTCGCTGACGTCGCAACAGCGGCATGCTTTTATTGCGTGCTTCCTGGGCTGGTCACTGGATGCCTTCGACTATTTTCTGCTGGTTTTTTGCGTCTCGGCGATTGCTGCGGATTTTCACGCGCGCACTTCGGCGGTGGCCGAGGCATTATTTCTCACGCTCGCTTTTCGTCCGGTTGGGGCGTTTCTCTTCGGTGCGATTGCTGACAAGTTCGGCCGCCGTCCCGCGCTCATGATCAACGTTGGCTGCTACTCGGTTTTAGAATTGGCTTGCGCCTTTGCGCCGTCACTGCATGCATTGCTGATTCTGCGGGCACTCTTCGGGATCGCCATGGGCGGCGAATGGGGCGTGGGCGCGGCGCTGGCCTTTGAAACGCTGCCGAAAGAAGGACGCGGATTTTTCTCCGGGGTACTGCAGGAGGGCTATGCCATTGGTTATCTGGTGGCCGGGGCTGTGTACGCGACGCTCTACAAGCCTTTTACACACCTGGTCTGGCAAGGGCATGTTGTTGGCTGGCGCGGACTCTTCATCGTCGGCGCGTTGCCTGCTGTGCTGGTTCTTTACATCGGTCTTAAAGTCGAGGAGTCGCCGGTGTGGCGAGCAGGCCGGGGCGATGCCGCGAAATCGGCCATTTCTACAACGAGCAGCATCCGAAAGTATGCCCTGACATTTCTCTTCATCGTTCTGCTGATGACTGGCTTCAATTTCTTTTCGCATGGCACGCAGGATTTATATCCTACGTTTTTAGAAAAAGACCATGGCTTTTCCGCTGCGCTTACAGGAGGCGTTGCCATTGTCTATACGATTGGCGCGCTGCTGGGCGGCATCTTTTTCGGCAGCCTTTCCGAGCGCTATGGCCGCAAGCGGGCGATTATCAGCGCGACCCTGCTGGCATTGCCTGTGATTCCGTTCTTCGCGTTCGGGCATTCGCTCTACGTGCTGGCTATTGGAGCATTTCTCATGCAGTTTATGGTGCAGGGCGCATGGGGCGCGATCCCTGCTTATCTTACGGAGCTGTCTCCAGGGCCAGTGCGCGCAACGTTTCCTGGACTTGCCTATCAACTTGGAAATCTGCTGGCCTCGCGTTGTGCCGTGCTTCAGGCGCGAGCTGCTGAGCGCCATGGAAACTATGCCGTGGTGCTGGCTGCAACGGTACTGATCGGCGCGATTTATCTAGCGATCGTGACCAGCTTCGGCAGGGAGGCAAAAGGCGTGGAGATGACCGCAGAATAAAATCCGCAAAAGATAGCAACCCGAAACGTTTGAACTGCAACTTAATAAACGATCGCGCTGGCAAGCGGGACATGAGGACGCTGAGTATCTCGGCAAATCAATAAGTCGTTCTTGCCAACACGAGCAAAAGAGCGGCCCTTCGTGGGCCGCTTTTTTATTGCGCGCGAAGGCGGTATTTTGGCGAGCGGCGCTGAGGTTGATGCTGCGAGTGTCGTCTGGTGCGATTTTGCGCACAATCCAGCGCGGAAAAATACTGGAAAACAGCCGTGTCACAAATCTGAATTCGGGACTATTCTTGTTGGCTGAAAGGAGTACGGCTATGTCTGAAGAGAATAAGAAAATTGCGCGGCGGCTCCTGGAAGATGGCTGGAACAAGGGAAAGGAAACAGTCATTGATGAGTTGATGTCGCCCAAATGCCGCTTCCACGATCCGGTCTTTCCATCGCTTACTTCTGGAGCGGAGAGCTACAAGGAACATATTCGCAACTGCAGGAATGGCTTTCCCGATCTGAAATTCACCATGGAGGACAGCATCTCCGAACGCAACGAGGTGGTGCATCACTGGAAGGCGCACGGCACACATCGCGGATCGTTTCTGGGCATGCCTGCCACGAACAAAAGCGCGACTGTTTCCGGCACGACGATCTACCGGATGGAACGCGGGAAAGTTGCGGAAATTTGGGTGGACTGGAACCTGCTGAGCCTCCTCGAACAGCTTGGATTAGCTATGCCGCAAATGCAGCCGCAGTCGTCGGAACATCCGGCTGGAGCGAAGCGGTAGATTCATTCTTCTACCTACCTCTCAAAAGCGAGATGTGAGCGCCCGGCGTTTCCGTAGACTCCCCTCCCTCCCTGGTGGGGAGTCTCTTTCTTTTGTTTTCAATGAGATAGCGGGGGATCATCCCCTGCTATCTCGTTGACTTTTCAATTGGTTAAGCCGCTTCCAGTGTTTTCAATACTTTACGGGGTAATCGGCTGCGGCGGTTACCTTCATTCCTCAAAAATTCTGGTCTCTCTATTCAGGATAGCAATTTTAGGCGTAATACTATGCCAACTTCTTTCGGCTTTATTTCGTTTGGAATGTGTTGGTTGCGGGATTTCCAGGTGATTTGGGGCTTGACAGAGTTTTGCGGTGAGGGAGCTCAGTTGATCCACGGTTTCCTTGCCTGGAGTGGTAACCTGCTTATCTCTACATACACCCCATCTGCCCACTGTGTGCCAACCGGCTGTCGAAGAGGCGAAAAATTGAATTGGGTGTTCGCATCTCAGCGATTTGGGAGGTTTTGTGCATGCAGGGACGGAAATTCGTCACGATTGAACCTAAGATTCTGTATTTCGGAACGCCTGTGGCGCTCATCAGCTCGCTGAGCGAGGATGGAACCACCAATCTTGCGCCGATCTCTTCGTTCTGGGCGCTGGGGTGGACGGTGATGCTCGGGTTGCTGGATGAGACGAAGACGGCGGAGAACTTTGCCCGCCATGCTGAGTGTGTGGTCAATGTGCCCTCACCGGAGATGTGGCAGCAGGTGGAGAAGCTGGCTCCGCTGACCGGGAAGAGCCCTGTGCCCGCGATCAAGGCGAAGCAGTTTCGTTATGAGCATCAGAAATTTGAAGTGGCTGGGCTTACTCCGATGCCGAGCGAGA
>DATAQW010000332.1:0-4910 GCA_036264445.1 Pseudacidobacterium sp.
GTGGACGTGATCTGCGAAAGTACGCCACTCTCTACACCTCCCGCGCCGGTAAGCGTGAGTTGCGGAAAAAACTGCGCCCTGGCGACGCCGACCGCGGCATAGGAGGCGGCAAGAGTCTGTTCGGCTTCCAGAATGTCCGGCCTGCGCTCCAGGAGCTGGGAAGGAAGACCGGCCGGTACGGAAGGCGGCAGCGGCTGCTGTTCGATTCCCAGACCGCGCGGAATGCTCGAGGGGTTCTGGCCCAGCAGGAGGCTCAGAGCATCCTCTTCCTGCGCAATCTGCTTCTGGAGATTGGGAATTTCGGCGAGCGCGGTCTGCAACGCCGTCTGCGCCTGCTTCACATCCAGCTCCGATTGCACTCCCGCCTTGAAAAGGGCTTGGGTAAGATTGAGAGAATCACGATAAGCGGAAACTGAATCCTGGGTTTGCTTGAGCTCAAGGTCGAGCGTGCGCAGCTGAAAATAATCCTGTGCTACGCTGCTGACGACGCCAATGACGACATTCCTGCGCGCCTGTTCGGTAGCCAGCAGATTATCCCTGGCTTCTTCCGTAGCGCGGCGGTAGAGGCCCCAGAAATCCACGGCGTAAGAGATGTTGCCGGGAAGCGTGAACGCGCTGAACGTGCTGGCCGACGTGGAAGAAGAATGGCTCTCAAGATCAACCGTGCGCTCGCGCTCAGCGGAAGGATTGACGGAAACCTGCGGAAGCTCCGCCGAGCGCACCACCATAACCTGTGCCTGCGCCTGTACGACCTGCGCTGCCGCGATGCGGATGTCCGTGTTGTGCTCGATCGCGGTGTGAATCAGCTGTTGCAGCACTGGATCCTTGAGCAGGTCCCACCACTTCTCATTGGCAATTGACTGGCTCTCGTCAGCGGAGACTCTCCATGCATCCGGAGCGACAACAGCGGGTCGCTTGTACTTCGGCCCAACGGTGCATCCTGTGGCAAAGAAGATTGCTCCTGCAACAAGGACCGGAACAGCGCGCGCGATTCTAAGTTGCATAGCTCAGCCTCTCGCCTCTTCCGGTTGTTGCAAGCTGGCCGGCTTCTTTCGCTTCTCGCTGAACTTCTCGATCGCCACGAAATACACCGGCACAAACAGCACGCCCAGGACAGTGGCGGCAATCATGCCGCCGAAGACCGACGTGCCAAGCGAATGGCGCGCCGCCGATCCGGCCCCGGTGGCGACCACCAACGGCAGCACGCCGAAGATGAAAGCGAACGAAGTCATCAGAATCGGGCGGAAGCGAATGCTTGCGCCCTCCAGCGCAGCTTTCTCGATGGTTGCGCCGCCTTCGAGCTTCAGCCGCGCAAATTCGACGATCAGAATCGCATTCTTGGCGGCAAGGCCGACGACCATAATGAAGCCGATCTGCGCGTACACATCGTTATCCAGTCCGCGCAGCCACGCGGCAAGCAAGGCTCCCGCAATGCCCAGCGGAACAATGAGAATGACAGCCAGCGGCACCGACCAGCTTTCATACAGCGCAGCCAGCACCAGAAAGACGAAAACAATGGCGATGCCGAGCACAATCGTAGACTGCCCCTGCGATGTGGACTCCTGATAAGAGAGCCCCGTCCACTGGTAGCCGTATTGGCTCGGCAGCTTGGCTGCAAGAGCCTGCATCGCGTCCATCGACTGGCCGGAGCTGTAGCCCGGCACCTGGCTGCCTTCAATTTCAATCGAGTCGTACATGTTGTAGCGATTGATGACATCGGGGCCGGTCGTATTCTGCGACGTCGTAATGGTGCTCAGCGGAACCATGCTGGTGAGATTGTTCTGCGTTCCGCGAACATAGAACTTCGACACATCGCTGATATCCGCCCGGTCCTGCGGCTGGGCCTGCATCATCACTTCATACACTTGCCCGAACTGATTGAACTGGTTCACATACTGGCCGCCAAGAAAGGTGTTCAGTGCGGTAAAGACATCCGTGAGCGGAACGCCCATCGTAATTACCTTGGTGCGGTCCACATTGAGCTGAATCTGCGGTGTGTCCGCGCGAAACGGGGTGAACGACCCGGCAAGCGCGGGAACTTTGGCCGTCTGCACAACTAGTTGATTGGCGGCGTTCGAGAGCGATGCAATGTCTCCGCTGCCCGAGGTGTCCTGCAGCTCAAACTGGAACCCGCCAGTCTCACCCAGCCCCGGAATCGGCGGCGGATTGAAGCCTGTAATTTCCGCTGTTGGAATATCCGCGAACTGCTTCTGCGCCTGCGCCATAATTGCTGTCACCTGCGTGCTGGCGCTGGTGCGCTCGCCCCACGGCTGCAGGACGACGAACAGACTGCAGACGTTTGAGGATGCGCTGCCGCCGAGCATGCTGAATCCGCCGATGCTGACCACGTCCTTTACGCCCGGAATGGACTTGAGAATCTTTGCCGCCTGCGCAGCAACCACTTCGGTGCGGTTGAGCGCCGCGCCGCCGGGCAGCTCCACGTTCACCATGAAGTATCCCTGGTCCTCGCTGGGAACAACGCCGCCGGGCAGCACCTGAAAGAGCACATACATGCCAACAACAATTCCTGCGAGCGCAGCGAACACAATCACCTTCCGGCGGATGACGAAACCGACGGCGTTCTCATAGCCCTTGATCGTTGCGTCGAAAGCACGATTGAATCCGCTGAAGAGTTTTGCCGACAGGCTCTTGTGCTCGCCCGCAGGCTTGAGCAACATTGCGCATAGTGCAGGGCTCAGCGTGAGCGCTTCAAAGGCTGAAATACAGACTGAAACCACCAGCGTGAGCGCAAACTGCTTGTAAATCTGGCCGGTGATTCCTCCCAGAAAAGCCACCGGGACAAAGACCGCGCTCAGCACAAGCGCAATAGCGATGATCGGGCTGGACACTTCCGCCATCGCGCGCTTGGCTGCTTCCCTGGCATCAACCTTGTCCTGTTCCATGTGCAGCTGCACAGCTTCCACAACCACAATGGCGTCGTCCACCACCAGGCCGACCGCGAGCACCAGTCCGAACAGGGTCAGAGTGTTCAGTGAGAAGCCCAGGAGCGTAAAGGACGCAGTTGCGCCCACCAGCGAAACCGGCACGGCAATCGCCGGAATGAGCGTAGCCCGCCAGTTCTGCAGAAAGACGTAAACCACCAGAAAGACCAGAACGAATGCGATGACCAGCGTATTCAGCACTTCATGCAAAGACGTGGTGACGAAAGCCGTCGTATCGAGCGGAACGTGATACTCCACGCCGGCCGGGAAGCTGGCCGACAACTGCTTCAGACGCGCATTCACCGCTTTCTCAACATCCAGCGCATTCGCTGTCGGCAACTGGTAGACGCCGATCATCACGCCCGGCTGGCCGTTCAGATCGCCAAAGGTTGTATACGTCTCCGAGCCCAGTTGCACTGTGGCAATATCTTTGATCTGCACCAGCGAGCCATCCGGATTGGCGCGCACAATCACATTTTCAAAATCCTTGGCCGATGCCAGTCGCCCCTGCACCGTCACCGTCAGTTGCAACTCCTGTCCCTTCGGCGCGGGTTGCTGTCCCACCTGTCCTGCCGGCGCCTGTACGTTCTGGCTATTGAGCGCGGAGCTGACGTCAGAAGCCGTGATTCCCAGCTGCGCCATCTTCTCCGGGTCCAGCCAGATGCGCATCGCATACTGGTGCTCGCTGAGCACGTTGACATTACCCACCCCCGGCACGCGCGTCAGCTCATTCACAATGTGAATCAAAGCGAAGTTGCTCAGGAAGGTCGAGTCGTAAGTGTTGCCGGACGAGGTAAGCGCAACCATCATCAGCATGCTGCTCGATTGCTGTTTAACCGTGATGCCCTGCTGCGTCACCTGCGATGGCAATTGCGGCGTGGCCAGTGAAATCCGGTTCTGCACGTCCACCTGCGCCATATTCGGGTCAGTGCCCAGCGCAAAGGTCACCGTCAGCGAGTACGACCCGGTGTTGGTGCTCGAAGAGGACATGTACATCATGCCCTGTGCGCCATTCACCTGCTGCTCGATCGGCGTGGCAATCGAATCCTGCACCTGCTGCGCAGTCGCGCCAGGATAGCTGGCTGAAACCTGAATCGTAGGCGGCGTCATCTGCGGATATTCCGCAATCGGCAATGTGCTCAGCGCGAGCAGGCCGCCGATCAGAATGACAATCGAAAGAACGCTGGCAAAGATGGGCCGGTCGATAAAGAACTTCGAGAACATAGGCTAGCGATCCTTCGCCGTCTTCGCTGCGGAACCACCTGCGGAAGCGGCTGTTGAGGATTGCGAAGGAGTGGGCTTGCCTGAGTTCTGAGTATCTGCTGTTGTCCCGGATGGAATCTGCTCGGGAGCCTCCTGCGCACGGACTTCCGTCCCCGGCTGGACCTTCTGAGTGCCCTCCACGATGATCCGATCGCCCGGCTGCAAGCCTGAAATCACGATCTCCATATTGTTCACAGTCGGGCCGGTCGTGATCGTCCGCTGCTGCACCTTGTTGTCTGTTCCAACCACAAAGACCGATTGCGTCCCCTGCAGTTGCTGAACCGCTCCCAGCGGAACAAGAAGAACATTCGTTGCATCCTTCGCAACAAAACGCACGCGGGCAAACAGCCCCGGCTTCAACAATCCTTCGGGATTCGGAAACGTCGCGCGTATCGACAATGTTCCTGTGCTTGTGCTCACGGTCGGCGCGGACATATCCACCGTGCCGGTATGCGCATAGGTGGTTCCGTCTCCCAGGATCAGCTGAATCGGATGCGCCTGCTTCGGCTGCTCGCGCCGGCGCTTCGCATAGGCAAGATAGTCGCTCTGGCTGATGGCGAATGTCACATACATCGGCGAGATGCTGTAAATTGTGCTCAGAAGCGTGGTGCCGCTCTGAATGAGATCCCCAACCTTGACCTGTGAGACTCCGATCGCGCCACTCATCGGCGCGGAAATCCGGGTGTAATTCACATTCAGTTGTGC
>DATAQW010000337.1:0-20874 GCA_036264445.1 Pseudacidobacterium sp.
CGGCGAACGGGCTAACCTGCTCAGGCGGCAATGGGCTGGATGGGCAGACAACGATGCAGGCGATCAGCAGTGTCGAGCTGGGTGGCTCTCTGGTGATCGAGGCTAGCGGGACATTGATCAATGCGGGCAGCACTGGCGTTATCAGCGGCTTGTACTCGGGAGACATCAATATCTCGAATTGTATCGCTGGATTTCAGGCGACTCAGGTGAATGGGAGCACGGTCCTTGCACCGCTTGTCACCGGAGTAGCTTCGGGCAGTACGTTTTCGCCGGTTGCAGGCCATGTTTATACGCTGCGAACGAGGATCTACGCAAAAGAGATGCAGCGTGTTTTTCAGTCTTACTATTCGGTGGATGATAGCGGCCCTAAGCTATGGGGAGGTACGGGAATTCCATGCGATGTGAATTGCGTTCTGGAAGTGCAGGACACGACGAATGGCGTAAGCCAGACTCCTGTCGTTTTGTATGACGGCACCATACCTTCAGCACCCGCAGTCTGCACATATGGTTTGATCAACAGCGCAAGCCTGAATTGCAGTATCCGCAGTGTGAATGTGACGCAAGAGGGACCAGAGTGGGTTACCAGCATTCCGCCTGGTGGAAATATGATGACGCGCCGCATTGGAACAACCGCACAAGGAGCGGATTGCAAAATTGAACGTACGGGCAAATTGCGCTTCTATGCAACTAGTGTTCCGCAATCGGGAGAGCTGATCTTTATTTCCTATCGAACGGAACGGCGCGCTGTCGCGCGCCGAGCGAATAGTGTAAGCACATCTACTCAGGGGTCAGTGCAGATACCATCAACTGCGAGATGGCTGGGTACAGTTACTAATCCTAAAGGAATGAGCTCAGTTGACTGCGAAAATGCAGCCAATGCGATTCTTGATCTTGCTTCCAGCCGCGCGGCTGCATGGAAGGGGACTTACACCGGCTGGAACTTTGAAACCCAAGGCGATATCTGGCCTGGCGATCTGCTGGCGGTTACATCTGCTTCTGCGGGAATGATAGCGAATCTGGTGGTTCGCAGCGTGCAGATCGACATGGCATGCGCGTCTCCGCAGCTGAATAAGTACACAATCCACTTTGCGAATGACTGGGCTGACGCTTTGGCGATTAAGACCTCATCGACTGTTCCTGCCGATACATGGTTGCCACAACAACCGCAGGCAGTCGAGCCATTGCAGAACCTTCTGAACTTGAGCGCATCTTCTATTACTACGAGCGCCATACAGATAAATGCTGGTATTACACCTCCTTCAGGAGGCGGGTTTGAGGTGCGGCGGCGCGACTGGTCTTTTGGGCCGGGCACAGATTCTGACCTGGTGCTCCGCAGCCCGGTGAGCAATTTCACTATCCCGCGTGAGGCTGCAATGGAGCAGTATTATATGCGGCTGTACGATGCGTCCACGCCGCCAAACTATTCACGGTTCTCAAGCGCAATCTTCGTGAATCTGCCGTTGTGATCTAGCGGCTATTCCGATATCTCAAAAAACTTCACCGCAGAAAGCACAGGGATACAGAGTTAGCTCCCAGACCTGCTGTGTGTCTCTTTGTCTGTAACCACCAAAGAAGAGAAGCAAACTATGGAACTATTTCATGCCGGCTTCAAGGGAGCCGGGAATCTGCAATTTTGGATTGGGGTAGGGGCACTCTGGCTTTTTTCTGCGGCTGTAAGCGCTATGGATGCTCCCCGTACTGGAGACAGCCGGTTTTATGGCTGGCTTTATCGCTTCACGCACCTTCTGGCGGCAAACCTCGACAGAGCAATCGGAGGGAACCCCTTTCGATCTGCGGCGCCAGATTATCGCTCTGGGACATTGCAACACAGCAATACAGAACAACAAGGAGAATAACAGGTGGCTAATATATTGCTAAGCATTGAGCACGGAATTGAAGTTGCAGCCGAAGATATTTTGAAATTTGTGAGTGGAGTGAGCGCCCTAACCAGCAAGATCGATCCCAATGCGATTGTGGGACTCGGCGTGGTTCTGGGCACTGTAACGAAGGCGATCGGTGATATTGAGGGGGTGGCGAGCAATCCATTAAATTTCTCTCTGGATGCGGCAACCGTTCAGGACCTTAAAGCGGTTTGGCCTGCGGTTGTGAAGTTTGCTGCTTCGATTGGCATCAAGCTCTAGGATGATGCAGAGGCGTGCTCCAACTATAATCACACCATGGAGCACGCCCCACTTGTCGGCGTGGTGATGGGCAGCAAAAGCGATTATGAGGTTTTGAAAGCTGCCGTCGACCTGCTGAAAGAATTCTCAATTCCTTATGAAGTGCGAGTGGTTTCTGCCCATCGCACTCCTGATTGGCTTTTCAAATACGCATCAGAAGCTGAATCGCGCGGGCTACGCGTGATTATTGCTGGCGCAGGCGGCGCGGCACATCTGCCTGGGATGCTGGCTGCAAAGACGCTTGTTCCTGTGCTGGGTGTACCGGTGCCTTCGACGGTGCTCAACGGTATAGATTCTCTTCTTTCCATCGTGCAAATGCCTAAGGGTGTTCCTGTGGGTACGCTTGCGATTGGGAAGCCCGGCGCAGCCAATGCTGCTTTGTTTGCTGCTGAGATCCTTGCGACGACCAATGCTCATCTCCGTGAAACACTGCGCTCATGGCGCGAATCGCGTAAAGAAGAGGTGCTGGCTGAGGAGTTGCCGCAATGAGTGCGATCCTCCCCGGCTCTACCATTGGAATCCTTGGCGGTGGACAGCTTGGCCGTATGACGGCCATGGCAGCGCGCTCGCTTGGCTACCGCGTACAGGTGATGGATCCTGATCCTTCGTGTCCGGCGCGTTTTGTTGTGGATGCCTGCTTCGAAGGCTCGTGGAATGACGCCCGCGCAGCGGCAGATTTGGCTCGGGGCTGCGATGTGGTCACGCTTGAGATTGAACAGGTGTCGATTGCAAGCCTTGAAGCTGCTCAGAAATTTGCGCCGGTCCGTCCTGGGATTGCGATGATGCGGACGATTCAGGACCGCATTCTGCAAAGAGAATGGCTGGTTAAGCACGGCTTTCCTGTTGGAGAATTTCGGGCAATTCACACAGAAACTGATTTGCAGAATGCTGTGCCTGCATTAGGGAGTCGTTGTTTTGTAAAGAGTGCTCGCGGTGGATACGATGGGCGTAGCCAGGTGAAGATCGGCTTTGGCGAGATTACTCATTCTGCTGAAGCTGAGATACGCGAGGCCTGGCGATTGCTTGGCGGGCTGCCGGCTGTCGCGGAAAAAGCGCTCGATCTCGAGAAAGAAATCTCGGTGATGGTGGCGCGCACACCGGACGGCGAGATCAGGAGCTATCCAGCAGCTACCAATCATCATGAGCATCAGATTCTTGCGTGGAGTGTCATTCCCTCATCAATTCCCTCAGCACAGGAAGATGGCGCGCAGGAAATTGCGCGGCGCATCGCTGAAGAGATGCAGCTGGAAGGTGTTCTCGCGGTCGAGTTGTTTGTGACGCGTGACGGCTTTTTGCTGGTAAATGAACTTGCCCCACGCCCACACAACAGCTATCACGCGAGCGAACGCGCTTGTGTTACCAGCCAGTTTGAACAGATTGTGCGAGCGGTTTGTAATTTGCCTCTGGGCGATGTGTCCATGATAAAACCAGCGGCGATTGCAAATCTGCTGGGCGATTTATGGCTTAACCATGAGCCCTACTTTGATAAAGCTCTGGCAGTCCCTGGTGTTCGTCTGCATCTTTATGAAAAACACCAGCCACGCTCGGGGCGGAAGATGGGGCATCTTTCAGCGATTGGAGATTCGCCGGAAGAAGCTGTGGCGCGGGTGCTCGAGGCGAAGGACCTGCTCTAGTCTTTCGCAATAAAAATAAGGGGACAGGCCAAGTATCTGCCCCCTTGTTTTTGTTTTAATTGCGCGATTAGCCGATATCCTCGCTCCAGTTTTCGAGGTATTTCTTTACTTCCGCCATGAACTTGCCGGCGTCGGCACCGTCGATAATGCGGTGGTCGAAGCCGAGCGTCAGGTGGATCATGTGACGGATGGCGATAGAATCGGTACCGTCTTCGTTCGTTACAACTGCGGGTTCCTTGAAGAGTCCGCCAACGCCGAGAATTGCACTTTCCGGCTGATTGATGATAGGAGTACCGAACTGCTCGCCAAAGATGCCGGGGTTGGTAATGGTGAAGGTGCCGGAACCAACCTCATCTGGCTTCAGTTTCTTGTTTCGGGCGCGGTCTGCAAGATCAGCGATGGCACGCGCAACGCCTACAAAGCTGCGCTCCTCTGCCTGCTTGATGACCGGAACAATCAGACCCCAATCCAATGCGACGGCGATGCCCAGATTAATGTTCTGATGGTAGCGGATCGCATCGCCTTCCATCGAAGCATTGACGATCGGCATCTTGCGCAGCGTAGCGATGACCGCGCGCGAGATAAATGGCATGTAGGTGAGCTTCACGCCATTGCGCTGCTCATACTTCGATTTTTCTTTCTCACGAATTTTCACGATGCGCGTGAAGTCAATTTTGAAGACTGTGTGCACATGCGCATTGGTGTGTTTGGAGTCGACCATGCGTTGCGCGATGATCGAACGCATGCGGCTCAAGGGGACGAGTTCGCCCGGTAGAGCAAGGGTTGTGGGGACAGCTGGCGCGGCGGGTTTCACTGCAGCCGGTTGAGGAGCGGCTGGTGTTGCTGCCGGAACTGGCAGAGGTGCGGCTGCTCCGTGCTTCTCAATAAAGTCGAGCACATCGGATTTGGTAATACGTCCGCCTGTGCCGCTTCCTGATACCTGGCTGAGGTCGAGATCGTTGTCCTTCGCAATCTTGCGCACGAGCGGTGAGGAGCGCGGTGTTTCCTTTACGCTGGCTGCAGCCTCCTGCGGCGCCGCTGCCGGAGTTGGTGCAGACGCCGGAGCTTCTGTCTTTGTTGGTGCAGCAGGTGCTGCTGCTGGTGCGGATTCCGCTGCTCCGCCGATCACGCCGACAACTGTATTGATCTGCACGGTTGTGCCAGCAGGCACTTTGATCTCGCTCAGAACGCCGGCTGCAGGCGATGGAATCTCAGCGTCTACTTTATCTGTGGAGATTTCGAAGAGAGGCTCATCACGCTGGACTGAATCTCCGACCTGCTTGAGCCATTTCGTGATGGTTCCTTCAAAAATGGACTCACCCATCTGCGGCATCACGATATCCGTTTTTTGGCCATTTGCTGAAGGAGCAGGCGCACTGGCCGGTGCTGCGGGCCCGGCTTCAGCTGCAGGGCTGGACGCCACAGGCGCAGGAGCAGATGCGGAAGCCGATCCCGACTCATTGATGACGCCGACTACAGTGTTGATCTGTACCGTCGTGCCTTCGGGCACTTTAATTTCAGAGAGGACACCTGCTGCGGGCGACGGAATTTCCGCGTCGACCTTGTCTGTAGAAATTTCAAAGAGAGGCTCGTCACGCTGGACGGAGTCCCCGGGCTTCTTCAGCCATTTTGTGATGGTTCCTTCAAAAATCGACTCGCCCATCTGGGGCATGATGACATCAGTCGGCATGAATTCCCTTTCCGCTATGCTCGAACGTAAAGTTGGATTATAAATCCGGTTGCTGGCCGCAAAAGCCGTACACAGGCCAAACGTTTTAGTTTACGCGAAATGCGTTTCCTTCACATCTCGCAGATGTTTCAGTTCTTTGGGGATGGTGAGCGGTATGTCCTGTGCAGGGCTGGTTGCTGGCGTTGGCAGAAGGTCTTCAAGAGATTCAAGCCAGAGTATCTGCTGGTCAAATACCTGCCCGAAATACCGCGCTACGGTATGCATGACGGACTCCATGGTAGACGGTGTTTGCGTTTCCTGTTCAATGCTGGTTACGTCGCGGTCTGCAATGCCGCATGGAACAATCAGATTAAAATCGCGCAGATCAGTCGTTATATTCAGAGCGAATCCATGCGAGGCAATACCTCGCGAGATGTGCACGCCGATGGCTGCTATCTTTTTTTCCTGCACGGAGCCGCCTGCCACGGTCCATACACCGGTACGGCCAGCAATGCGCTGGGTAGGAATGCCGCAATCGCCGCAGGCTCGTATCAGGACTTCTTCCAGCTTGCGGACATATTCAACCGCGCCCAGCCGAGGTGAAAAACTGCGCAGATCGAAGATGGGGTAGCCGACCAGCTGTCCTGGCCCGTGATACGTTACGTCACCGCCGCGGTTGATCTCGTGTAACTCAACGCCGCGTGCGACGAGAAGTTCGTCGCTGACGAGAATATTGGCTCGGCTTGAGTTTCGACCCAGCGTCAGGACAGGAGGATGCTCGAGCAGCAACAGTACATTGCCAATTCGCTGCTTATGACGCAATTCCACAAGTGTTTTTTGGAGCGCAAGGCCGGTTGCGTAGTCGAGATGACCGAGATCGAGTACGGAGAGAATCATTGCCTGCTAGATGGAAGGCCCGGTTTTACGCCCGGGCCTTGCTGGTTCTAATTAAACATTGATGGCTAAGCCTTCGACGCTGCCAAACCCATCCAGCATAGCTTCAGCCAGCGTAGGATGAGCATGGATCATGTACAGCATGTCATCGACAGTGGCTTCAAGCTCAATAGCCGTAACCGCTTCGGCGATCAGCTCTGTCGCCTGCGGGCCGAGGATGTGCACGCCGAGAATCTCGCCGTACTTCGAATCACTCACCACCTTGACAAAGCCTTCATGGGAATTGACGATCGAAGCCTTCGAGTTCGCGGAGAACGGGAACTTGCCGACTTTTACTGAAAGGCCCTTTTCTTTCGCTTGAGCTTCAGTGAGGCCTACGCTGCCGATTTGCGGCTCCGTGTAGGTGCATGCGGGAATCCGCTGGCGCATGACAGGACGCGCATACTTGCCTGCGATTTTTGCAGCCACAACCATTCCAGCCATTGCGCCTACATGCGCCAGCTGCGGCAGTCCGGCAACGATGTCTCCTATGGCGTAGATTCCAGGCTCATCGGTCTGCATCCATTCATTGGTTTTGATGAAGCCTCTTTCCGGAGCAATCTTCGTCTTTTCCAGACCAACGCCTTCGGTACGAGGAGAACGGCCTACGGCTACCAGCACCTTCTCTGCTTCCTTTACGACCTGCTTGCCGTCAGACGCGGTGAAGGTGACCTTGATGCCTGTCTTGGTCTTTTCAACCTTTTCGACTTTTGCGCCAGTGTGCGTATCGATGCCGCGCTTGCGGAAAGTACGCGCCAGTTCTTTGCTGATGTCCTCATCTTCGACAGGAACCAGGCGCGGCAGATATTCCACCAGCGTGATCTCGGAGCCAAAGCTGCGGAAAATGGACGCGAATTCGACGCCGACCGCACCCGCTCCAATCACGACGAGCGATTTTGGAATCTGCGGAATCGAGAGAATTTCGATGTTGGTGAGAATCTTGTCATCGGCTGCCAGTCCAGGCAGCATTTTTGCATCAGAGCCGGTGGCCAGAACGACATTCTTTGTCTTGATCGGGCTGCTTTTGCCTGCGGCATCAGTTACTTCAACAGTGTGAACGCCGTCCTTTGCAGAGCCAGTCATTTTGCCAAAGCCAGGGATGACGGTGACCTTGTTCTTGCGCATCAGAAAGTCCAGGCCCTTGGTGTGCTTGGTAATGATCTGGTTTTTGCGGTCGAGAATGGTCTTCCAGTTCAGCTTTGCCTCGCCATTTACCTCGATACCGTAGTCCTTGGCGTGCTGGAGATGGTCATAGACCTCGGCATTAAAGAGCAAAGCCTTCGTAGGGATGCAGCCTACGTGCAGGCAGGTACCGCCAAGTTTGTCGGCCTTCTCGATCAGGGCGACCTTCAAGCCAAACTGGCCTGCGCGGATGGCACAGGTGTACCCAGCCGGTCCGCCGCCGATAATTGCAATGTCATAAATTGTTTCTGCCAAGGGATGCTCCGTTCGAAAAGGTTAGCTTGGATGGGTCTGAAGCGAAGTCCCGCCAGAGCCCAAACATTTCATTGTACGCGGAGTGTGAGATGTTCCAGCGAGCCGATTCGATGCAAGCGGCCCTAAGCGAGTACCCGGGCGGCGTCTTTCGCGAAATAGGTCACGATAAATCCGGCTCCGGCCCGGCGAATCGAAATCAACGATTCCATCATGGTTCGCTGCGGCTCCAGCCAGCCTTTGGCGAAAGCTGCTTGAAACATGGAATATTCACCGGAAACCTGATACGCCCCAATTGGAACATCGAAGCGCTCCCGAGCTGCGCGAATCACATCCAGATATGGCATAGCTGGTTTCATCAGCAGCATGTCTGCGCCTTCTGCCAGATCAAGCTCGATTTCACGCATGGCCTCGCGAAGATTCGCGCCATCCATCTGATAACTCCGCCGGTCGCCGAACTGCGGAGCGGAATCGGCTGCTTCCCGAAACGGCCCATAGAAGGCCGAGGCGAATTTCGATGCATAAGAAAGAATGGGAATATTTTCTAGACCCACCTCGTCCAGTTCATCGCGAATCGCAGCCACACGGCCATCCATCATGTCGCTTGGGGCAACGATGTCAGCCCCTGCCTGCGCCAGCGAGACCGCAGTGCGGGCAATGATCTGCACGCTGGAATCATTCTCAATTTCGTAAGAATCGCCTTGCTTCTTCACCACGCCGCAGTGACCGTGCGAGGTGTATTCGCAGAGGCATACATCCGCAATCAGAAGTAGATCCTTGAGCGCCTTGCTCTTCTTAAATTCACGCAGCGCCCGTTGCACGATGCCATCGTCATGCCACGCGCCAGAGCCTTCTTCATCCTTGCTTTCCGGCAGTCCGAAGAGCAGAAGCCCACCAATCCCGAGTGATGCGGCACTTTCGCCTTCTTTTACAGCTTCATCAATGGAAAGATTGAAGACGCCCGGCATCGAGCTGATTTCGGTGCGTACGCTTTCACCTGGGCAAATAAAGAGCGGATAAATCAGCGCGCCCGGCTCAAGATGAGTTTCACGCACTAGTGAACGAATCGGTTCGCTTGTGCGCAGACGGCGCAGGCGAGTTATGGGATATTCCATGTCATTATTCTAATGGCGATGAATCTGTTGACACGCTGCGTACAGATTCTCCAGAGGTCACACAATCTTGGCATTCACTAGGGCACGGCGATCTGCTCATATTCCTGGCTTGAAGGAGCAGGAAGAAGGACCCAAAGCGTGTAGATCGAAAGCACGGTCCCGGTGAACGGTTTGATCAGCGTAAGAAATGCCGTGATCAGTGCCAGCGTTCGTCCCCAGGGTGCTCGGCGCAGCAAACCGAATCCGGTGATCACAGCCAATAGCGAGCGTCCAAAGACCAACACCGTAATAAATCCGGGCAGCCACATCATGTGCGGGAACGGAAACCCTGGGCCAAAGCCGTATCGGTGTCCTCCGGGTCCCCAGCCGCCGAAGACTCCGGCAAGAAAAGGAAGCGCAAAGAGCCATCCAGCCATATTCAATATGGCCCAACACATCCAGAGAATTCCCAGCGTCTGAATATGCCGATGCACCCGCGAGTAATAAGGCGGACGAGCGACCGGCATAGGAGGCACGGGCCGTCCGCACTTGGGACAGACCTGCTCGAAGGCCTGCATCGCTTGTCCACATCCTGAGCAGAACATCGTTTCATCCTCCTGAATCTTGCTACGCAAAGAGGCCTCAGCTGGTTCCGCAAATCAGAATTACCATGAAGATATGCCACTGGTTAAGGCAATTCCGTCTCCGGTTGAAGATTGCAGCCGCACCGTCCTGGAATGGGACAAGTTCCTCGAACTTTTGGCTGGATACGCTGTTTCCTCGATCGGACGGGCATGGATTCTGAGCCTGAACCCTTCGACTGATCGCGCATGGATTGAACAGCAGCACGCGCTTGCGGCAGAAATGCGGTTGTTGCTCGAAGACGTGCAGCCTGGTCTGGGGTCGCTGTTTGATCCTACAGATCTGCTCAACAAGGCACGCATTGAAGGCGCGGCCCTTGAAGCCGAAGAGATTCGGGACATACTCAACCTTGCCGGAGACATCTCAGCCTGGACTGCCCTGTTGCGTGTTCCGCCAGAGCGCGTACAGGAACAGATTCCAGAATTGAAGACTCTCTCAGCGCCGCTGCTTTCGAGTGATCTGCGGCCCCTGGTTGAATCGCTGCGCGGGAAGATGCAGCCCGACGGCACTTTAGCTGACGATGCATCTCCTGAACTGCGTCGCATCCGGCGTGAAATGGAGCGGCAGCAGCGCGCCATTGAAGATAGCCTACGCTCAGCGCTGCGGCGACTCTCAGGTGAAGGCAGCACGCAGGACGATCTCATCACCATTCGCGGCGAGCGCTTCGTCATTCCTGTAAAAAGCGAGCTGAAACGGCGCGTCAACGGCGTGATTCACGGCGCAAGCTCCAGCGGTCAGACTGTCTTTTTGGAACCACTTGAAACCATCGAGCTGAACAATGAACTGGTGCGCCTTCTGGAAGATGAGCAGGCGGAGATTCATCGCATCTTCCTTGAGATGACGCGGCAGATTGCAGTCTATGCTGCCGTCATCAGTGAGGGAGCTGCTGTTCTGGCTGAGGTGGAAACGCTGCTTGTCCGGGCGCGTTTTGCGAAAGATTTTGATTGCGTGCGGCCCCGCATCGCGGCATCTGAGTTTGAGCTGAAGGAAGCGCGGCATCCGTTGCTGGAAAAACGTCTGCGGGATACCCTCCCGCCGTTGCTTCGCAAGGACGGGGCACCCAATGTTTCTCAGATCGTTCCAATCAGCTTTGGACTCTCGAATCAAGAACGGCAATTAATCATCAGCGGGCCGAATACCGGAGGAAAGACTGTCTCGCTCAAAACAGCGGGACTGCTTGCGACTATGGCCCAGGCTGGAATCCCTGTGCCTGCTGAAGAAGCAATCTTTCCGCTTTTTGATGGAATCCTCGCGGATATCGGAGATTCGCAGTCTATCGAACAGAACTTGTCTACTTTTTCCGCACACATCGTTCATCTCGACCGCATCGCGCAGCTGGCAGGGTCTCAATCTCTAGTGTTGCTCGATGAATTGGGTTCGGCGACAGACCCGGAAGAAGGCGCGGCCCTCGCTGTTGCTATCTCTGAACACTTTCTGAAATCGGGAGCCTGGTCGATCATCTCAACGCATCTCACCTCGCTCAAGGTCTACGCCGCAAATCACGCAGGCGTGCGCAACGCGGCTGTTGGCTTTGATGAGAAGACGCTGGCGCCGACGTATGAGCTGCGCCTTGGCGTTCCCGGAGCATCTGCGGGCATCAACATCGCACAGCGGCTCGGCTTACAACCGGAGATTATTGATGCCGCGCGCTCACAACTCAATACGCAGACACAGGACATCGCCAGCTTCCTCGACCGTCTTCACTATCAATTGGAGCAGCTTGAGGTTGAGCGGATGCGCGTGCAGCAGCTGGAACAGGAATTAGCGCGCGAGCGCAACCGGCTTGCTGCAGAAGGCATGAAGGAGTGGCGCGCCAAGGTCCGCGATCTTGAGCAGAAGCTGCAGTCTCTGCTGAAAGATTTCGAATTCCGGGCGCGTGAAACCGTGCGCGCCATCGACGATCGCGCCGCGCAACAGAAGCTTTCAAAACAAGCCGAGCAGCGCATTGCACGGCTGAGGCGGGAGTTTCAGGAGAGCTTCAACTCAGCTGTAGTTGCCGACAAAACCGGCGCGGACAAAGGTGACCGTAACGCGCAGCCTCATATAGCGCGGCACGTCGCTGCCGGAGATACAGTCAAGCTGCGCACTTTGGGACGCACCGGCATTGTGCAGCGCGAGATTGACGCCAACACATACGAGATTGCTGTTGGCTCAATGAAAATGCGTATTGCCCGCGATGAGATTGCCGAAGTTACTCCTGCGCGTCAAAATCCAGTAGAAGCTGCGCGACGCCGCGGTGTATCCGTCTCCGTGGCAGAGCCTGATCCGGAGATGCGTTCTGAGATCAACCTGATCGGCAGAACAGTAGACGAGGCGACAGCAGAAGTCGAGAAGTTCCTCGACAGGGCTTATCTCGCGGGACTGCCGCGCATCCGTATCGTTCATGGCGCAGGGATGGGGATTTTGCGGAGAGCGCTACGCAATATGCTGGAAAGTCACCCGCATGTCGCGTCCATCAGCGAGCCGAGCCAGGCGGAGGGCGGTGCGGGCGCTACTGTAGTAGAGTTGCGCGAGTAATCCAGCATCTGGACTGCGGATGAAGTCAATGCTACGATACGACTCGCCACACGGAGGGAAGGGCCATGATCCGGGTCATCACCGTTGAACGAGAATACGGCAGCCAGGGCGCCGAGTTTGCACATCATCTTGCGCATTATTTGCAATGGAAACTTGTCGATGAATGTCTGATCGATGAGATTGCAGCTAAAGCTGGCATCACCAAAAAGCTCGCCGAACGCTGTGATGAACGGCTCGATCCCTGGTACTACCGTTTTGGCAAGGCCTTCTGGTATGGATCGATCGAGCGGCTTCCCGCAACGTATGACTCCGAGGTTTTTGATGCTGAACGCATGGTGCAGTTTGTGCGGAACTACCTTCGAGAACAAGTGGAAGCAGGCAACTGCGTGATCGTCGGGCGCGGAGCGACAAGCGCTCTGTTGACTGCTCCCGGAGTCTTTCACATCTTCATTCATGCGTCCATGAAACGCAAAATTGCCTGGTTCCAAAAGAACTTTCCCGAGCACGCTAATGAGGCAGAGCAGGAAATTCTTGCAACAGACAAGCGCCGTGCAGCATACGTGCGCCGCTTCTACAACCGCGATTGGACGGACTACCGTCTTTACCACCTGATGCTGAATTCATGCATGGGATTTGAAGCAATGGTGAAGGCGGCAGTTGAAGCAGCGGGATTGTCAGCAATTGTTCCTGAACATGCGCACTTGTGATCTCTTCACCCAAATAAGGTTGCTTCAGCGAAAAAATTTCCTCTGAGAAGAAGTTTTTGCACGCATTAAAAGGCATTCATGAAATTCTTTCCTAACGCTTCTTTTTAGTTCACTTGATGTGACGATACTGCACTTGATATGACCATATGTTGTAAGCAACCGAACCACCGCGCAACATCTTCCGACAAATAGGGTCACAGAAATTCGTGGGAGAGGGGCCCATCGAATGAAAGAATGCCAGTCGCTCCTCGAATCCTGAGGATCCACGCTCAGGCTAACGAAGGATAGACGGCGAGGGTTAACTATGAAAGTGAAACGTCTTCTTCAAATTTTTATCGCAACTTTGGCGTTGAGCCTCTCCGCGCCATTGTTCGCCCAGATCAGCATAGGCGTGGCAGTCAATATCGGACCACCGGTACTGCCTGTCTACACACAACCGATTTGCCCGGGACCGAACTATATCTGGACGCCAGGATATTGGGCCTGGGACGGCTTTGACTACTACTGGGTTCCCGGAACGTGGGTTGTTGCTCCCGCTCCTGGCTTATTGTGGACGCCCGGCTACTGGGGTTGGGGCTCTGGCGGCTACTTCTGGCATGCGGGATATTGGGGTCCGCACGTTGGCTTCTATGGCGGCGTGAACTACGGTTTCGGATTTTTTGGCACCGGATTTGCGGGCGGCTCCTGGCGCGGAAACAACTTCTATTACAACAGCGCTGTCTCTAACGTGAATACGACTGTCATCAGGAATGTGTATGTCGACAAGACAGTCATCAACAATGTCACCATCAATAACACGCGTGTCAGCTATAACGGCGGACAAGGCGGTGTTCAGGCGCGTGCGACACAGCAGGAACTGGTAGCGCAGAATGAACGTCACATGGGACCCGTTGCCGCACAACAAACACACGAACGGGTTGCGGCGCAGGACCGCGCGAACTTCTTCAAGAACAATAAAGGTGTGCCTGCACACGCTGCACTGGCTAGACCGGCGGCTTCTGTGAATGATTTTCGCGGAAATAATGTGGTGGCAGCGCGAGCAGTGCCTGCTTCACTGAATCGCGGTGCGAACCGCCTGGAGAATAACGCAGTGCAGCCGGGGAATCGTCCTGGAAATGAATCGCGTCCAGAAACCAGGCCAACAACGCCTGCACAGCGTCCAGAAACCACAACTCGCCCGGCTCCAGGCGTAGAAAACCGGCCGCAGAATAATAATGCAGTTCGACCGGAGACTCGTCCGCAGCAGCAGCAGGCGCGACCAGAAACCAGACCTGCTCCACAGGCAAGCAGACCACAACAACAGCAGCGGCCACAGACCCAGGAACAGACGCGTCCTGAAAGCAGGCCTGCTCCGCAGGCAAACCACTCGCAACAACCTGCGCAGCGGCCTGAATCACGGCCCGCTCCGCAAGCACATTCACAACCGCAACAGCAGTCTCGTCCGGAAAGCCGTCCGGCTCCGGAGAGTCATCCGCAGTCGCAAGCCCGCGATTCGGGCCGCTCACACTAATGAGGTTGTAACCGGATTAGCCCGCTGCTCTCCAAAGAGCGGCGGGCGGGTCTGGAATTCCTGAAGCTTCCGTAGAATTTATCTCGGCAGGCATGAAAATGCTGATCACTGTGCCGTGCTTCTGGCGGCCTGACGCCGATCTGATTTGTAGTCTCGTTCCATAGCGCGCAAGGATAGACATCGTTACCCACAAGCCCAGGCCCGTGCCTTGCTGGCCTTTAGATGTCACAAAAGGCATGCCCAGTTTCTTATACAGAGCCGGGTCTATACCGCTTCCATTGTCAGCGACGATAATGCGCACGCCTTTCTGATTTTTTCGGGCAATCGGGCTCGCCGGTTTCAACCGCAGCCAGAGCGACCCGCCTACAGGACAGGCTTCAATGGCGTTAACAATGAGATTTGAAAGCACCTGACGTATCTCACCCGGGTAAACATTGATGGGCTCCACAGAATCATATTTGCGGAACAGATGTATTTCTTTTTCCTGGAGACGGCGACTGAAGAGAACCATGACTTCTTCCATCAGATCCTCAATCAGTACAGGAATTGGCTTCGATGTCTCGCGCGAGAAGTTTAGTGTCTGCTTGCTGATCTGTATGACACGACCCAGCTCCTGTTGCGCCATCTTCAAGAATGATCGCATTTGCGAAGATAATTCAGGTTCTTGTTCCATCAGGTACAGGAGGTTTGCAACTGCTTCTAACGGGTTGTTAATTTCATGGACGATGGAAGCTGTCAGGCGGCCAATTGAGGTCAGCTTCTGATTTTGTCGAAGCAATTCAGCAACAGAGCTCAGATCAGAGGAAACCTGATAAAGTTCAGGTGTCAACCGATTCGCGTCGGTGCGCTCAGCATCTCTTTTGCCGTGCTCCGAGCTGTGAGACTGACTCAATTTCAATATCTGCATGTGCCTTTCCCAAGCTGCTTTCTCTTTGATTTCGATGTGCTAAGAGGAGAATGCCGTTGCTTTCGGGCCACATGCCAGATGAAGCAAGTGTGCACACTGATTACAAAGCAATGTGACAATGTTTACAGTCGTGATTAGATTTTTTTTGGCAACCTCCACGGCTCCAGTTAATCTAAAGAATCTAGTCAAAGGATTGAATTCAGGGGATTTTTATCCGCAAATGAGCAAGCGCAGGCTGATTGCTTTAGCAGTAAGCTGTCTCGTGACAGCCGGGGTCAAGGCACAGAGCAATCCAAATAATTCGGCTTCCAATCCCTACGTCGGGAGCGTTCAGGCAGTTCCTTATACGCCTGATGTAAAGGAACTTACGCTTGATGACGCAGTCCGTTTCGGGATTGAGAACAATCTGGCGCTCACATTGGCCCGCGAAAACCAGAAATCCGCAGAGGCACAGACTTTGCAGACATTAAATGTTCTTTTGCCGAACATCTATGTAAGCGGCGGAACGGGTCTGCATCAGTTCAATCTGCGAGCACAAGGCTTCGGTCTTGGCTTGCTGTCCTCGTTCTCATCCGTTATCTCTCCGTCAGAAGCTGCAACCTTTCCCTTCATTGTGAAAGTTGATGTCACGCAGGGGCAAGCTAATCTTTCGCAGTACCTGTTCAACTGGGCGGGATGGAATCTGTATCAAGCGATGAAGGCGGGAGCGAAGTCAGCATATTACAATGCACAGTCGTCGCGCGGCCTGGTTGTCCTGAACGTCGGAACGGCGTATCTGCAGGTTCTCGCTGATGAGGCGCAGCTCGACTACGCGAATGCCTTGCTGAAGACCAACGAAACTCTGTTGTATCAGGCGGTAGAACAGCATAGGGCGGGCACTGCAGCAAACCTTGATGAGCTGCGGGCGCGTGTGCAGTATCAGACGCAGCAGCAGGCTGTGATCAATGCCGAAAATACTCTGGAAAAAGATCAGATTGCGCTCAAGCGTCAGATCGGCATGGCCCCGCAGCAGAAAATCCAGTTGACGGAAGCCGCTCCATTTGCCGATCTCGCAGAAATAAATATTGAAGACGCAAAACGGCAGGCTTATGGCAGCCGTCAGGATTATCAATCTCTTCTGCAGCAGTTGCGCTTTGCTGAATTGGAACGAAAGGCTGCCACGCACGAACGTATCCCGACTATTAAGTTCAATGGAAATTACGGCGTTACGGGAATCTCCGGCGGTCCGTACCACGGTACGTTTGCCGCGACTGGCAGCCTGAACATTCCTATTTTTCAGGAGGCAAAATTCAGAGGTGATCGCGATGTAACTGAGGCTCAACTGGACAATGTGCGCTCCCAACTTGCTGACCTGAGAAATAAGATCGACCAGCAATTGCGTGACAGCCTGCTCGACCTCAAAACGACGACGGAACTGGTGCGCGTAGCTAGGAGCAATGTCGATCTCTCCACAGTCGCCTTGCAGCAGACCACAGACCGCTTCCAGGCTGGAGTCGATGACAACCTGCCAGTAGTTCAGGCGCAATCAACACTAGCCCAGGCGCAGGCCCAATACGTAGACAGTGTCCGCCAGTTCAATCTCGCGAAATTAGGGCTCGCCCGGAACCTCGGAATCGTGGATACCCAGTACAAAACCTATCTCCAGGGTGGTACGCCGCCGGAGATCAAGTCGAAGCAATCTGATCAGCCTCAGGGCGGAAAGTAGCTTTTTTTTAATAATTTCCAAGCGAATTTGATAAACTGTAAAGGCGTTAGAACTGAACCGGGCAAGAGCAGTACTTCGCCCAGTAGCAAGATTCTGCCAGAAGTTGGCTCCGATTCGCTCAAGCGCAATTCAAAATAGGAAACAGCATCAAATGGAACAAGGTACCGTGAAATGGTTTAACGACGCGAAGGGGTTCGGCTTCATCTCGCGGCAGAATGGCGAGGATGTCTTTGTACATTACTCCGCCATCGTCTCGAATGGCTTCAAGAGCTTGCAAGAAGGCCAAGCTGTCCAGTTCAACGTCGTAAAGGGGCCCAAAGGCTGGCAGGCATCAGACGTCCAGCCGCTCTAAGACGCAACAGAATAAGTTCAAACCAGATTCATTCTTAACGGAGGCGGGCCAAGGTCCGCCTTTGGTTTATTTCGACGTTTCCTGGCGAAAATGGTTAGCGTTGAGCGATAGAGATTCCAGCGCATCACAGGCTGCTTTCAATCCATTTTCAGTTTCTATTTCCCGCTGGATCGCAACTGCATTTTCCCTGTAACTGGGGTTCTTTAGCAAGATCCGGATGGCACGTACCGTACGCTCCGCAGTGTAGTTCTTGCGCTGGATGATTTTTGCTACCCCTAATCGCCGTACCCTGCGTGCGTTGTCCGGTTGGTCATGGCTGTAGGGCATCACGATCATCGGTTTACCCGCCCGAAGCGCCTGAGCAGTGGTGCCGACTCCGCCTTGATGGATAAGTGCCAAGGCTTTCAGAAACAGCTTTGAATAAGGTGCATATGGAACGATGCAGATGTTCTTTGAAACGCGATGTTTAGATAGATTTTCCGGATCATTGCCCACAAGAAGCACGGCGCGCATTCCCAGCATTTCCGCTGCAAGAGCGCTTTGCTCATAGAAATCACCGGCATCCAATACGGCCGCCGATCCAAGTGTAAAAACAAGAGGCGGCGGCCCCATATGGAGGAATTTCTTCAGTTCCGGAAGCAACTCTGTTTTTCCCGCGTCGCCATCGTAAAAAACAAAGCCTGTCACCTTCGTGTTTTCCGGCCAATCCGGTTGTGGTTCTCCCAGAACACGCGAAAACAAGGCTAAGACCAGATGTTCTGAATGTTTCGCGTCAAAAATCGGATTTCTGCCCCGATCAAGACCCAGTTCCCGCCGCAGTTTGTAAACCGGTTCTGGCCATTTACGGGTGACACGACGCGCAAATCGCGCAGTGACATGGCCCAGTTTCGGGACAGCAAGCTGCGCCTTCGCCAACGTGGGATATGGCGGCAGAACTGGAGGGTCATACGCTGAGAAAAACGAGAATGGCGCCAGCACATAGGATGCCCACGGTACTCCTGTCTTTTCCGCGACAATGGGGCCCGCGTATGCCAGCTCTCCAGTGACGAGAAGATCCGCGCCGCCGTGAGACTCCACCGCTGCAAGTAAATCTTCATAGCTGTTGCGAATCACAGGGAACAGAAATTCGCGCAGCCCATATTCTGTACCTTTTTTCTTGTCGTAGATTTTTGCGACAAGCTCTTTGTCTGTCTGGTCCTGATCAGGGCGGACTGAGAAAAACTCAATGCCAAGAGGCTCAATTTTAGGGCGAAACATCTCCGGCACCGCCAGCACTGGGTGGTGTCCACGCCGTTTGAGCTCTATGGCCAGCGCGATCAGCGGATTGACGTCGCCGAGTGTACCGAAAGTAGAAAAAACGATTCTCACAGTCTGTTTCTAATAGCTTGCCTCAAATAGATGAAAGCGATGTTCAAGCTCCCACTCCTGCCGAGCTTTTTCGCTGGAGCGAATCAGCATTGCGCATGTTCCAGTTGGCGTATCGTTGCCTAACTGGCCGCGGCATTGCACTACTGGCTGCGCTAACTTCTCTGGAGTAGCGCTTTGCCAAAAGTCTTCTCCGGGCAGGAAGCTGTGTTCAATGCTGGCGCGGACCATCTGCTTGAAGTCACGATAGCTGAGAGGATACGTTACCGCCGCGCGCACATATTCATGCGTCAGGTCGATGCGCGAAACGCCCTCGTCATCGGTTGAGAGCGCTACAGGCACTCCATACTTGCGATAGAGCATGAAGGGGTGGTCTTCGCCCTTCGTGTTCAGGATGACATCGTTGCTGGTGAAATTGATCTCGACCATGATGTGTTTGGCCGCCATCTCTTTCAACAATTCATATGGATTGGCTTCGTACATCACATCCACGCCATGGCCAATGCGCTCCGCATGGCCTTGTTCAACCGCCGAACGGATGTGGAAGGTAAGTCCATCTGGCGGAACCATTCCTGGCTCCAGTTCGCCTGCGTGCAGTGAAATATGAACCTTTGGATAAAGGGAATGCAGAGCGTCGATCATCTGCATGTGCAAACGATAATCGCGCATACAAACGTAGCAATCTTCCGGCATCACAAGATTGATGCCGACAACGCGCGGGTCAACAGATGCAACTTCAAAGCCAAGCAAAATTTGCGCAAATACAGATTCTTTCGGAAGTCCGCGCAACACCTGGTAGATATAGCGAATTTCTACGTTGCATCCAGCCTGGGCATCAGGCTGCCCGCAGTGTTCACGCTCACGGCGTACCATCTCAGCTTCGTCGAAATGCTTTCTTATACTGGGCAGAAGATCACGAAAGCCCTGGGCCAGCAACTGCTCGCGATACTGTGCAAAGTTCGAATTAAACCCAACTTTCGCGGCCAGGTCAGCCGCTTGTGCGAAGTTTGGCGTTTCCATCAATTCCAGATACTGTTCGTTTTGCGCAGCGGCACGCGTAGCTACCTCGTCAATCCATTCGCTGGTATGACGCTTGTCTGTGCCGCCGAACTTCTCGAATGAATTGAAGAAATGATCGTGGCCCGATTCTCCAGTCACTGGAATAAAGCTGCGCATGGAGAAAGCATCGATAAGCGCATCATAGAGTTTCTGGTTCCGCGGGATGCTCGCCGCTGTAACTTCACCAGAGCTGCACGCGGTGTTATTTTCAGGATGGATAAATGCCAGCTTTGTTGTATCTACACATAATCCGTCTTCGCCTGCGGCACGTATCCATGACTCTGCGTATACCGCTCCCGAAAGATGCACGTGCAAATCGGCGCCCTTAGGCATCTGATAGAAAAAGGCCCGTAGAGCAGGTGGTCCCTGTTTGCGCGCATCCTCAAAGGCATGTGCAGTCCGCGTCTCTGCATCCATTTCGCGGATCGATGCTTTGGTCTGTGCAGATGCGGCGAAAGGTTGAAGGAAGATACAGTTCAGGAGCAGACAAAACACAAATGGCTGGCAACGGCTGGCCCAAGACATTACGATTTTCCTTTTAGGTGCGATCAATGCAAAAGCAGTGTGTGACAAGTGTATGGTATCGGCTTGTTTTGGCAGGTTTCTTTTTTCTGCTTGTGTTCGCACGCGGTGCAAAGGCGCAGCAATGGCTTCAGGCTGTTGCACAATTCCCTTTGGCAACAAGCGATTTGACTATTCGTCAGCATGCAGAGGCACAAAAGCCTTTCACCGTCGCCGGCAAGTGCGGCATATTCGTCGGCCAGCAGGAGGGCAGTTTTGAAGCATGGGTTTTTCCCATCAAGCTGCTCAGCCACTTCCATATTCAGGCCGAAGTGCAGGACTATAACGTGCCCATCGATGTAAACGAGCAGGCCGCTGAAATTGAAGTTGCACCCGACCGCACCACAATCACATATTCACACGCAGCTTTCACCATCCGCGAAATACTTTTTGCCACTCCCTGCGAATTGAATGGAACAGGGGTGATGGCGCTTTTTCAAATTGACTCAGTGCGCCCAGTGAAGCTGACATTTTCCTTTACTCCGGAAGTAAAGCGCATGTGGCCTGCACCGAACTACAACGCGCCGTATCCAGAGTGGGTGAAGCAAGGTGAAGGCGGCTACTACATCTTGCGCACGGATTCGAACGATCTCGCAGCGGCGATT
>DATAQW010000341.1:0-3940 GCA_036264445.1 Pseudacidobacterium sp.
CAACAACAATCCGCGCATTCACCGGACGGATCACGACTTTGCGGTCGCATGGTCGAAGATGTACGGCAAAGGACGCGTCTTCTACTCGACCCTTGGCCATACAGAAGAGTCATGGGATGACCCCGATATCCGCAAGATGTACTTCGAAGCCATTAAGTGGGTGCTGGGCATGACCGATGGCAGCACAACTCCGCATCCGCGCCCGGCAGCAGACACAAAGTAAAACTATTTTCCCTTCACGGGGTCCGCTGAAAGACGTCATTCTGATCCCTGACTCTGCCTGAGGTCAGAATGACGTTTGGATGCGTAGTTGTTGGCATAAGTGAGCTACAGCCGACTTACTCACTCGCACCGCATTCTAAGATAGCTTATGTCGTCTCCTGCTCCACCCGGGCAACCGTCACAAACTCCGGCATCGTCAACTGCCGCATACTTCACCGATAGTTTTATTTTCAACTGGGCCAATCGGACGTTTCGTGACGACCTGATTTTTGTGCCTCCCATCGCCATCTGCCTTGGGACAGGGTTATTGTCCCACCATCCTGCGGCTGGAATGATCGCCGCAGGTGGCGCCGTGACGGTAGGCTTCGGCGCGAAACAGAGTATCGACGATTCGCCGCTTCTGCCTATGCTTTTCGTATCGTTGGGAATGGCATTCGCGGCGTTTATTGGCGTGGTCATCGGCCATACGAATTTCTTGCTCGTTGCCATGGCCGCTCTCTGGGGCTTTGGCTACGGAATGCTCACCACCCGTGAATCCGGATATAGCTGGGTGGGCCAGCAGTGCGTGATTACTTTTCTCGTAGCCTCCGCATTTCCTGCTTCCGTCGAAGCCGCCGGAGACCGCGCGCTGCTGATCCTTGCCGGATGTGCGATCCAGCTTATCTCGTCTGCGATTCTGCTGCGCACCTTCCGTCAACTCGGCGTACATTTCGTTTCTCTCGCACGCTATCTTCGCGCAGAAGAAACGGCTCTGCGTGCTGCAGTGCTCGAGACAGCGCAATCGGTCCGCGAACGCACAATTCTGAACTCAGCTCTCCCCTATTCCCTACGGCTGGCCATCACACTCGGCGTCACCACGGAAATCTATCGCCGCCTTCACTTCGGCAGCGGCTATTGGATCCCCATGACTGCATTGCTGGTGCTCAAGCCTGGCATCAAAGACACAGCAAGTCGAGCCATTGCACGGATGATCGGGACATTGGCGGGAGCCATCCTGGCAAGCTTCTGCATTGCACACACCACGCCCGCCCCACTGACGCTCGCCTCGTTTACGCTTCTCTTCGCATGGCTTTCCTATGGCACAGTGAATGTAAATTATGCGCTCTTCTCGGTTTGCGTTACCGGTTACATCGTCTTCCTGCTCTCGCTCGCAAATGTTCCAGGCCCACTCATTGCGCAACGCCGCGCCGTCTGTACCGCAATCGGCGGCCTGATCGCTCTCGGCGTAAGGCTGGTTGTGATCTCACGACGAAAAAAGTGGTGGAAGAATGCAGCCATGACCAGCCCGCAAAATACCTGACACCGTCACTTTCGTTACATCCTGGAATACCAACAACCTGGCGAAAACCCGCGCCAAACGTACCGCAGCAAAGCTATAATCATAGTTTCCGAAGGAAAGGAGCACCTGCCTCGCATGCCCATTCAGCCCACCAGTAAGATCTGGCACAATGGCAACCTCATCCCCTGGGACAAAGCCCAGCTTCACGTCATGAGCCACGTCATCCACTACGGCTCATCCGTTTTTGAGGGCATCCGCTGCTACGGACAGCCTCAGGGAGCGGCCGTTTTCCGGCTGCCTGAGCACATGCAGCGGCTTATCGATTCCGCCAAGATCTACCGCATGACGCTGCCTTATTCACTGGACCAGCTCAGCTCAGGAGTCGTCGAGCTGATCTAAGCCAACGGCATTGCTCCGTGCTATGTCCGGCCGATCGCTCTGCGCGGCTACGGCGAAGTTGGCGTCAACCCGAAGAATTCGCCCATCGAGGTCTACATCGCCAATTATCCCTGGGGAAAGTATGTCCCGGGCGACGATGGCGCCGATGTCTGCATCTCTTCATGGAATCGTCTCGCCCCCAACACCATGCCCTCGCTGGCCAAGGCAGGCGCGAACTACATGAATTCGCAGCTTATCCGCATGGAAGCCGATATCAACGGCTACTCGGAAGGCATCGCGCTCGACGTGAACGGCTATCTGTCGGAAGGGTCGGGCGAGAACCTCTTCCTGGTACGCAACGGCGTCATCTACACGTCGCCGCTGGCCAACTCCGTACTCTCCGGCATCACACGCGACTCGGTGCTTACGCTGGCCCGCCACTTCGGTATTCCGGTCGTCGAGCAGGCTATGCCGCGTGAGCTTATCTATATCGCTGACGAGGTCTTCTTTACCGGAACAGCCGCCGAAGTCACGCCCATCCGCTCGGTCGACCGCATCACGGTCGCCGACGGGAACCCTGGCCCCATCACCCGTCAGCTTGCCGACGAGTTCTTCGGCATCGCCAACGGTCTCCGCCCCGACCGCTTTGGCTGGCTGACGCCAGTCAACGTGAACGTGGAGCAGACCGTCAACGCCTGATCAACCGATCGATCCAACATAAAAGGGCAGCCCATTGAGGCTGCCCTTTTACTTGGCCGCAGAGAATGGCACATAAGTCCCCTGTTTTTTCCCGTCATATTTCATCCATCGTCTGCGCTATAGTGGGGAGCTGAATTGGCGAGGGGGCATCCGAGATTGAGAGACTCTGAGACGGCAATCAGACAGGCTGAACTCATTCTTAAACTTTTCGAGTTACGACGCGAAACAGTGATGCGATCCGCGCGAAGTTACATAGGTGGCGAGTTCACGCCGAGCTCAGCGGATGAGGTGGTGAGCCTGGTTAACGCCGGAGGCCCGAAGGCCAGCTACATTCTCCAGGTGTACGGATATTGGGACATGGTCTCTGCTTTCGTGGTTCACGGTGCGCTGGACAGGTCGTTGGTCTATGACACCTGTCAAGAGATGTATTTCCAATATGCAAAGATCCAGCCGTATCTCGCTGGCATCCGCGAAAAGATGCACCTGCCTGAACTTTTCCGAAGTATTGAATCGGTCGTCGAAGGCTGTGACGAGGGTAGATGCCGTCTTGCGGACATGCGCAACAGCCTGGGGGAAATGGCGAAATCACGCGAATCTGGAATTTGATCGATTACATTTTTTCCTGGCTGATGCGTTTAGACAGCATCTTACTGAGCAAAAGGAGTGAATGTGATCATCATCATTCTGGTAATTCTGCTTCTGCTTTTCGGCTTCGGCGGCTATCGCATGGGTCCTGGCATTGGTTATTACGGTGGTGGCGGCATCAGCTTAATTTTGCTGATCATCATCATCTTGCTGCTGCTTAAAGTCATCTGACGACTCCCTCACCGATCTCTGTACAGAACAATGGGGAGGTTCGATCCAACGCAAAAGGGCGGCCCAGTGAGGCTGCCCTTTTACGAGCCTTCTTGATCTCACGCCCGGATTGCAGGCGCGCATGACAAGGATGCGCCATGCAGGCGCACACTTCATCGCTGAGAGTCCCAGTGTGATCTTTTGCTAATACATCCAGCTACAGTTGCGAGTGAAATCGGTCGGCGCTGAGCGCTGCCACCTGCCGTCGATTTTTTCGACCGCAAAGATTCCACCGCTTCCGCATAAGCCACCGCAGCTCTTGATCACCGATACCAGCGCATGGGTGCGTGTGCGGTCAAACCCTGGAACTCCCAGGTAACGCACATGCTTGAGCTGCTTGTAGGTCGCGCATGCCGCGACATCGCCCCTGGTGCTGCCAGACAGGCGTGCACTTGCGTGAGCTCGCTCCGTTGCAGCAGCCGGTATCCCTGCGCGATCGAGAATTTCTGCTCCCATCGATGGCTTTGCCGATTGGCTGCGACAAAGGCATCGGTCATCTCGTGCTGC
>DATAQW010000370.1:0-3597 GCA_036264445.1 Pseudacidobacterium sp.
TGATACCCTCGATTCGATTCAAACGAAGAGAGTCTTGAGGCAATGACAGAGAAGAAAGATCGGCCGCGGTGGATCGGTGGGGTGGAACCGCCGAGTGAGTTGTTGGCAATGAACGGCGCGCAAATCCTGGAATACGAGTGCCGCGAGCAACCGGCAAAGCTGCGTGACCTGATCGCCGCCTACAAGGACGATCCGGACATTCAGGATCAACTTCGCACGATGCGTGAAATAGCTGCGAGAAGCAGTGCCCCGGTCATCTTTATTGGGATGGGCGGATCGTTGTGCGCATCCATCAGTGCGTCGATTCATTTACAGAGCCATGGAAGGCCGGCATTCTCGGTGGATGCTGGCGAGTGGTTGCACTATGCGCAACCGGTGTGGAAGGAAGCTTCGATTTCAGTGTTAGTAACGGCATCGGGCGAGAGCGCGGAACTCGTGGAGTTTATGAGGCAGGATTCAGGCCATCCCATGGGGGTGATTTGCAATAACCAGCGTAGTCCGTGCTGGGAGCGTGCAGCCTGTCGTCTACCAATCCTTGCCGGGCCGGAGTACGGGAATGCGACGAAAACTTATACAAACTCAACGGCCGCGGGCAGCATTCTGGCTTCAGAGATACTCGCTCACGAATGGAAGAGCAATGCAGATCAGGCCGCGGATGCGGTGGCAAAGAGCATCAGCGATTCATTTGCGATGCGCGAGCGGATGGAAGAGTTCTGCCGCGGCGCTCAGAACATTGAAGTCATCGGGCGAGGCGGCGGATATGGCGCCGCCTGGATGGGCGCATTGACGATTCGTGAGATGACAGGCTTCCGCGCGGCTGCGCATACCGGAGCTGGTTTCAAACACGGTCCCAACCTGGATACGAATGACACGCATGTAGCAATTATCTTTGCCGTGGGACGCACCGCAGCACTTGGACGGAAGCTCGCAGCGGAGTGCAATCGCAAGGGCGGACGCGTGGTGCTGGTCGCAAATGACACGATAGAGCCAGCGGAAAAACTGCTGCCGGTACGAATCGATCCAGTGGTTGAGCCATGGGAGGGTATTACGATGCTTCCGGTCGTGCAGGCATTGACGCTTGCGTGGATCGAGAGGAATGGGTGTAACCTGCCTCCACGGTTTGCGTACGGAGTTATGGAGCAGTAAGACCTCCACGCCCGGTCGGAACAGGGTATTCCTCGCTGCAAGGGGAAAACTCCGGCTGTCAATTATGCGTCCTAGTTGATATCTGGCAGATGAATCATATTCCTCGGCTGAGCCATGACTAGCCTGAAGGACAAAGCGGAACGTATGCACGCAGCTGCATTACCGCAAAAAGTTCGCATCTAAGCGTGTTAGATGAGTGCTTATGACTATATCTCCAAGCGCGACGCCATTTGTTCCAGAGGATCGAACTTTGCCTGTCCTCCGAGAAGCAGTACAGCACTGTCACGGATGCGATCTCTACCGCAATGCTACCCAAGCCGTTTTTGGAGAGTTGGAAACTGGAGCCGAAGCCAAGAGACCCAAAGTTGCAGTCATGATGATTGGTGAGCAGCCAGGAAACCAGGAAGATCTAGAAGGTCGGCCATTCGTCGGACCTGCCGGAAAATTACTGGATAAGTGTCTTCAAGAAGCGAAGATCGATAGGCGGAAAGTGTATGTAACAAATACAGTCAAGCATTTCAAATGGGAGCCGCGCGGCAAACTTCGTATCCACAAAAAGCCCAGCATGAAAGAAATCCATGCTTGCAGGCCTTGGCTTGAGGCGGAATTAGAAGCCGTTCGTCCAGAGTTGATCGTCTGCCTAGGCGCCGTTGCAGCGCAATCCTTACTGGGATCCGGGTTCAAAGTCACACAATCGCACGGAAAAGTTCAACATGCGGAGGGGCTACCGCCTATCATTGCAACCCTTCACCCCTCGGCGATTCTGCGTGCACGAACGGATGAGGATCGCGAGCGTGATACCAAGACATTCATACATGACCTGGGACAAGTCAGTGCTTTGTTGAAATAGGTGGATTCGTAGAAATAATTATCAGCGTAAGCCACGTATTTTCACCTGCATTTTATTTTGAGGTGTTTTTTTGTTTCGGTAACCCCATATTAGGCGGAAACTTACGCCTGGGGCCCAACCTGGACAACGCGTCGGTTGCGGCGCATGGCCCACGCGACAGCCAGGCCGACTCCGAGCCATGCAGCACCTAGAAGCTGCGCGCCATGGTTGAGGTGCAGCCAGATAAACACGCAGATCAGAATGCCCAGCCCGGGAATGAGGGCCGGAAGCAAAACCCGCTCTCTTGAGCGAAACCGGTAATGAACCAGAGCGGCTGCATTGACGCCAATAAAGGCGATGAATGCTCCAAAATTGAGCAGTTCCGCTCCCTGCTCGTAAGTGAGCAGAAACGCTCCTGCCAGAGCAGCGGCACCCACCAGCAGTACATTATTGCGTGGAACGTGATGGCGCTCGTCCACCGCGCCGAAAAACCTTGGCAGGGAACCGCTGCGTCCCATGCTGTATAGAAGCCGCGAAGCGCCGAACTGCGCAGCGATGCCCGACCCCATATTCGCGATAAGCAACGTGGCATTCAGCAGTTGGAACAGGTACGGGCCACCGATGCGCGATGCGATGTGCACAAAGGCCGTGTCGACGATGTTTTCCGGGAAGGGCTCGTGTGAGGGCCATGCTAACTGCGCCGTATATACCTCCACCGCCGAAAGTACGCCAATCACCAGACATGTCAGGACAGTCGCAAGCAAGATGTTGCGCCGCGGATTTTCAACCTCCTCCGCCATCGTAGAAATGCCGTCAAAGCCAATGTACGTGAGCACGGCGACGGAGGTACCTCGAAATAAGCTAGACACATGAAAAGTGGCCGGGTCGTAGAACGGGACTAACAGCGCCGCTCCGGTGGGGTGAAGTGTGTGCAGGATGTAGCGCACGCCTTCCCCGAGGAAAAGCACGACTACCACGGTCATGACCAGCGTAAGGATGGCGTTCACGCGGCTGGACGCCTGAATCCCGCGTGTGTTGAGAAACGTGAAGGTCAGCGCGAAAGCAATGGCCCAAAAGGCAAACGGAACGCCGGGCATGACATTGCGGGCAGCCTGGCTGCACCAGATGACGCAGATGATGGGGTTGAGTATGTAGTCCATCAACATAGCCCAGCCAACCACATAGCCTAGCGTGGGATGCAACTCTCCGGATACATAGCTATAGGCTGAGCCGGCTTGGGGGTAAACGCGCGCCATGCGTCCGTAGCTGACTGCGGTGAATAGCATCGCCACCATTGCAATCAGAATGGTGGTCACCACATGTCCGCCGGCTATATTGCTGACGACTCCGTAGATTCCCATTGGCGCTGTGGGCTGAATGATGATGATGCCGAAGAGGATCAGGTGCCACAGCTTGAGAGAACGGATAAGAGCAGGAGCTTTCGGAGAATCAGTCATGTGTTGTCACGACCCAGCGGAAATATAAGGTCAACAATCTCTGTTCGGTCCGTACTGTGGCTCTGCGGAGGATAGTGGCAAGATAGGTCGAATACAGTGTGCTTGCTCCGCGGGCTACAAACACGTCGCCCAGGGAGACTACGCTACTGTGACCTCGATGTTTTG
>DATAQW010000391.1:0-7648 GCA_036264445.1 Pseudacidobacterium sp.
AGGTAATCGTTGTGGGTCTTCGCTCCCACAAGATAGCCAATGACTGGCGCTGCTGTGGCGCCATATGTCGTATAGTCGGAAAACTTCTTGAACTTGTCCTCACGGCTGGGATTGATACCGATGTCGCGCATGATGTGCGCGTCGTAGTCGATGGTAAACCCAGTGGCCACACCAAATGGAACGATCCAGAGCAGATCGCCAGCACTGGTCCGCAATGGACTGGTAATAATGCCGACCTGATCCTGCGCGATATTAACGATACATCGCTTGGGGTTGCGCGGAGAGCAGGTATCGTCCTGCTGTGCATAAAGTCCGCAAGCATAGGAGAGGCCTACTAGGAACACTAACAACCTGAAAAGCATAGGAAACTTGAGCCTATCATGCAAAGCTGTCATCACGAACCGGCTAAATTGAATTAGGCTGCCATAGTTCAACCCGGTTGCCTTCAGGGTCGATAAACCAGCCGAAGCGGCCATAGTCATACGTTTCGCGCTTGGGATCGACCTCAATGCCGGCAGCCTTCAGCGCGTCCAAAATGGTGTCAACATCGTCGACCTGGAAATTCAGCATGGCAGGTTGCTTTACTGGCCAATAGGTGTCGTCAGCGGGAAAAAATGCAATTACCGTATGTGCTTTCTGTTCTGCTGCCGGGAAAGTGAAACATCCGTGATTGAGCTTCAGCCCAAGATGTTGTTCGTACCATGCATAGAGCGCTTCAGGATTACGCGCTCGCAGGAATGCTCCTCCAAATCCGGTCGCCTTTGCCATTGTTATTCCTCACTGCTCAGTAGATCGCTGAGCGTCGGTTTGTGCTTCACCTTGCTCGGTTTCTCTTCGATGACGCGTTCAGGCCTGGGCTGACCGACGCGTTCCCGCGCATTTGCTTTCACGGCTTTTACCGTTGAGAATTTCTTCAGTTTTTTCTTCGCCATCGGCCCTCCGGGCTAGTTCCCAGATTCCTAGTATGAAATACTTTTATGGTTGCAGTGGCAGATTTCTGCCCCAGGAGGTCAGGATATGGATGAGCGCGAATTTTTCAATGAGAAACATGAGGAGCGTGCCCATACCCTTACCTGTCCTCATTGCGGCAAGGCAGACGAATACAAGCTCGGCTGGATTGTGCGGCAGAAAAAAGCATCGCTGCCACGACATGCCGATGAGCGCGATCGCGCGCGTTTCGCCAAAGCGCAATCCTACATGGTACGCAAGGACGACATGGTTGCATGCAAGAACATACGCTGCCGCAAGCGGTTTGAAGTTGCGGGCGTGCAGTCGGTTGCATTTCTGGAATCGGCTTGATTGCCCAAGTTGTCATCTGAAAATAAGCAACTATTGCTGAGGCGCAGGATAAAGCGATGTGAGGCTGGCCTTCGCATCGAGCTTGCTCAAACGATACATCAGAACCGCAGCGCGCTCAGTGTTGATGGGTTGTGCGGAAAGGTCAACCGTTTCTCCTGGAGCATGCGCGCCCTCTCCGGTTGCGCCAATGCCTGCTAATCCTGGGAGATATTGGGCAACAAAGGCGATATCGCCAGCACCGCGCTTCATCGGATCAAGCTCAGGCATTTCGGCAAAGCCCAGGCTCTTGTTGGCGCCATTCAGCATGCGGAGCAGTGCGCGATTTTCTTCTGTGGGAGCCATAGCCGGATATCCTTCTCCAAATTCTATGTTGGCATTTGTCTTCGGCAAATGCTGCGCTACGATGGCCTTCATCTTCTCTTCAACATGCTGTGTCTGTTCATTTGAAATTGTGCGAATGTCACCGCTGGCATAGGCAGCCGGGGCAATTACGTTGTCTTTACCGGTAGCACTGCCGGAAATGTTGTTCGCGTCGATAGAAACAGTTGAGCCGCCAAGTACAAGACCTGCGTTATATGTCAGGTATTTCTCTGGAAGCTGTGTTCGAAACGTATCGAGGATGCGCGTGAGTTCATAAATCGCACCATAGCCTTTGCTGTCAGAGAAGATGCCGGATGAATGCCCAGTCTCCCCTGTCGTGTGGATTCGCCAGGTGATCGAACTACGGCGGCTCACGCTGCCGTAATACACACCGTTGACACGCGGTGTGCCTTCGAACTCGAGCGCCACATCACTATGCTGCGCAGCTGCGATCATATCGCGCCGTGAGATTGTAGCCGGTTCGCCGTGCTCTTCTTCGTCGCCGCTCAGGACGATGGTGATGTCTGCTTGCTGCAGCACTCTGGCGGACTGCATGGCCTTGAGCGCATAAAGCATGATGGCTAGCCCGCCTTTCATGTCATTTACACCGGGGCCCGTAGCGGTTTGTCCGTTGACGGTGTAGTGCTGGAAGGGGCTGTCTTTTTCAAAGACCGTATCCATGTGGCCGATCAGCAACATACGCTTGCCGCATTGGCCTGGTTCTGGGCATGTATGTTCGGCGACCAGTGTGCCGGCGCGCCGCACCTCATCCATTGGTATCCACTTCACTTTGAAGCCCAGATCTTCAAGCTGCGACATCAAAATTTTGCCGACGACTCGCACGCCTTCCAGGTTATGAGTTCCGCTGTTGATCTCGACTAGCTGCTGCAGGAGGTCATTCGATGCCTGCTCATTTGCCTTGATGTAATCGACCATCTTCTGTTCAGGCACAGATAGCTGCTGCGCAGAAGCAGGCACAGTTGAGAGCGCGAGCACTCCTGCCGCACAAAGAAACCAAAATAGCTTTTGCATGATGGCTGGAGAATAACAGCAAATGAAAAACTCAGGCGGAAATTAAGAGGGCAGCTCGTTGTTCATGCTTCAGAAGCTGTTTTAACTTTGTATCCACTCATTGCGAAATAAAGCACGACAAGATAGCAGATCAACGGAACAAAGAATGCCCGCTGGATGTTGGACAGGTCTGAGATGCGTCCCATGAGAGCAGGGAAGACAGCGCCGCCGAGAATCGCCATTACTACCAGTGATGATCCGCGCTTGGTATAGGGGCCGAGATGCCGGATGCTGAGCGCAAAGATTGTCGGGAACATGATCGAGTGGAAGAAGCCAAGCAGTACAATTCCTGCAAGTGCGGCTGTTCCGCTTGAGAAGATCACCAGCAGCACCGATATGGCTGATCCGCTTGCAAATGCCGCAAGCATATGCGCGGGCTGGATCTTTTTCATCAGCGCTGATCCAGTAAAGCGGCCGATCATGAAACCCAGTAAGTGCAACTTGAGATAATTCGCGGCCTGCGTATCCAGTGTTCCGGGATGCGTATGTTGCACAAAGCGGATCACGAAGCTTGCGACTCCTACCTGAGCGCCTACATAGAAGAACTGCGCGGCTACTCCTTTTAGCAGATGAGGGAACGCAAGAATTCCGGAAAATCGCGGCGACTCTTCTTCCGCATTTTCTTCCTGAATAACAGGCAGCTTTGCCGAATAAATAAGCAATGCCATCGCCAGGAAAATTGCGACGATGAGCATGTAGGGCAGGCGGACGACATCTGCTTCTGATCCCTGGGCTGCTGCATGTGCGCGCGACAGAATAAACGCAGACCCGAAAATCGGCGTAACCACTGCTCCTACGGCATTGAAGGACTGCGCCAGGTTCAACCGCTGCTCTGAAGTCTGGGGAGGGCCTAGAAATGTGACGTAAGGGTTAGCTGAAACTTCAAGGAACGACTGTCCGCAGGCCATGATGAAGAGGCCGAGCAGAAAGACGGAGTACTGGCGAATGGATGCTGCAGGGATGAAGAGGAACGCCCCTGCTGCGCAGATGAGCAGTCCGCAGACAATGCCGCGCTGATAGCCGATCTTTTCCATCAACCGGCCTGCAGGCCATGCGGCGAGGAAATATCCACCAAAGAATGCTACTTGCACGAATGATGACTGGAAATCGGTGAGGTGAAACGCGCCCTTCAGATGCGGAATGAGAATGTCGTTGAGATTGACGCCGACCGCCCACAAGAAAAACAGGCTGGTGATAAGAACGAGCGGCAGCACAAACCGCCGCTCTGTAATTGGTCCGCCAGTCTGCGGAGTTGTGGACGAGGAAACGCGCGTGACTCCCATAGGTGAAGACTACTCTCCCGACACAACGGGATTCACGAGTTGCCCGAGTCCCGTCACCTCAGCCGTGACCGTTTCTCCTGCGCGCAGCCAGCGCTGCGGCGTGCGTCCGAGTCCCACGCCTGCGGGAGTGCCGGTGCTGATAATGTCTCCGGGCTGAAGCGGAACGACGGATGAAATATACGCAATCAGATCCGGCAGCTTGAAGATCAGCTCGCGTGTGTTCGAGTGCTGCAATACTTCGCCGTCAATAGAAAGCTTCACATCGAGCGCGTGCGGATCACTGATCTCATCTTTCGTCACAATTGCGGGACCGAGCGGAGCGAATGTATTGAAGCTTTTGCCCAGAGTCCACTGCGAAGTGGAGAGCTGAATATCGCGCGCGCTGACGTCGTTAAGGATCGTATAGCCGAAGACGTGATCCTGCGAGTTCTCGCGGGTGATGCGGCTGCCCCCTTTGCCGATGACGAATGCGAATTCTGCTTCGTAATCCGGCTGCGATGAGATGGATGGAAGCTCAATCGCTGCTCCCGGCCCAATTAATGCCGAAGGCAACTTCAGAAATACCGTGGGTACCTTTGGAATTTCCATTTTCGATTCCACAGCATGATCGCGGTAGTTCAGGCCAATGCAAAATATGCGTGGCGGGTCTTGCAGCGGAGCCAGCGGTTTCACCTGATCGAGCGAGAAGCGCGCGCCTGCTGCTTCAATCAGCTCTTTGGCTGCCTGGATCGCCTCTGCACCACCAAGAATGATGGAAAGCACGCTCCGAAAGCGTGATGAAAGATCGACGACCGAACCATCGACAAGAGCGCCCGCACGGGCAGTCCCATCTGCTTCAGCAAAAGTCACAAACTTCATGCATTTCTCCAGACACGTCCATCAGGATAGCTGTAATCGCGCAGTGTTTCAGGGTAGATTTCCGCGCTGTAACCGGGTTTTTCAGGCAGTACATAATGAGCATCGCGAATCCTGACTGGGTCGGTAAAGTGCTCGTGCAGGTGATCGACGAATTCCGTCACACGGTTTTCTAGCGTAGTCGAGACGCGCAGATAATCAAAGGCCGAAAGATGCTGCACGTATTCGCACAGGCCCACGCCACCAGCGTGAGGGCATACGGGAACGTTGAACTTTGCCGCGAGGAGAATCACGGCGAGATTCTCATTCACTCCGGCGAGACGACAGCTGTCAATCTAGCACACATCGATGGCGTTGGCCTGCATCAACTGCTTGAACATCACGCGGTTATGACAGTGCTCGCCCGTGGCGATGCGCACCTCTGGGACTTCACGCCGGATGCGGGCATGGCCGAGAATGTCGTCGGGGCTGGTTGGCTCTTCCATCCACCACGGATTGACTTCCGCTAAAGCACGCGTGCGCTCGATTGCCTCCTGCACATCCCATTTCTGGTTGGCGTCCATCATTAATTTGCGATCAGGACCAATCTTGCTGCGCAACAGTCGCGCGCGGCGCAGATCGTCTTCCAGAGTGCCGCCGACCTTCAGCTTGAAATGTGTCCAGCCTTCAGCGAGCGCCTTATCACATAGATGCGCAATTTTCTCATCGCTAAAGCCAAACCATCCAACTGAAGTTGTATATGCGGGATAGCCTTTCTGCTGCAACCGCGCGAGCCGCGCATCCATGCCTGCTTTGCGTTCGCAGAGAATGTGCATCGCTTCTTCGCGCGTCAGCGCGTCGGTGATGTAACGGAAGTCAATGGCGCGGATTATCTCCTCCGAATCCATGTCAGCGAGCAGCTTCCAGAGAGGCTTGCCTTCGACACGGGCATAGAGATCCCACACTGCATTGATGAGCGCACCTGTCGCCAGATGGATGACGCCCTTTTCAGGTCCGAGCCAGCGGAACTGACTATCTGACGTAAGCTGCCTGTAAAAAGCGCCGAGATCATCTGTGAGCGATGAAAGCGTGCGTCCTACAACAAAGCGCGACAGGTATTGCAGTGCTTCGACGCATAGCTCAGTGCCGCGTCCTAGCGTGAAGGTGAGGCCATATCCGGTTGGCCCATGATTTGTTTCAAGAATGCAGTAGGCAGCCGAATAGTCGGGATCAACATTGACTGCATCCGAGCCGATGTTTTCCCGCGATGTTGGAAAGCGCAGGTCAATCACGCGCGCGTTAATAATCTTCAAATCACTCAATCGGAATCGTTCTCCTTTAAATGACTAAGCAGCGGTCCACCCGCCGTCAATGGTCAACAGCGAACCGGTCATAAATTCAGTCTCATCTGAGCAGATGTAGCGCACCATGGAAGCAATCTCTTCCGGCTTGCCCATCCTTCCCATGGGTTGCCGCGCATCCAGCTCAGCCCGCACTTTGTCCTTCTCGTGAGCGTGGTATTTGTCTAGATAGCCTTCAACAAATGGCGTATACACGGTGCCAGGGCAAATGCAGTTCACGCGCAATTCTTTGGGATATTCGACGGCGAGCTGCCGCGTCATGGCGACCACTGCTCCTTTCGTCGTACAGTAAGCAAACCGCTGTTTGATGCCGACCAGCCCTGCGACCGAACCAATATTCACGATGGAGCCGCGGCTCTGGAGCAGCAATGGCAATAGTCCACGGGTGACCAAATAGACGGACTTCACATTGACTTCCATCAAGCGGTCAAAATCTTCCGGCTCGACATGCGCAATATCGCCAACATGAGCAATGCCGGCGTTGTTTACCAGAATATCCAGTCTTTCGAGTTGTGTAGCGGCGGAATCAATTGATTCGCGCTTCGTCACATCAATGAGCACTGCTTTTGCGTTGGGTAATGTCTTCGCCAGTTCCCGCGCTTTTTCCAGATTGATATCTGCCACGGTTACAAATGCTCCGGCGCGCGCGAGTTCCCGGCATGTAGCCTCGCCAATGCCGCTTGCGCCTCCGGTTACCAGGGCGTGCTTTCCATCCAGACGAAAAGCTTCGGTCTTCTGTGTCATCGAAAATTGATCCTTTGCGCCTCGATGCGCTGTTGTGATTTCTTCAGAATCTCTGCCGAAGGTTCCTGCGTAGCCAGTGCCTGTGTTGCCACGTCATTCAGAATTGCTGCAAAAGCAGGCAGGTTACGGCTGCGTGGCAGCCTGCGCGCGCCGAGTGAAATTTCTTCGATCTTGCTATAGGCGGAAGCGTACTTCTGCACTTCAGGATTTCTCCAGGTCGATAGCCGCACACCCACGGTGCCATGCTTCACAATACCGAGATCGAGTTCCGGCTGCGTTAAGAAATGCAGGAAGTCGAATGCAGCCTGCTTTTGCTTTGAGCCTGTGCCGATACCGAGTGTCCAGAAAACAGAGAGGGATGCTGCCGGGTTGCCTTCGTCTGCAGGGATCGGCGCAATTGCAACCTTGCCGAGCAGCGGAGAACCTGGGCGATCGCAGCGTGCTGCGAATCCAAACCAGTTCACCATCATCGCAGCCGCTCCTGAAAGGAAGACGTCTCCTGACCGCGTCGAGTCGAATTTTTCGGCTCCCGGATAACACATCGAAGCATCGTGAATGGTATTGCGATAAAAATCAAGCGCAGCCACAGCCTCTGGAGTATTCAGAAGCGCATTGCCATCTTTGTCTTCCAACTCGCCGCCACGGCTCCAGAGTTGGAGCGCAAAATCGTAAAGGGTGTTGTGGCCGTCTGGAAAT
>DATAQW010000406.1:0-8404 GCA_036264445.1 Pseudacidobacterium sp.
GGATTCAACAAGGATGACCGCAACACCAACCATCGCCGGAATCCAGTTAAGGAAAAGAGAGAGTCGCGATCTCGCCATATGTTACCGTTAATACCTTGCCATAGCCGGATCAATCATTGAGGCCCAGGCATCAATGCCACCGCGCAGCGATTGCGCCTGTTCGAATCCCTGGTTGCGAAGCCAAACGGCCACATTCATAGAACGCACCCCATGATGGCAGATGGTAACAATATGGGCATCGGGATCAAGCTCATGGTTGGCGCGGCCCGGGACATCACCCATAGGCATAAGTATGCTGCCTTCAATGCGGGCCACAGCATATTCTCCAGGTTCCCGGACATCAAGCAATACTGTCTTTTCCTTTTCAGGTCCGGAAAGAATCAGCGACAGCTGTTGCGGAGTAATTTCATAGTCCAGCATATTGCCAGAATACATTGCTTCTGGATTGGGACACTTCTATTGTGGCTGTTGCTGAGGCGACCCGTCAGGTGTTGTAGAAGATGGCGGAGGAGGCAATGGCTGTACCTTTTGCTGGTCTGAGCCGGAGTCCTTCGGGAACTGCACCGGACCCGATACAGGATGGTCCTTATCGTTGTCTATTGGCAGAGTCTCACCCGGCTTTCGTAGTGTAGGCGGTGCCTTTGGCGCAGACTCTTTTGCTTCTGAGGCAGGATCCTGGTCGCCCATCTTCACCTCATGCACATTCGGATTGGGCACAGTACTCCAGTAATCGCCCATTTCGTTTTGCGCGCGGATGACGGGAGGTTTGCCAACTTCAGCAACTTCTACGCGAATTACGCGGTTTCCGTTAATACGCACGAACTCGACGGGTTTTGGCGCTTCGCCGTAGATCCATTCCTCAAATGGCTTTTGGCCGTCTTTCTCGCGTATTTTTTGCTGCGGCTGCCCCATCGCATAGATCACCATCTCTGTACTCATGCCAACGAGGACCTGATGGTCAAGGATGGCCTGTTTGAGCTCAGGCGGCAGCGTATCCGTATAGGCGACTGTCGGTGATTTCACACCGAATCCAAGGAGCGGCGCGAGCAACGCTTCTACCTGCTGCCCACTGACTTCCGGCACAGCATGGGGAAAGATAAGCGTAATGCGCGAACCGACAGGTGGCTGCCCATTGTCCTGAACGACAGGCGTCGTAGCATTGGGGTCCATGCCAATAGAAACGTGCCGCAGCCATTTATGCTTCGGATCTGGGCCACCATTCAGTAAGAAGACGATGCGGTCCTCTTTGATCTGTACGTCCGTGATGACACAGCGATCGCCGGGCTTAGCCGAAGTGCCGTGTTCACTGATCTCATTGATATAGTCTGCGCCGTTGGGCTCCATGTTGCCATTGGCATGAAGCGTTAATCCTTTGCTGGCGAGAGGCAGCGGCCGCATTGCAAAGCCCTGCTCTGCAGTAAGAGACCGGATCAGTTCCTGACGTCCGCGCGTGCTGAGCGGTTCTGTGGGGAGAGCTACGTTTGTCGGGTGGAAATCCAGATAGTGGCCGTCAATTTTTCCCGGACTGACGGTAAGAACCTGCGCCCGAGACGTTCCGGTTGATGCGAACAGGAATATTGCTCCGCCTGCCAATAGGCGCAACAAGCGATGAACGTGCGTGCCATGTGCTGCGAACCCCTGCATGACGGGACCCCACAACTCTGGACTATAAGCATGGCGCGATTCACTGCCGAATGCAAGCCCAGCATCGGCAATCCGTGCAAACTTTGTTTTGAATGGGAAAAAGCGGATTTCTTCAGGTTTTTACAACGTGAACTTCATTCCGCCTCATCTATATTGGCCTTCTCACCTGAAGGTTCAATTTCAGAAGCAGAAGGAGCCGAACCATTGGAGGGAGACACCGCGGGAGCAATCTGCACCAGATGCTGCTCTGCCGGCGCAACCGTGCCCATAGCAGTTTCATGCTGACGTCGCGCAATCGCGTCTACATCTACAGGAATGCCACCCGGTACGATGACCGGTTGTGCGTACTTATGGGCGTAGTCCCTCGTAACCTTTACCAGTACAACCATCAGCGCCAGCAGAACTATGACAGCAATGGCGCTTCCCTCCGGCCCGTAGCCGCCACCCGTAAGCCACATAGGTCCCACGGTATTCGAAGAGATGACGGGGTTGAACACCGCCATCCCGCTCACTGGAAGTCCAAAAAGGATACCCATGCTGGCACTCCAGCCAAAATGCAGTCCCCATGGCAGCCACAGCGCACGCGTGCGCAGGTATGCAATCGAGAGCAGCCATCCCGCCAGGATCGTCACCAGCGTGCTTGCAGCAGTGGCATTTGTATTCAGCAGATGCATCACCGCAAACAGCACAGACATAAGCAAGGTAGCGAGGGTTGGCCCCACAGATTCAATCAAGCGCTGAAAAGGATAGCCGCGGAACGCAATTTCTTCAGCCAGCGCAGATACAGCCAGCGTTGCCACATTCACAAAAAGCAGGAAGAACTGGTGGCGTTCCGTCCAGACGGTGACAATCAGGCTGCCAAGCAGCGCAATTGGCAGCACACATGCGACAACGCCACTCCATCCGAGAGCTGCACCTAATCCAAACTCGCGTTTCCAGCCTTCGCGGCGCGCAAGCCCCATCGCCTTCAGGGGCTGCTGTTGGTGTTGCGCGGCATATCCCATGCCTGCGTATCCAATCAGCAGCAGAAACAACAAAATGAGGCTATTGACCAGGAGATACCAGTCGCCCGAGCTCAGACCGTTCGCAGCACGCAGAGCAACCTGCTGCGCAAACACGAAGTAGATGGCCGCAATAGCAAACCAGCTGAAAGAACGAAGACGTCTGGGTGAACTCATGAGGTATAAAACTGCGCTATGTTACGGAACTTCTCATAGCGGCGCTTCAGCATTTCCTCTTCAGGCAATGCTTTCACTTCGTGAAAATGCCACTTCAACTTTTCTTTGAGCAATATAGCCGCCGCTTCCGGATCGGTATGTGCTCCACCCTCTGGCTCAGAAACAATATCGTCAACGCATCCAAATGATTTCACGTCTGTTGCGGTCAGCTTCAATGCTTCGGCTGCCTGCGCTTTTTTGGATGCATCGCGCCACATGATCGAAGCACAGCCTTCCGGCGAAATGACCGAATAAATCGCGTTTTCAAGAATTAAGACGCGGTCAGCAACAGCGAGCGCCAGCGCTCCACCCGATCCGCCTTCGCCTGTAATCGTAGCAATAATCGGTATCCGCAGGCGCGACATTTCGAACAGATTTCGCGCAATTGCCTCAGCCTGTCCGCGCTCTTCTGCGCCAATCCCCGGATTCGCCCCTGCCAGATCGATAAACGTGAACACTGGCCGCGCGAATTTCTCCGCGATCTTCATAGCGCGAAGAGCTTTGCGGTAGCCTTCCGGATCAGGCGACCCAAATTTGCGCTGGACGCGCTCTTTCACGGTGCGCCCTTTCAGGTTTCCGATGACCATGACCTCTTCATCGTTAAACCGGGCCATGCCACATGACATCGCTGGATCGTCGCCGAAGGCGCGGTCGCCGTGAATCTCGCTGAAATCAGTAAAGATGGTCTTGATAAAGTCCATTGGATACGGACGCTGAGGATGACGCGCCAGCTCCGCTTTCAACCACGCAGCAGGAGTAGCCTCAGCCACCGCCTGCATCTCTTCTACTTTGCCTGCCTGCTCAGTCATAGACGATGCAAGTCTGATTGTACAGTGGATAGAGGGCTCAGGTCACAACGTTCAGGCCGTAGAATTCAATGGCCCGGACGCGAGTCTTAATCAATTGCCTGAACCATTCCGCGTCCCAGCAATTCCTCGCAGCGATCAATAAATGCGCGATCCGCGGCAACCGTCAAGCCAATCGGCTCAAGCATCACGCAGAATTCCCCGCTTTGCTCCAGATTGAGCATCAGCTTCCCCGGCCCGGGCGAAGCAGCAATCATCTGCCGCAGCTCATGCAGTGTTGCATCGCTTGCGCGTTCCAGAGGTATTCGAATGCGAATATTCTGCGGCAACCGCACCTTCATGTCTTCTAGCGCCTGAATAGAAGAAACAGCCAGCTTGGGAGCAGCATCCTCTTCGGCGCGGAGCTGGCCACGCACAACTACCGGCACCTCAATCTTCAGCGTCTCTTTCAACCGCTCATAATCCTTCGGGAAGCAGATGAGGTCTATCTTCCCTGTCGCATCTTCAAGCGATGCCTGCGCGTATAGCTCTCCAGAACGCTTTGATTTGGCAACCTTCAATCCAACAATCATGCCGGCAATCGCTGTCTCGTTTTCCGGAGCTTGTCCGCGTCGTCCATTGCTGGGAGCGGGTTTGATTTCAAGCGCTGTAGCCGTATCAATCACACCGGGAAGGTTGCGCAGCTTCTCAGAGTACTTGTCGAGCGGATGCCCCGAAACAAAGAAACCAAGCACTTCTTTCTCCGATTGAAGACGCTGATGCTCATCCCAGTCAGGAACATGTGGCAATTCATCAGCCTTCGATGCAGTCGCAGGATGGTCGTCAAATATCCCAAACAACCCGTGCTGCCCTGCCTCAAGATCACGCTGCGCCTTCTGTGCTCTCTCAATTGCTTTATCGGTTGCCGCCATCAACTGTGCACGCCTGCCCAGCGAATCAAGAGCGCCAGCCTTAATCAATGACTCGATGACGCGCTTGTTCATCAACCGCAGGTCAACTTTTTCGCAGAACTCCCAGAACGAGGCGAATGTCTTCTTTTGTTCTGCCAGGTCTTTGCGCGCCGCAAGAATCGAATCAATCGCACTGCGTCCAACGTTCTTAATCGCTGTCAGACCGAAGCGGATCCCTTTGCCGTGAGGCGTGAAATCTGCGTCGCTGAAAAGCACGTCCGGCGGCTCGACCGGAATTTCCATCTCGCGGCATTCTTTGATGTACTTGACCACATTCTCCGGCTTCGAAATTTCTGAAGTCAGCAGCGCAGCCATAAACTCCACTGGATAATGCGTCTTCAGATATGCAGTCTGGTAGGCCAGCAGCGCGTATGCCGCTGAGTGCGACTTGTTAAAGCCGTATCCCGCAAACTGCTCCATCAGGTCAAAAATTTTTGTGATCTTGTCTTTGGGGAATTTATTTTCGAGCGCACCATCCACAAAACGGTCGCGCTGTTTGGCCATTTCCGCAGGATCTTTCTTGCCCATCGCGCGCCGCAGCAAATCGGCTTCGCCCAGCGAATAGCCCGCGAGCACGTTTGCAATCTGCATCACCTGTTCCTGATACACGATGACGCCCAGCGTCTCTTTCAGGATCGCCTCAAGCTCCGGCAGCTCATACTCAACTTTCCTGCGCCCCCACTTGCGCTCGATGAAGTCGTCGATCATTCCGCCCTGGATCGGCCCCGGGCGATAGAGCGCGTTCAATGCCGTCAGGTCTTCGACCGTCGCAGGTTTATAACGCCGAAGCACGTCGCGCATTCCGCCAGATTCAAACTGAAAGACACCCGAAGTCAGCGCACGATGAAAGACGCGTTCGTACGTATGCTGATCATCGAGAGGAATCGTCTCGATATCCAGCGTTTCGTTCTGATTGCGCCCGATCAGCTTCAGGGAGTCATCAATGACAGTCAGCGTCGTCAGGCCCAGGAAATCCATCTTGAGCAGGCCCATTTTCTCGACGGCCTTCATATCGTATGCGGTGACGATTTCCTCATTCTTGCTGCGCGCCACCGGGACAAGATCGGTCAGCGGACGCGGCGCAATCACCACGCCGGCCGCATGCACGCCTGCCCCACGCACTAGACCTTCGAGTTTTTTCGCTGTGTCGATCAGTTCACGAATCTGCGGATTCGAATCGTAAGCCTCCTGCAGCGGCGGTGAATCCTGCAACGCTTGTTCGATGGTCACGCCAATCGTCGTAGGCACCAGCTTGGCAATACGGTCTACATCGCCATACGGCATTTCTAGTGCACGGCCAACGTCCTTGATCGCTGCCTTCGCCGCCATCGTGTTAAAGGTGATAATCTGCGCCACCTGCTCGCGCCCGTACTTGCGCGTGACGTAATCAATCACTTCACCGCGCCGGTTCATGTCGAAATCAATATCGATATCCGGCATGGAAACGCGCTCCGGATTCAGGAAGCGCTCAAAGAGCAACTCATTCTGCAGCGGATCAATATTCGTGATCTCCATCACGTAACCAACGAGTGAACCCGCCGCCGACCCGCGCCCCGGCCCTACAGGAATGCGGTTCTCGCGCGCATACCGGATGAAGTCCCACACAATCAGGAAGTATCCCGGAAAATTCATCTGCTTGATGATTCCGATTTCGCGCTCAAGGCGCGCTTCGTATTCTGAAATCGGATGCCGCAGCAGGCCATGATCCTGCAAATGCCGGATCGACGTTTCGAGGCGCTTCTTATATCCTTCGCGGCAGACATGCTCAAAGTAGCTGTCAATCGTATGCCCCGGTGGCACGGAAAACTCAGGAAATGGATTGTCGACCTTGCTGAGCTTCAGGCTGCAGCGCTCGGCAAACTGCATCGTCCGGCTCACCACTTCCGGAGCATGCGAGAAGAGCTTGTCCATCTCCGCCGCAGTCTTTACATAGAACTGATCGGAATCAAACTTGAAACGCTTTGGATCGTGAATCGAAGACGCAGTCTGCACGCAGAGAAGAATCTCGTGTGCATGCGCATCATCATCGCAGAGATAATGGCTGTCATTCGTAGCAACAAGTGGGATGCCTAATTCTTTCTCCAGCCGGAACAGATCCCCATGGATTTTCTTCTCCAGTTCCAGTCCCTGGTCCTGAATTTCAAGAAAAAAATTGCCCTTGCCGAAGATGTCCTGATACTGCCCGGCAACCGCCTTCGCGGCCTCGTACTTGCCGTCCATCAGGTTCTCGCACAGCTCGCCGGCAAGACACCCGGAAAACCCAATCAATCCTTCTGCATGCTCGGCCAGATACTTCTTGCTCACGCGCGGCTTGCGATAGAAGCCATAAAGCGACGCCTCGGAAGTGATGCGTACCAAATTACGGTAGCCCTCTTCGTTCTCAGCCAGCACCAGCAAATGGTTGTAGTCATCGCCCTGCGGATCAGCGCGATGATCTTCTTTCTTGCAAACATACAGCTCGCACCCAAGAATCGGCTTCACGCCACGCTTCTTCGCTGCCTCAAAAAAATGCACCGCGCCATAGATATTGCCGTGATCCGTGATGGCAACCGCGCTCTGGCCGATATCGGCCACGCGATTGACGAGCTTCTCCACATCGCAGGCGCCGTCCAGAAGCGAGTAGTCCGTATGCAGATGCAGGTGGGTAAATTCAGCCATGGTATAGCTTCATTTTAGTTCTGTTGTATCGGGGAGTTTCAGGCGAGGCGCAGGTGCAAATAGTGGTTCCGCTGAGGAAAAGCGGTACAAAATTCAGTGCAATGTCTCGGGCAGATATTTCCGCCATTCATCAGATTCAGCAACCTGCTTGATAAAGGCGTTGCGCTCCCGCAAGAAGCGCAGCATGTAATCTCTCAAAATCAGGGCTTCCGCAATCTTCCCGATCACAGGCACAGGCGCTGCAAATTCAAGATAGTCTTCCATCGTAGTTACATCGTCCAAAGCTCTGAAAGAATGCTGGTGTCGGAAGCTCCGAAATGTTCCAGCGACCATCGCATCTTCGAAGAAAACAGGAGCATCATACGCAGTAATTTCGCTCGTGTGCTGCAGCATGACTCCGAAGTGCCGTCCGCGCCAGGTGACTCGCTGTCCCATACATATCAATCCTGAGGTCACACCGGCAACAGCCCGTTCCCGCGTTTTGGCTGTGCTTTCCTGATGAAGATCGATGTTCAGCGACAGATAAAAACAGCGTTCAATTGGAGCATGAATATATGTGTGCTCAACGATGGAAACCATTCCAGGTTATGCCCTTCCGATAAAGAAAACGGCGAACTCCGGAGAGCTCGCCGTTTCCTTTCAATTCATATTTTCAGTCGTAATACTCCAACCCAAGGTGAGTAATCAAATCCTCGCCCATAATGTGCCGCAGGGTGTTCTTCAGCTTCATTGACTGAATAAACAGATCGTGCTCGGGATAGAGCCCCTCTGCCGTCATCGGCGACTTGAAGTAGAAGCTCAACCACTCCTGAATACCCAGGTGCTTCAGCTCCGGAGTGCGCTGCGCGAGGTCGAGAAACAATACCAGATCGAGCGCGATGGGCGCTGCCAGAATCGAGTCGCGGCACAGGAAATCGACCTTAATCTGCATCGGATAGCCGAGCCATCCAAAGATGTCAATGTTGTCCCAACCCTCTTTATTATCACCACGTGGTGGGTAATAGTTAATGCGGACCTTGTGGTAAATCTCCTTGTAGAGATCGGGATAAAGCTCCGGCTGCAGGATGTAATCGAGAACCCCCAGCTTTGATTCTTCCTTCGTTTTGAATGACTCCGGATCGTCCAGTAC
>DATAQW010000415.1:0-3262 GCA_036264445.1 Pseudacidobacterium sp.
CATGTCAGCATCTCAACGCATTACCTGGCAGAAAGCATCGTCGAGCACTTTCATGACGGAAAGGATTTTGGTGTAAACATCGAATATGTAGACGAAGACCAGCCCATGGGTACTGCTGGATCGCTGGCAAAGGCGTCCGTCGGAAATCTTCCCTTGCTTGTTGTGAATGGAGATATTTTGACCTCCATCGATTTCCGGGCGATGCTGGAGTTTCATAGCGAACATGCGGCCGATATGACAGTTGCCGTCCAACAGTATGAAGTGCGGATTCCGTATGGCGTCATTACCACCGATGGGGTCGACGCCGTCCGTATCGTCGAAAAACCGACACTGCGTAATTTTGTGAATGCCGGCATCTATCTTGTCCAGCCCAGTGTCTGCAAGATGGTTCCTTCAGACCACGCATTTGACATGCCCGATCTCATAACAAGCCTCATCAGCGCGCAAAGGCGCGTGATCTGCTTTCCAATACGCGAGTACTGGCTTGATATCGGGCAGATGGAGCAATACGCGCGCGCATCCACAGATGCGGCGCGCGGCGTAGTTTAACACCTGAAGGGGAGGCAATGGCGTTGAGCAGTCCATACATGTGGAAGAACAGGCGGGTTCTTGTTACCGGGGCAGGCGGTTTTATTGGAAGTCACTTGGCAGAGCGGCTTGCTCAACTCGGCGCTAAAGCCCGCTGTTTTCTTCGTTATACTTCGCAGGGATCTGCGGGATGGTTGTCGTCCTCGCCTTTGCGTTCAGAGTTGGAAATCATCCATGGCGATGTTCGTGACTATGAAAGCGTTCTTCAAGCCGTTGAAGGTGTCGATGTAATCTTTCATCTGGCTGCGCTAATAGGAATCCCTTATTCCTATCATTCACCTCGATCCTATATTCATACGAATATTGATGGGACGTTAAATATCTTGGAAGCTGCGAAACGACTAAGCACCGAACGCCTCGTTTGCACCTCGACCAGCGAGGTTTATGGTTCAGCAGTCTATGTGCCAATTGACGAGAATCACCCTTTACAAGGCCAGTCGCCCTATTCCGCAACAAAAATAGGCGCCGATAAAATTGCGGAATCGTATCATCTTTCTTTCGGTCTGCCGATCTCAATTGCCCGCCCATTCAATACCTATGGACCGCGCCAGTCATCCCGCGCGGTGATTCCGACGATTATTACGCAGGCCCTGACGCAGTCATCCGTGAAACTGGGAAACCTGCACACGACTCGCGATTTCAACTTTGTTTCGGACATCGTCGAAGCTTTCACTGCAATTGCAGAAGCTCCCGAAGCTGTCGGGAAGACGGTCAACATTGGCAGCGGCATCGACATTTCCATTCGTGAATTGGCTGAAGTTATCTTCGAGTTGACCGGGGTAAAGCGAACCGTAGATGTCGAGGAGATACGATTGCGTCCGGAAGCAAGCGAGGTAGAACATCTATGCGCAAACAGCCTCCTGTTGACTCAACTCACAGGCTGGAGGCCCAAGGTCTCACTGCGAGAAGGGCTTATGCACACTATTGAATGGATGGAGCATAATCTCAAGCAGTACGCAATTGGAAGTTATTCAATCTAAATTCTTCGTTGACAATCTTCTCGATATATAAAGTTAATGGCCATCCTCGATCCAGCCGGTATCGAGTTATTTGTAGAAAACCGCGCTTCTACGCTTTATCCCATGGTGCCAGTGGCTTCCCAGGCGCTTTTTGAAGAGCTGGCGTATCAGGTGTTCCGTGACGCCATGCTGTGGTCAGTTGAACATGCAACTTCTGATCTGCAACGCTTCCGGGTAGCTCATGCATGGTATACTTTGGCGCCTGTGGGGGTAAGCATTGAGCTTCGTCTTCAAACCCTCTCGTCCTGCGAACACTGCGTTTCGCAAAGCTTTGCGATTCACCTTGCGCACCGCCTTCGCTATCAGCCTCGTAACAGGCTTCTCCCTTCAAGACTGCGCTCAGACAACCGATAAAATGCACCTCCCAGCCTCAACATTCCCTGAGCCGGCCTCTAATCCAGCATCAGCGCCCGATACAGCTGCGCCGGTGCCAGCTGCCGACCAATCGCATTACTTCATCTCTCCTGGTGATGTGCTGGATGTCTCCGTTTTTGGCGCGTCAGACCTCTCACAAAAAGCAGCTGTGAACAGTTCTGGCAATATTTATATGCCCCTGATTAACTACGTCCACGTTGCCGGCATGCACGTCGAAGATGCGCAAGGAGTGGTTGAGCAAGCCTACTTCAAGAACGGCGTGTTGAAGGTCCCGCACGTCAGCATCGTCATGACGAGCTATTCAAACGGAGTCGTGTTGATGGGTGAGGTAAGCAGGACGGGAATTTATCCGATTGTAGGATCGGGAAAGCTTTTCGACATCCTTGCGGAGGCCGGCGGTACTGCGCCGACAGCAGGACAGGTTGTAACGATTACCCATAAGGACAGTACTGAGCCGCAAACCGTGCTCCTGACGAGCGACCCTGTGAAGTCTCTAGCCGCGAATGTTCCGGTACAGCAGGGCGACATGATCATCGTTTCCAAGGCGGGCGTGATCTACGTTGTTGGTGAAGTGCTCGCTCCCGGCGGTTTTCTAATGGATGAAAAAGGTCAGTACACTGTCATGAAGGTGGTCGCCATGGCGCACGGACCCGCGAAGTTCGCGAGGACTTCTAAAGCCCGCATCGTCCGGCGAGTGTCTGGAGGCGAACAGGAGATCCCAGTTCCGTTGGATAAGATCCTTGCCTCGAAAGTCCCAGACATACTAATGCAATCAAACGATATCCTCTTTATTCCATCAAGCAAGGGGAAACAAGCCGCTGCCAGGACCGTTGATGTAGCCATCGGTTTAGCGTCAGGCGTCGCTTATTACGGAATCTATCATTAACCAGCAGGAAGTTATTCATCTCGTTGCGCATGTCAGAACTTTTTCTACAGCGTCGGCGGTGTCCCTCATGTCAAGATCGCTGAGTGTCGGGTGCACAAGAAACATCAGCGCCGTTTCACCTAATTCTTTGGCAACCGGAAGCCTTTTCGGCGGTCGCATCTCTTCAGAGAAGGCGCGCTCTAAATAGATTTCGCTGCAACTTCCTGCATAGCACGGGATACCTTCCGCATTGATTGCATCAATAATCTGCAACCGATTCCAGTCATCGCGTAGACGCTCAGGTTTCAGGAAAACATAGTATTTGTAATAGGAATGGCGAAAGTGATCGTGCGGTCTGGTCACGCGTAATGCCGGAAGTGCAGAGAATCGTTCAGTAAGCACGCCCGCCGACCTC
>DATAQW010000325.1:0-3306 GCA_036264445.1 Pseudacidobacterium sp.
TGAGTTCTAGATGAAATCGCTTACATAGCGACGTGAGATGCAGGAAAGCTATTGGATGGAGGCCATTATGAAAAGGATATGCATAAGACTTGTTGTTCTGCTGCTTATCGCGCAAGTCAATCTCTTTGGTCAGGCAGTTACAGGAGTGCTGGTGGGAACGGTTCTGGATGCTTCAGGAGCAGCCGTTCCAAATGCAAATATAACTGTCATAAATCAGGGGACTTCAGTCACCAACAAAATGATCACTGGAGCACAGGGGTTCTATACCTTCCCCAATTTGGTTCCGGGACGATATAGCGTGACCGTGGAGGCTGCCGGCTTTAAGACACTCATTTCAAAAGATAATGTCGTAGAGGTTGAGAAAACAACGCGGGTCGATCTGACGCTTTCACCAGGTGCGGTCAGTCAGCAGGTCACGGTGACCGGTCAGGCTCCTCTTGTTGAAACTACTACCTCTGATATTGGGTCGATCATCGACCTACGGCAAATCAATAACCTGCCTGTGAATGGTCGCCTGTTCCAGACACTTATGTTCCTCGCTCCCGGAACGACACCGGCGGCGTGGGGCGATCAGATCGAAAACCCGGCCGCCGCCGGATCTACCGCACCAGGAGGAGCTGGCGGAGGAACCTATGCATCCGTGAATGGATTCCCGTTTCAGGGAAACCTCTACCTGGTGGACGGGATTCTGAATGTAGAACCGCAAAACGCCTACATCAACATCGCAATTCCCTTTGCCGAAATTGCGGAAATGAAGATGGAAACGAGCAATCCAACCGCTGAATATGGTACCTTCGGCGGCGCTGTAGTCAACCTGACAACAAAGACTGGCACCAATCAGTTCCACGGCCAGGCGTTTGCTTATATCCGTAATACCGATTTCAATGCTTCAGATTATTTCACTAAGCTGAACCCGCCATACCATGCTTATCAGTTCGGAGGGGAATTGGATGGTCCAATCATCAGGAACAAGTTGTTCTTCTCACTCGATTATCAGCAACTCCTCCAGGACGCGGGCTCTACCGGACTCCTCTCTGTACCGACGGCAGCAATGCGCGCCGGAGATCTGTCAGGATTCGGCTCGCCGGTTACCAACACCGCCGCATGCCAGATGATTGCCAGTGCCAACGGAGTAGCCAGCCCAGTACCCTGCACGGCCAGCTCAGTTCCCGCGGCAGATATTTCTCCGATTGCTGCGGCCCTTTTGAGTCCGTCAGTGGTCCCTCTGCCCAATCTGCCAGGAATCTCCAATAACTACGCATATTCCGTGGTAGGTACGCAAAATATGCCGCAGTTCGACGTCAGAGTCGACTATCCATTCTCCGATAGGGACCGTTTCTTTGCCCGCGCCTCATACGCGCGCCGCGACTACACCTCGCCCTCACCTGGCACAGTTTTCATGTACAACGGGAACGCCGACGGAGCAAATTCGAGCTATAACGATGTCGTTGGTTGGGACCACTTCTTTTCCAACACTATGATCAACCAGGCGCGCGTCGGCTTTAGCCGCTATGTCACGCAAGCCTTTGCTGATGCTTTTGGGATTAGTGGGAACAACCTGCTTGGAATTCCGAACGGCAACATCAGTAGCCTCCCGATTACCAGTGGCATCGCACAGTTTAAGATCACCGGTTTCGGCTCGAATGGCAACCCGCTTACCGGGGATCCCGGATGGGTGCCCAACGGATTAGGAAGGCTTGCGAATATCTTTGAATTTGTGGACACGGTGTCGTGGATTCATGGACGGCACAGCCTGAAGTTCGGGGCCAGTGCTCAGAGACTTCAAACCAGCGTAAGAAACGCCCAAAACGATCCGCGCGGGATCGTCACCTTCAACGGTGGCTACACAGGAGCAGGCACTCAGGGTTCTGCTCTTGCCGACCTGCTGGTGGGCGGTCCTAACGAGGTGCAGCGTGACCTGTTCCCATCCACGCCTGCCACCCGTGTTACTTATTGGGGGTTTTTCGGACAAGATGATCTTCGTGTGAACAACAAGCTCACTCTGAACCTGGGCCTGCGCTGGGATATATACACTGCGCCGGTTGATGCTCACAACCATCAAAGCAATTTTGTCGCCTCCGGGCCGAATGCCGGCATGATTCAAATTGCTTCGTCCAGTAATCGTGGCCCAAATGTAGATACCTATTTCGGAAACGTCGCGCCGCGAGTAGGCTTGGCTTTTACACCGGATAACGGCAAAACGGCCTTTCGAAGTGCTTTCGGGATAAGCTATTTCCCCGACAATTTTGGCGCAAATGGAGGAACTCTGGAACGAAATTATCCTGAGACACTTATTCAAAATAACAGCGCCCTTACATCGAACTGCAATTCACCGGGTGCTGCAACTGTCTTGTATTCGAGTTGCGGTTCACTGATCATGAGTAATGGACTTCCAGGTATAACTCCAAGCGATATCTATGCTCCGCTGGTTCAACCAGCTACCACCCCGGGTGGATTTGTAAGTCCTCCACCGGGATTTGGGGTGTTCTCTGTCGCACAGGACTTCCGGCAGAGTGTGGCGATTGCATGGAATGCCAGCTTCGAGCGGCAGTTGACCTCGGACATGTCCTTCCGGTTGGCGTACGTCGGAAATACCGGTAATCATCTCTATCACGACTACCAGCTCAACCAATGCAATCCGCCGTCGTTTACCGCCGCAACAGTACCGCCCGCGTATCCTGCTTGTTTGCCGTTTTACAGCGTCAATCCCAACATCACGACGGTGGACTTTCGTAATGGCGGCGGGAGATCTCATTACAATGCGGCACAGGTAGAGGTGCAAAAGCGGGCCGCTCGAGGTTTGACACTAAGTGCTGCATATACCTGGTCGAAGATGATGGATGACATCAACAACCCCATCGATTCTTATGCTACCCGTCAGGAGCTAGCCACAGCCGGCTGGCAACGCAATAACTACCCGCAAGCTCTTGTTATAAGTTATGTCTACGAGTTGCCATTTGGCCGCAATAGGCAGTGGCTTAATACTGTATCTCCTCTGGTGGATGCCTTCGTCGGCGGTTGGGGAGTTAGCGGCATCACTACCTTTCGTTCGGGTGCTCCTCTCCTTATTACGGGAAGTACGAGTGACCTGCTGCCTCAGAATGGCGGGCAGCGCGCAGATAAGGTATGCGCAAGCCCAAGAAGCAACCAGCCCCGTACGATCGCAGCATGGTTTGATACGAGTTGTTTTGCGCAGCCACAAGGGTTCCGCTTCGGAAACAGTGGCATTGGGGATGTCTATGGGCCGAGATATCAGAACTGGGACTTCTCGGTAAACAAAGGAGTGCGATTTGGTCCTGATGGACG
>DATAQW010000330.1:0-3286 GCA_036264445.1 Pseudacidobacterium sp.
GAGCGCCGATGAGCAGAAAAAAGAGCAGGACCGCGTCATGAAGGAAATCGAAAAGGCGCAGAAGACACCGCCTGGAACATCGACAGACAAGAATACTGTAACTATCACGCAGCTACTGGCCATCATGAAGATTTACAAACCCCGACGTGAGGTGATCGATGGACGCAGCACCATTGCCTTCGACTTTGTGGGCGATCCTCACGCCAAAACTCACGGTATGGCCGAAGATGCCTCCAAAAAATTGTCGGGAACGTTATGGATCGACGAGAAAGATCGCCAGGTCCGCCGCATGATTGCGCGCTTCGACGACAATTTCCACCTGGGTTTCGGCCTCTTCAGCGTTGGCAAAGGCAGTAACTTTACCTTCAATCAAAAGCTCGTGAACAACGAGCTCTGGTTGCCGACCGACGCGCAGGGGCATCTCATCGCTCATGCCATGGGCTTTATCGGCTACCGTGCCGACATCAGCGTGACCGACGACCAGTACCAGCGATTCCACACCGAGGCGCAACAACAACCCACAGCCAAACCTGCTGCGCAGTCCTTGCAGCCCTAGTCATTCTGTTTACTGCCTCGGAATACCCGGCGCGCAAGCTCACTGAAGGCCTTCGTGATCGGACGCACTTCAATTGTCCGATAGGCGAGCTCCAGATGCGTAGACTGCGACTGCGGCCTGAGTTTGCGACACACGGTATCCGGGACGCTCAATCTCTCAACGCAGGCCGGTGCAATCGTCACTCCCAACCCGGCGCCCACCAGGCTCATGATGGTGAGCCAATGCGGCGCCTCCTGCACGACGCGCGGGGTAAAGCCGTGCGCTTCGCAGACATCGACCGTCTTCTTCCACGCAACGCTGCCATAAGAGCGCGCAAACAAGACGAAGGGTTCATGTTGCAGACTCTTCACTGCGACCGTCTTTTGCTGAACCAGAGGATGCTTCCGCGGCAGCACAACCACAAACGGCTCGGTCAACAGCACCTCTACGCTCAAGCCTTCGATCTCTCCAGCATCGCGCATGAAGCCAATATCCACCGTCCCATTCAGCAGCGCATCGACTAGTCCCGCGGTGTAAAGCTCGCGCAACCGCAAATCCACTTGTGGATATTGTTTGCGATAGCGCCCCAGCATCTTCGGCAATGCGGTGAGCATTCCAGAACCGATAAAGCCCACGGTCAGAGCACCCGCTTCGCCGCGGCCAATACGCTGAGCTGCGGCTACATCCGCTTCGATTTTCTTCAGCGTATACCGCGCCCGCTCCAGTAATTCTTCGCCCGCCGCCGTGAGCCGCACTTCGCGCGAAGTCCGTAGTAACAGAGCATGCCCCAGCATTTCTTCCAAACGGCGAATCTGCTGCGAGAGCGGAGGCTGGGCAATGTGCAGTCGCAGAGCCGCGCGCCCAAAATGTAACTCTTCCGCGACAGCGACAAAATAGCGCAGATGCCTGATCTCAATCTCACTATTCATACATGGATCATATCAATCTCACGCAACAGGATATTGGACGTATCGCCAACTGTGCCTTACGCTTTTCATATGGCAGTCGATACCGAAATACTTCCGCAAATCGGCAGGCTGGCGCTGCGCAGGTTTCAGCCCGGCGATGAAAAGCCCTTCAAAGAACTGAATAAGGCATGGATCAGTCGCGATTTTGAGCTCGAGCCTGGCGATCACGAGGTGCTTAATGACCCACGAGGAGAGATTCTCGCCAAAGGTGGACAAATCTGCATAGCGGACCTCGATGGGGTAGTCGTCGGCTGTTGCGCTCTAATCGCAATAGGACCCGACGAATTTGAGCTGGCCAAGATGACCGTCTCAGAGGCCGCGAGCGGCCATGGCATCGGCCGCAAACTACTCGCGTTTGCCATCGATCTTGCTGGAGTCTTGGGAGCGCGCCGCCTCTATCTCGAATCGAACACGAAGGCCGCCAAGGCGATTCACCTCTACGAAGATCTCGGCTTCCGTCACATGTCCACGCCGGAGCATGAATCGAAATACGCCCGCGCGAACGTCTTTATGGAGATGTTTCTTTAGTCGCTATCGCGCCAATAGCGCGAAGGCCGCACACTTGAGCGAGTTAGGGAGCACGGCCTTCACTCTTCTCGGGCCATTACTGCTGTGGCGGAGAAGCTTGTTCTCCCTGCATATGTTCGCGTGCATGTTCCTGCATTTTGGCCTGCATTGCCTCATACTTCTGCTTCTGCGTGGCATTCAGCACAGCCTCGATCTTGGCTTTCGAGTCGTCCTGAATCGCCTTCATCTTGGTGTGCCGATCCTGCGGTGCGAGCGACTGATCCTGCCAGAGTTGCTTCGCCTGCTGATCCCGGCTTTCAAGAATCGGCTTAATCTGGGCCTGCTGGTCGGCCGTTAAATCCAATTGTTTCGTCAGGTGCTGCAACTGCGCTTCCGGATTCATCCGGCCACCACCGCGTCCCCATTGGCCCGGGGCTTGCTGAGGCGCAGCGTTGTCTTGAGCAAGAGCGGCACTACCTGCCAGCGAAAGCAAGCCGGTAAGTGCGAGAGTGCAAAGCGTTTTCCGCATGATGTGTTGTTCCTCCAACACTTATCTAGAAACCCCGCCGTCAAACGCCGGCTGCGGGTTGTTCCAAACAACTAGACGAGAGAAATCTGTACCGAGACGTCATGGTTCCTTCGTTTTCTTCGCAAAATTTATTTAGGAACACTCTTTGGAGGCATGGGCACCAGATTCGAGCGCAGCCCGCAGGCCAGCAAACCGTCCTTACGTTCCTGAGCAGGCGCCAGATAGGCATATGCGAAAACCGCCTGATATTCATGCTCGCCGGGATAATTGCACAGCGCGCAGCTCGGCCTGTAGGAAAGAGCTGGAATCTCAAGCTCGCCTGCAGTCCATTCATAGTTCCCATGCGCAGGAACCGTAATGTATTTCGGCTGAGCAGGAGCATTCTTAGGCTGATAGGCAAAGACCGGCCCTTTTTCGTTCACCGCATCGACGTAACTTCCCCCTGCGCCACTCGAAGCGCGCCACAGCCAGCGATTGCCAACTCGCGCGTACCAGTGCGCGCTAGACGGAACAGGTTCGGCCAGAGTAATCGTCTTGGCCGTGCCGTTCTCGATGTGGAAGAGAAAGCTTGATCCCTTGCCCGGCGCTGTCTCCACCAGATAGCTGGCCTTGAAAGTGATCTGCCGCGGACAGAGTGACATGGTCGGGCCCGGGCGATGAGCCGCGGCCGTCAAATCGGGAATAGTAAAGGAGAAAGGAAGCAGAATGCAGATCGCAATTCGCAGAGCACTAGCCATCGAAGGTCGG
>DATAQW010000084.1:0-14661 GCA_036264445.1 Pseudacidobacterium sp.
TTTCAATGAGTGATTGCCTCTAAGCATTGTCCAGTTGTTGACGCCTTGGAACTGATCTTCCTTTTGGGTTGTCGGGCAGTTGCAGCGAGTAATGTTCAAGCCCGAGCCATATTGTGCGCCCTGGCTTTGAGGGTTACTCGGGTTCTGGTTGAAGTTGCCGGCAGTCGATGCGACGTCGGTGATATTGAAGCCGGAAGCACCCGACGTGAAACGGTCACCAAAATTCACCCCCGGGATGCCCAGGTTCTGTGCAAATGCCTCGCCCTGGTCATATTTGCCAGTAATGATGTTGTAGCGGAAATAGCCTAGCCTGAAGTCTGTAAGAAGTGTGGTTTTGATGGCAATATCTGCGCCGGCGGCCAGACTGTCGTTTGCTCCAGTCGATGTGCCGCCGAAGCCATTCAGGCCGAAACCAGCGCCGCCGGCTTCGCCAAACAATGTGCTGCCGCTCAATGTGTCAGTAAAGCGGCTGAAACGTTCGAAGACGTGAATCTTGTCGGTTGCCGTCCAGTCAACACGCTGATCCCATTGATCATTGTTGAACAAGCCATTTCCGCTACCCGCATAGTTGGCCTGCAAACTGGAAAGGGATCCAATCGAGCCTCTGTTGGGTTGATATGGCTGCAAAAGCTTGAAAAGATTGAGGGCTGGCTGCGAGAGCTGATTCGCTGGAATGACATTGTTGGGGTATGCCGTGCCTGTTTGATCGTAGATGAGAGCACCTCCGCCGGCAAGAACCTGTGCATACTCACTGAAGTCACAACCCTGGACCGTGCCGGCATTGGGAGCTGACTGCCCTAAACACGTTGCGATTAAGTGCGCTGAGGGAACGGTCATGATGGCAGAACTGCCAAGTTTCTGGCGCAAGCCCTGATAGTCACCAAAGAAAAACAGTTTGTCTCTGAGGATGGGTCCGCCAATGGAGCCGCCAAACTGGTTGTAGAGACCGGGGGGAATGAACCTGTTTGTTACAGGATTACGCGTGGACTGCGAGAAGGGATCGCGCGCGAGATTGGCATTGCTTTGGCGATAGTAGAACGCGCTGCCGTGGAAGCTATTCGACCCGGACTTGGTTTGCGCTGTCATTACTGCGGATACAGCTTTGCCGAACTCAGCGTCAAAGTTTTGCGTTGCGATTTTTGCTTCTGTCACCGCGTCGAGCGGGGGGTTTATGACGATGATACCGAGAATCGGATCCTGATTATCTGTGCCGTCAAGCTCATAAGCTACGCCGCCGAAGGCCTGTCCGTCGATCTGGATTTGCTGGCTGCCTTGCGGGTTCTCGTCCGCGGCGTGTGACCAGCTCAGCGCCTGCGCTCCGGGAAGCAGTAATTGGAGGCTGGTGAAGTTGCGGTTCGCTAAAGGAAGATCAGAAACGGTCTGAGTGCTGAAAACTGTCGAGACGTCGGCGCGATCTGTTTTCAGCACGGGGATTGAATCAGCGCTTACTGTGACAGTCTGCGATGCGCCTCCAACCGTGAGTTGCGCGTCAACTCTCGGCGAGGTGTCGGCGAAGACTTGAATGCCTGTTGCTTGAAACGTCTGGAAGCCGGACGCATTCACCTGCACATCGTATTTATCCGGAATCAGATGCTCAGCAGTGTATGTGCCGGATTCATTCGTCTGGACAGTGATGCTTGTGCCTTTTGATTCATCTGTAACCGTAACTGTGGCATTCGGCACGACTGCGCCAGTGTTGTCCGTTACAGTGCCGTAGATGGAGCCGTAAACTGCCTGAGCATGGGATGAAAAGGGAAGAAGGGCTAAGACAGCAGCACCCAAGCCGCAGGCAAGGGCCTTGCATACTCGCGTGATCATAATGGTCTCCCGAAATACTTACTGCCGTTATTTTTCTGCTCTCTTAGTACTGTCTTTGTCCCTTTCCATCTGGAAAGGCACTACGAAGAGGGCGGTCTCTCTTTCACCTGCTGAAGACGAATTTCGTCAAATACATTCAGGTACAGCGGGACTGCTCACTGCTCGATTTCTATATGTGTCAGCGGTGCGCTGCCCCTGACGAGCCGCCACTATAGCTATGGCAAGAAGGGATTGTCAAGAAATGTAAAGGACGATGAACCTATATTGACAGCGTGAAACTGATTGATGACAGAGTGCTCGATAGTAAAAGCATTTAGTCCAGGTTCGTTCAGGGATGTTAATGCGCGCTGCCACAGCGTTTTTCACCGCTGGTAATTGCAAGAGCGAACTCACGCGCTTGAGAGTTATCCGGCGAGAACAAAAGCAGACGGCGGAGCGTCTGCTCTGCATCAGCAGTATTGCCTAAAGCGCATTGCATCGCAGCCAGGTCATAGTCGGCTGTAACTTGTACCGGATCATGTAGGAAGACGGATTCAAGCAGGTGTATCGCGCCGGCTGTATCACCTTCCTGAGCGCGCAAAATCGCCAGATTTCCCGCGGCAATACTGTTCAGAGAATCATCTTTGAGCGCCATTTGGTATTCCTGTTCCGCCTTCGCTTTTTCTCCCTTGATTTGCTCAAGGAATCCAACCTGCGTGTGCAGTTGCGGATCGGGCATGCTGTTGCCGGCAGATGACTCAGCTGCTTGCAATAGCCCCAGTGCTTGCTCAAGAGCGAACTTGTCTCCATGGAGCGCCATCTGCGCATAGGCAAGGCCATACTCGCGCGGGGTTGCAGCCGAATTGCCTATTGCCGTCAGCTCGCTGGATTTCTGCGCGGAGCTTTCCAGTGTGTTTGCAGACACACGTTGAATGCGGTGATCAGTCGCCTGTTCGTGCGCAATGTCTTCCGTAGACTGACGAGGCATGTGACATGACGCGCAGTCTGGATTTTCGGGGTGATGGTTTGCGACGAACGCAGTGTCATTGTGACAGATGATGCATTTGCTGCGGTAATAGGCGACGCGTTCTTCCGGCCCAGGAGAGCGGTGAGGATCGTGGCACGTCGTACATGTGAGCCGATCGCCGCTCTGCTGTTTGCATTTGCTTTCAAGCAGCGCTTCCCACTGGCTGGTGGCGCGGCCTGATGGGCCTTCTTCACCTTTATGAACAAAAAAGGCAACGTGATCAAAAAGATTGTCGCCTGGATGGTAGGAAGTCAAGCTGTGACCCCGACGGGCGATTGCTGATTCGCCTTCGACATGACATTGCAAACAGACAGAGTCGCGGCGCGCTGCATCGAGCCTGGCAGGATTCAGGATTGGGCCTTTGCCATTCTGTGCCAGATGTACTGATACATCTCCGTGACAAGAGGCGCAACCGATGCCGTTATGCAAGAACGGCGCGCCTGCAAAATGGTTTCTGCTTCCAGGCAGCGATGGCTGCACATCGCTGGCATGGCAGTGCAAACATCCCGGATCGACGGGAAGAGTCAGCGGCATTTCCTTGGCATGAAGGTAGTTCGGAGTCATATCCCAGATATGCTTCTTTGCATACCAGTTCACGGGAATCTCGAACCAGTATCCATCCCGCTGAAAGAGATATGTGCGGCCACGTCTTCCAGATCCCAGGTAGTAAAGCAATTCCTGCTCGCCATCGAGGGAATGAGCAGGCACATCACTGGAACGATGGTAGGAAAGCCATGCTTTGCCGTCCTTCAGGAACAGGCGATAGCGGATTCCGGAATCAGCATGTATGAAATCGCCAGGGATGAGTCCGTTAACTGCGGCTCCGCTGGCACGCGCCATGGGTGTGCGCTCATAGTCTGTATAGATTTGCTGGTGGCATCTTGCGCACGCAGCGTCGGTATTTTCTGGTGGAGCTGCAGCTAAAGGACGCAGAGCAGCCGAAATTGCAAAGGCAAAAACCAGAGCGTGAAGGAAGGATTTCTTTCGCCGCATAACGGGATGACTCACCTGTATACCACTGCGTGCAATGGTATACAGGCGACGTTTACTGCTTTTTGGGGATTGTCAAATCAGCTGGCGGCTTTACCTTGTACGTTTCAGAAAAATTCCCCTGATCGATCCCCAGACTCAGTCGTCCGCGAGAATCGATATAGAACAATGGCTTGCCGACAGGAACATCGCTGAAGGTCTTCTTGAACGGGAACTCATATTTCTTACCCTCAAGTGTCACCGGGACGGTGTCTCCGATTTGATAGCCAAGCTGCGCGAAAGTTTCAGCGGGCACATTCAGCACAAGATTTCCAAAAGGCCCGTCTGTACCGATGACTTGTCCGTGCAGGCCGTTGTCGTCGGCGGTTGCCGAGCGGAGGTCCAGCCGCACCAACTTGGACACATCGAGTTCCGGACCGGCCTGTGTCCAATCATCGCCGCGCGCGAGATGCGCTCCTGCTGGCGAGAAAATGTCGCGTCCATGAAATGTTGATGAGAGCTTCGCGCCAATCATCCATTGCGGGTTGGTGATCTCGCGCGCGGCTTCGATGCCGTCGCGGTCCTGAACGATGGTCAGCATGCCATTGTCCGGCACGACAAAATATTGTCCAGCTTTCGATTTTGCAATGATTGCTTTCCGCGTGCTGCCAACTCCTGGATCGATAACCCCGACAAAGACAGCGTCTTTGGGAAAGTACGGCGTTGAACCGGCAAGAAAACGCGCGGCTTCAGCAATATTGAATGGAGTGACCTGATGAGTTATGTCAATAATCTGCACGCCGGGAGCGATGCCGTTCATTACTGCTTTGCAGATGCCTACGGCGTCATCACGCACCTCGAAATCCGTTATGAAGCCGATGGTGCGTAATTGCGGCGATGGTGATGTGGCTGCCGCAGGCTCTGTGCTACGGCAGGCTGCAATAGAAAAGCATAGCCCTGAGAGAACTAAAAACGTGGCAAGATGCTTGCGCAGAGAAACCAGCATGGGCATATCTCCGAAGAGGGATCAGTGGTGTTTGTATGACTTTATCAGGAGAAGCTAGCGAAGCAATGCGAAAGCAACGATGGTGTTTCCATGGATGCCTGTCGTTGTTTCGGCTTCTGCCGTGAGCTTCGCTTCTAATGCATCTGTTTCCAGATGCATTTCGCAGGCAGCAATCTCTTCATCTGTGGCGCCGTGATAGCAAAGATCGCAAACACCCAGTCCATCTTCAGAGCGCACGGGTGGGCCGAAGACGCGGCAGGTCATCGGTCGCGCGGCATAGAGATCGCACATGCCTGTTTCCGGATCAAGCACGGGACAGGGTTCTTCGTTCGCGAAGTTCTCAAATCGTTCCTCGGCTTCGGGTGACGCATCAAGCAAACCGGTTTGTGTATTGCCGGGAAAATCGGCAGCAATGCGAACGACGTATGCTTGTGCTCGCTGACGGACTTGTGCTGCTCGCTGCGGGTCATTCCGCTCAAGCTGATGAAGTCCGTCACGAAGACGCAGCGCATCCAGTTGGTGGATTGCGAATGCGCCAATGCAGCACTGTGTGCACCCCGAACGGCAGACGAGCCACTCGCCACTGCGCCGTGCGGCATCGGCCAGCGCGGCATCTACGATTTGTACGAGTTGACTGTCACGCGCAGGAAGCATAGTTCGAAAAAGGACGAATTTGATCGGATTTTTTTCGTGTCAACATAGAACTGAGAGGGATATGTAACCTCTAAGCGTTTGGAAGACCACCTCTTTTCACGATACTCCTCAAGACCGCACGTTCTCTGAAGATGGGAGATTGCTTGCTGCGAGACATCCTTTGGCGAAAGCTAAAACGCAGGCGTTACTATCTCGTTTGTGTTGCCTGTTCTTTATTTAGTGTTAGTGTGGTCAGGCCACTTGCAGCACAGGACAACTACGAGATTCAGGTATATGGCGCTGAAACCGTCGCGCCCAGGACCACCATGCTGGAACTGCATAGCAACTTTACAGTAGATGGATCGAAGCCTCTTCCGGGATCAGAGTACACCGCTGACGGTACATATCCAACGAATCACGCTTTGCATGAAACGATTGAGATTACTCAGGGACTGACAAGCTGGTCTGAAGTTGGTTTCTACATTTTCACCAGTTCGCGCAGTGGGCAGGGCGTTCAATGGGTAGGGGACCACATCCGTCCGCGCGTACGCGTGCCTGACAGCTGGCACTGGCCTGTGGGAGTAAGTTTGTCTACCGAGGTCGGTTATCAGCGCCGTCGTTTTTCTACCGATACGTGGACGTGGGAGATTCGCCCTATTGTTGATAAGCAAATTGGCCGCTGGTATTTCGCGGTGAATCCAGCGTTTGAGCGTTCCTTTCATGGTCCGGGCACGTCGCAGGGTGTGGGTTTCTCACCCGACGCAAAAATCAGCTATGACTTTACCAAAGTCATCACAGGCGGCCTGGAATACTACGCATCGTTCGGGGAGATCGGGAATTTTTATAACTTCCATAATCAGCAGCAGCAATTTTTTCCGGCAATTGATCTGAATGTTTCTCCTAACTGGGAGATTAATTTTGGCGTCGGCTTTGGCCCGACGGCGAGCACGGACCATCTGATCGTGAAAGCTATTATTGGTAGAAGGTTTGACTGGTCAGGCCACCACCATGAACACGGCAGTTCCGCGAGTGTGCAATGAAGCGGCGCAGATTTTTAACCGGATGCGGCGCCGTCGCTGTTATTTCAGCATTACGGCTGAAGGCGCAGGAGCAGGCTGCCGACGTTACGCTGACTATCGCTCCTTTGCAGCTGGAAATTGCCCCGGGAAAGACTGTTCATACCATCGCCTATAACGGGTCGGTTCCTGGCCCGTTGATTCGCTGGCCGGAAGGCAAGCCCATTGCCATCGACGTGCTGAATCACACGAATATGCCGGAGATCGTGCATTGGCACGGACAGTGGCTTCCATCCGATATGGACGGTGCGATGGAGCAGGGTTCGCCAATGATTCCGCCTCAAGCCAGACTGCGATACAGCTTTACGCCGCGGCCAGCCGGCTTTCGCTGGTATCACACGCATACTTATGCAGGGCATGACCTCAAGAAAGCTACGTATACCGGCCAGTTCGGATGCTTCTATATCGAGCCGAAAGAAAATCCAGGGAGCTACGACCACGAGATTTTTCTGACTTTACACGATTGGAATGCCTACATGGGAGGCGGTGGTGATGCGTCGATGGACGTGAGCTATGAGTACTCCACCATCAACGGCAAAATGCTCGGAGCTGGCGAGCCGATTCGCGTGAGCGAAGGCCGGCGCGTGCTCTTTCACATTCTGAATGCGAGCGCTACTCTGATGCATTGGCTGGCTTGTTCCGGACATGTGATGCAGGTAGTTGCGATGGATGGCAATCCTGTCCCGATCGCGAAGAATGTGAATGCGATACGTCTTGCTCCTGCGGAACGTATTGATGTTGTCGTCGAGATGAATCATCCGGGTGTCTGGGTGCTGGGAGAGACACGCGATGACATGCGAAAAGCAGGGATGGGCATTGTTGTGGAATATGCCAACCAGCAAGGCGGCGCGCTGTGGATTGCTCCGCCGGAAACACAGTGGGATTACTCCCAATTCGCGCATATTCAAAAAGCACCTGAACCAGACGTGCGCATTCCACTGGCGTTTCGTTCGAAGTTTACCGGACACGGCGATTTCGATCATTGGATGATCAATGGAAAATCATTTCCAAAGACAGATACGGTTTCGTTGACTGAGGGTAAGCGGTATCGACTGGTGATGCAGAACCAGAGCACGGATGATCATCCCGTGCATCTGCATCGTCACACTTTTGAAGTGACGAGTCTCGATGGCGCGGCGATAAGCGGGCTGATGAAAGACGTAATTGTAGTAAAAGCGAAAAGCACGACTGAGGTTGATTTTGTCGCGTCGAATCCAGGCCTGACGCTCTTTCACTGTCACCAGCAGAGCCACATGGACTTCGGTTTTATGATGCTTTTCCGTTACGCTTAATTTGTGAGCGCAAGCGTCAAGATCGGCCTGCAGGATCGCGTCTTCGTTCTTACCGGCGCGGGTATCAGCGCGGAGAGCGGTATTCCCACGTTCCGTGACAGCGATGGTCTTTGGAGCGGCTATCGTATCGAGGAAGTGGCCACGCCTGAAGCATTCGAGGCGAACCCGGAATTAGTCTGGCAGTTCTACTCTATGCGACGTCGCGATGCGCAACAGTGTGCCCCTAATCCGGCCCACTATGCTCTTGCGGAACTGGAAGAACAGATTAGAGAGAGATTCTTTCTCTGCACGCAGAATGTAGATGATCTGCATGAACGCGCGGGGTCACGGAATCGTGTCCACATGCACGGCGAGCTGTTTTCTTCTCGCTGCGAAGCGAATTGCGGTGAACCCGTTTTTTCTGACCGAGGTTTCTATGAATCTGCCGCTCAGATTCCAGCCTGCAAATGCGGCTCAATGATCCGCCCTCATATTGTCTGGTTCGGCGAGTATCCGTTGGAGATGGAGCGTGTGATGCAGGAAATCGACCGCTGCGATGTGATGATCGTGGTTGGCACATCGGGCAACGTGCATCCTGCAGCGAGCTTTGTGCATTGGGCCAATGAACGCAGCCATGTACGCACTTACTACGTGGGTCCGGAACGACCGCTGAACGCGAGCGCATTTACTGAAATCATTCTGGGCAAAGCAGGAGAGGCATTGCCTGGATTGTTTACGGTAGCAAAATAGATTTCCAGCTAATCCCGATCAGAAGCATGTTTGCCAAAGCACCACGCCAGCAGATAGTTTATAGAGTTTTGACTGGGAGAAAACATGCCCGCTTCTAAATTGAAGTACAACTCTGGATTTGGGAACGAATTCGCCACAGAAGCCGTATCCGGTGCATTGCCGCAGGGCCAGAATGCTCCGCAAAAGCATCCGTTAGGTCTCTACACGGAGCAGTTCAGCGGCACATCATTTACTTCACCGAGGCATACGAACCGACGTACATGGACATATCGTATCCGTCCTTCAGTTACCCATAAGCCGTATGAAGAAGCGCCTAACAGGCTTCTCCGCAGCGGGCCTTTTACCGAAATGCCAACTCCGCCAAACCAGTTGCGATGGGACCCGGTTCCAATTCCTTCCGAGCCGACGGATTTTGTTCACGGAATGATTACGCTTGGCGGGAATGGGGACCCTGCGGCGCAGGCAGGAGTTGGCATCCACGTTTACGCAGCCAACAGCTCAATGGAAGACCACTTCTTTTATAACGCTGATGGCGAAATGCTGATTGTTCCGCAGCAGGGGCCGCTGCGTATTCATACTGAGTTGGGTGTTCTCAGTGTTGCACCCGGAGAAATATGCGTGCTCCCGCGTGGGCTTAAATTTCGCGTCGTGCTTGAAGAAAAAGTAGCGCGCGGATACATCTGCGAGAACTATGGACAGCAGTTTCGTCTACCCGATCTTGGACCCATTGGCGCAAATGGGCTTGCGAATCCGCGTGATTTCCTCTACCCCGAAGCCGTGTATGAGGACCGGGAAGGCAGTTTCCAGATCATCAGCAAATTTTTAGGAAGATTATGGGTTGCGGAGATCGATCACTCACCGCTTGACGTTGTTGGATGGCATGGCAACTACGCTCCTTACAAATACGATCTCAAAAACTTCAACTGCATCAATACTGTGTCATTCGATCATCCTGATCCATCCATTTATTCAGTGCTGACTTCGCCAGGCACCATTGCGGGAACTGCGAACGTTGATTTCGTTATTTTCCCGCCGCGCTGGATGGTGGCCGAGCATACCTTCCGCCCACCATGGTTTCATCGCAACATGATGAATGAATTTATGGGACTGATCTTCGGCCAGTACGATGCAAAGGCCGAGGGGTTTGTGCCTGGAGGAGCAAGCCTGCACAACTGTATGTCAGGTCATGGTCCGGATGCCGAGACATTCGAACGGGCCAGCGCTGCGGAACTCAAGCCGCATTATCTGGGAGATACGTTGGCCTTTATGTTTGAGACGCAGCTCGTTGTACGGCCCACGAAATTCGCATTGGAAACAAAGATCCTGCAGCACGAATATTACGAATGCTGGCAGGGATTGAAAAAGCACTTCAAGACAGGCAAGGTCAAAAAAGGATGACGGCAATTCAAGCTCTGCTGGATGGATTGATTGATTATGCCGGGTTGTTTCCTCCTGCCGGTATCGATATGGTCACGGCAGTTCGTAACTATGCCAGTTACCGATCGGGTGAGTATGTATGGGCCCTGGGCCGTTTTATTGTTCCTGCTGAGAGACTGACGGAATTCAGCGCAGCATTTACTGACGCTTGTTGCGATGAGCAAATGACTCCGTGGCTTCTAAGTGTGCTTAGCACGGGAGATCTTTTGAAAGATGAGCGTTTGATTTCTGATTTTAGCGAGGGTGCTGTGTTCATCGACGTCCTCGAGTGCAAAGCGGAAAATTCAGCCAAGGCTGAGTCGATGTTCACAGTCATGCCTCAGGAAATAACTGTGTATGTCGAATTCCCGCTGGAGCAATGCAAGGAAATGCTACCAGTGCTGAAGCGGGCAAATGCTCTTGCAAAAATTCGCACAGGCGGCATCTCGGTCGGGGCATTTCCTGACATTGAACAACTCGCGCATTTCCTTGTTTCCTGTGCAGAAGCAAAGGTTCCATTCAAGGCTACTGCTGGAATGCATCATCCGCTCCGTTCTGTTTACAAGCTGACTTATGAGACAGAGAGTGCTTCGACGCTGATGCATGGCTTTATCAATGTATTTGTAGCAGCCACAATTGCATATTACGGAGCTAAAAAAGAAGATGTGCTCGCAGTGTTGAGCGAGCAGGATTCTGCCGCGTTTCAATGGAGCAGCCACGCTTTGACCTGGCGGGGCCGGAAGCTTTCCGCAAAACAGATTAGGGAAGCGCGTGAAAATTTTGCTACAGGTTTTGGCTCTTGCTCATTCACCGAACCCATCGACGATCTTCAAGCGCTCGGGTGGCTTTGATGCAGACAAGCTGGATTGAATCAGCCAACGATGGTGTTACGGATTTCCCCATTCAGAGCCTTCCATTCGGAGTATTTTCGGTGAACGGAGGTGGGCCACGCATCGGAGTTGCCATTGGCGACCGCGTACTTGATCTTCGGGGCTGCGCGCAGTTCGGCCTTTTCGACAATCTGGATGTGCAGATTCAGCAGGCATGTAGCGCGGAGCATTTGAATTCACTTATGTCGTTAGGCCGGCACGCTTCGTCCGCTGTACGGCAACGAATTACAGAGCTTCTGGAAGAACGAATTCCCGCTGCATTACGCAACAAAGTGGAGCCTCTGCTTGTTCCGTCAAAACACATTACGATGCATCTGCCTGCGGTTATTGGCGATTACACCGACTTTTACGCTTCTGTTTATCACGCCACGAATGTGGGCAAACTGTTTCGTCGAGATAATCCGCTGCTTCCGAACTACAAGTATGTGCCCATCGGCTATCATGGGCGCGCTTCGTCAATTGTGGTCAGCGGAGTAGAGGTGAAGCGGCCATGCGGTCAAACGAAAGCGGCTGATGCCGAAGTTCCCAGTTTCGGCCCGAGCCGGCTGCTTGATTACGAGCTTGAAGTAGGTTTCTTCGCCAGCAAAGGGAACGAGCGCGGCGAAACGATTCCAATTGACAGAGCCGAAGAGCATATCTTCGGACTCTGCCTGTTGAATGACTGGTCGGCGCGAGACATTCAGACATGGGAGTATCAGCCGCTTGGGCCGTTTCTTGCGAAGAACTTTGCTACCACCATCTCACCGTGGGTTGTAACCATGGACGCGCTCGAGCCCTACCGCGCACCAGCTTTTCAACGCGATGCAGGTGATCCTAAGCCATTGCCTTATCTCAATTCATTAGAAAACAAGAAGCGAGGAAGCATCGATCTAACGCTTGAAGTCTGGCTCTCTTCGAAGCGCATGCGTGAGGGAAAAATCGAGCCCATCAGGTTGAGCAAGGGCAATATGTGTGATCTCTATTGGACGCTGGCGCAGATGCTGACCCATCACGCCAGCAATGGCTGCAATCTGCAACCTGGAGACCTGCTGGGAACAGGAACTGTCTCCGGCCCTCGAAAAGATTCGGCCGGGTGTCTGCTGGAGATGACGCGACGCGGCGCAGAGCCAGTCGCCTTGACTACAGGTGAGTTGCGGAAGTTCCTTGAGGATGGCGACGAGGTTATTTTGCGAGGATACTGCGAACGGGAAGGGCATCCACGCATCGGGTTTGGCGAATGCCGTGGAGTTATTATTCCTGCATCTTAACGAGAACAGTACAAAATCTCAGGCTAAAGCACTATGTAAGCCGACTGAAGCTGTCGTCTACCTGGTTGAATCGTCGAGAATCTCAATTACATTGCGCACTGCGTTTTCCGGAGTTGCAAAGCGCAGGTATTCACGCCCATGAACACCGCCCATCGGAATTTCAGCTTTGCGAAACTGCATGCCGCTTGGCAGTTCTTCTTCAAGAGCAATATGCACTTCATGTGCTCCCGTTGTTTCGAGAATGGAAAGCACATTGTCCGAGCGAATACCACAACCAGGCATTACGATGATGCGATCTTTTGCTGCTTCGATCATTTTTGCCACCATCGGCGCTCCATCTACAACTGAAGACTGTCCTCCTGAAGTAAGCACGCGAGCTGCTCCGGTGGAGATAACGGCTTCGAGCCCTTCGAGAAGATCATGAGAAACGTCAATGGCTCGATGAAAGGTGACAGGAAGCGGAGCGGCAAGCTCGACGAGCTGCCGTGTGCGTTCCACGTCCACGGTCCCATCAGCGCGCAGTAAACCGAGGACGATTCCGTCCGCGCCCAATTCTTTTGCGGTCCTAATGTCGTGCTTCATGGAAACGAACTCAGTTTCTGTGTAGAGAAAATCTCCCCCGCGGGGACGGATCATGACATTGATGTCGATGCTCGAACGCTCGCGCGCGGCGCGGATGGTTCCGGCGCTTGGGGTTGTTCCGCCTTCCAGCAAATTGGCGCAAATCTCCACGCGCTGCGCGCCGCCGCGTGCCGAGGCAATCACTGAGTCGACGGATTCTAGGCAAATTTCGAGTGTGATGGGCTTTTTCATGGGAAGAATTCTTATCCGAATGAGTTATTTTGCACGCGAGAACACGACGTAGTTGCGTCCGAGGTAGAGCCGGTAATGATCGCCGTCTGCATTCAGCTGCAACGGGGTGGGGCGCTTGATCTCAGCGTCGTGAGTTGCCGGAGCAGTGAAGAGATCATGAGCGGCAATGTCCATTACCAGGAAACTGCCATTCACCATGCCCACGCCATAAGCGCCGGGCTGTAATGTGTGTCCGTTGAAATCAAGGGGGGCTTCGGTGATGAAATACGCCTGATATTTCTGCTGAATCCCGCTCGAGTAGCCTGAGTTATCAACAAGGGCGGTCAGGACGTACATATCGTCGGGGAAATGGATACCTGCTGAATTTCGTGCCTGTATGGATGCTGACTGGCCGCGGAAGAAAACTGCATCCGGCAGAGCCTTTGCCGCTTCTGCCGCATGCAGAACCACAGGCGCTGTGGACTGTGCGAAGGATAAAAATGAGAAGACAACCAGAAGGCAGGCGAGGGTGCAGCGAGAAGTAGATTTCATTCGTTCATTCCCTGAAGAGTTCGCAAGACGCAGTATAAACCTTCGTTGATGCCACGATGAATGAAGCTCTACTTGTGCAGCATTCGTTTTGGATTGGGAGGGCAGGTGGATTCGCGGATGATGAGCTCCGGCACAATCGCCATTTCTTCCGGATAATCTTTTGCTTGTATACGCCTTAATAAAATGCGCGCTGCGTGAATACCCATGGCATGCAGCGGCTGACGGATAGTTGTAAGACTGGGGTTGTGGTAGGCGGCTCCCTGAATATCATCAAAGCCTACAACTGATACGTCTTCAGGAACGCGCAGTCCGTGATCGCGGAATGCGCGAATTGCACCGATTGCGGCTATGTCGTTGAACGAAATCAGAGCTGTGAAGGGCCGTTTCTGCGTCAGAAGTTGCTGCACAACGGGATAGCCAAGCTCGGGAGACGAGACGTTGACTTCCAATTGTACCGTCAGTTCTGGATGCACCTCGACACCGAGCTTTTTTGCGACTGTGATCAAGCTCTTCCATCGGTCTTCAGAATCCGAGCTGAATGTCTGTCCGCGCATGAAAGCAATCTGTCGATGACCCAATTGATGAAGATGATGCATCGCCAACTCAGCGGCCCTGCGGTGGTCGAGCACAATACTGGTAATGCCTTCTATCTTTTTATGGTTGGCGACGGCTACCACTGGGAGTGGCAATGGATGCTGTAGTGCTGTGTCAATCGCAATGAATCCTTCAACGGCCCGCTCCATCAGGAGCCGAGGGTATTCTTCAATCAGGTCGGCTTTACGTCGATGACTGGCTGTCAGATAAAAGTAGCCTTCTTCGAGCAGCACTTCCTCGATGCCATCCATGACCAGCACGGAGTAGCCGTCGCTTAACTCCGGTACCAGCACGCCAATAGAGAATGTCTGTCTGCGGCGCAGGGACCGCGCGTAGAAGCTCGGACGGTAGTCGAACTTTTTGGCAGCAGCAATCACGCGGTCGCGTGTTTCTTGCGGAATTGAACGCACACCAGGTGCATTGTTCAATACCAGGGAGATCGTCGCGGGGGAAAGATCAAGGTAGTCGCCCAGAACCTTCAGGCTGATAGGGCGGCCAGGAAGAAAGGGGCTCTTTTCTTTCTTGGCCGCGGACTTCGATTTTGGCATATCTGTTTTTGTAGTGGTTACAGGCGAAATGTTCAACTGAAATCAGAGCCGAAACCAATAAGACGGAAGCCGAAGATCATTGCGCAGCAGCCA
>DATAQW010000182.1:0-1908 GCA_036264445.1 Pseudacidobacterium sp.
TGTTCGGCGAGATCATCGCCGACGTAGCTCATTCCGAGATCATGCCCAGCAGGAAGTTGCGGCTCAAATGTTGCCAACAGCCTAACGCGCTCCTCCACCCGACTGGTATCGCATTTTTTTTATGGCTCCCGGAGTTTTGTCGCCGATCAGGCAGTGTCGATCCGGCAGTTACCGATCAGTAACTTCTGTTTGGGCGGTCTGTTTGAGCGGTGATACGACCGGAACAATCCAAAGAGGCCGTACGAAGAGAAATCGTTGGGAAGTAGCGAAGGGTTGGAGAAAGCTGGTAGAGAATCCGACCGTTGCCAGACCGCGGGCAAAAAGAGAACTTCCGCGAAGGTGCGAACTGAGGTATGCTAGGGCGCTTATGAAACGCACGTTCAGTTCCATCCTGCTCTCTGCACTGGTTGGGGCGGCGGCGGTAAACGCCAGTGTCGCCCGCGGTGAAGATGTCCAGCTACGGAACCAGGCAGTTTCACTCCTGAACCGCTCGCACATCGTCAGCCAGATTCAGGGTGGTCCTTATAACTTCCGCACGGAAGCCACTTTTACCGCGACGGCGGGTGACGGCTGCCTGCAGAGCGGAAGCTATATGCGGGTGCGCGGCAGCGATGGCGCCTTGCGCGAGGACCTGCGCGATCCAAGTAATCTGATCCGCTATCCGGTCAATGAATCGATGATTAGCGGCGCGCAAGTGCTCATCAAAAACTACAACATGGTTGGCCATTTCATGATGCACCTGACCATTCCCACCATCCGTCTCGCCGACTGGTCTGCTCACTGAGTCTGTCCATCGCGCGTAAGCAGTTGGAGAGCGCCGATGGCTTTTTGCGATTCAACTCCGATATCCGCAGGAAAGAGTGTCTCGACGGACAATTCATGAAACGGCGACGTCGCAAGAAGGAGGCTCGCTTGGAGGAGCGAGATTCTGCCAGTGATGCAAGAACTGGCAGCGGAGCTAAAGAAGCAGACAGTTGCAGCGAGCCAGGTATCAGTCCAGGATTTTGCCAGCATTCAGTAACTTTCGTCAGCTGTTGCCTCCAGGGCAATGCGCGTTTCCAGCGTGATGGGTGCTGGATTTGATACTCGGCGATTTGGCATAAACTGAAGCCGAAAGTTTTGATGAGTCACCAAATGCGTTTGGCTCGCAGGAGCCTAAATTCGCCTCGCTTCTGGTCGACCGATCATCTGTCGGCTTTTCCAATCGTCATCACCATGATGCTTGTTGCCGTGGAAGTGCAAGAATGATTGCGGCCCGCCGGGTGACCTCTTTCCCGTAAGGCGTGCCGTCCAGTTCTGCGTGCGGCACCTCTACGTCTGTTAAATCGGCACAGCGGGCGACATACAGCATAGCGTCTGCTTCGTCGCCGAGCGTCAGGGGTGTCGCAGGTGCATGGCCACAAGAGATTAAGGGCTGCGCCGGTAATTTCCCCAGCCAATTGCCGGAAGCGGACGCAATGGCAGGCGCGGGCCACAAGTCAAAGCGTTTATCTACATCTCCCTGGTTGTCGACAACATTCCCCCCGAAGACGACCAGATATGGATTTTCGCCTGCGGTTCGAAGTGTCCGCTCGATATAGCCCGGCGCAACATGGGTTCGGTCTAAAGGCGATGCAGCCTGGTGCTGTTGCAGCAGAAGTTCGTCCTGCAACAGCTGGGCATGGCCGCGCAGAAAGTGGCTTGCTCCCATGATAAGCAAAGCGCGGCGGTGCTTCGTCAGAACCTCATCCTTCACCACCTGGGCATACCATTGCTCACGCTCAGCCGCGTATGGCGCGAGGTCTTGTGGGCTTCTGATCTTGTCCCAATCACCTGGAGGGCCACCCATCAGAAGGCGCATTTGATGTTTGCCATGACGTTGCAGGTTTGCTTCGCGAATCGCCCGATAAAACCAGCCGTACGCTGGTG
>DATAQW010000336.1:0-7949 GCA_036264445.1 Pseudacidobacterium sp.
ATGATTGTCGTGGACAGATGATTTTTTCGTTTAGGAGCGCGGTATGACATGATGATCCCAGCTATAGCAATTCCCATAGGTACGAAATCCGCGACTACTGAAAGCAGCGCTCCCAATGAAGGAGAATCCGGGTGGATGTAGAGCCATTCTGCAACGAGGATTGTGGCTCCGATGGAAATGCTGAAGACAGCAATCCATAAGGGTTGCCAAACAGATAGCCGTCTTTGCGCCACGGAAGAACGCGGTAAAGATGGACCATGGTTGCCATCCTGCGTTCGAACATACGCGGCGTCAAGCAGATAATTCCAAGGCTAGCTCATTCTCTGCTGCGCAAGGTCTCACTTTGAAAATATTTCAGCGCCCATAAGTTTTCCGCAGTTTTCCCTCTGATACGAGGCGGCTGAATTGCGCTTTGCATCTGCGTCCGAATGCAGGCAGCGAATGGTGCCGCGTCAGTTCAAAAAACTGCCAGCCAGGAAGAGCATGCTGCCATGAGGCAAAAGGCTGCGACGCCGAAGAGTCGTTATCGAGGAAATTTCCTATCCGGCCAGAGATGTCAATCTTATGGTTTTTCCACCAATCCAGGCAGGTACGTTGCAGCGCGTCCAGGTCCGTTCTGTTTTCAGACAGTGTGGCAATGATTTGCTGGGCTTCGCGCCAATTCGAGATCGTTGGTAGCGGATGATCGCCCAAAAGGCCACGAAAATAATCCAGTGTTGTCCTTCGCTCCAAAATCGGAATGGAGCCGCATTCCAGCGCCTCATAGATGCGAAAACATTCCAAATTGACGTTTCCCATAGGGCAGGGAGCAAAGACAGAATCGCGAAGCACCTCCTCATACTTGTGACGTGAAAGTGGGGGCAACGGAGCGCTGCCGTCAGTAACGTGCCGGAAATGGGGAGTGACCTGCTCGAGGGACTGTAACATCTCAGGTCTGGATGCTTTTCCGCCTCCGCCGAGAAAACTCCAAAGCCACGTACGATCGCTGGCCTTTCCATATCCGGCTCGTGAAATGCCAGCGATATAGCCCAGCGGGAAGGTCATGACCCGGGATGGGTTGAAAATGGCGGACCAATAATTTCGGAATATGCCACGAAAGTTGTCATACACCTCGCATCCGCCCTCGTAGGTTTCGTCTGAGAGGTGCAATAACCAGGCATTCAGTCCGTGAAACTTACGATAATAGTCCTTATTACGGGCATGCAGATAAGAGTCAATAAGAATGCTGTTGTCGAGTACAACTTCCCGGCACCCGTCATAGATATGGACGGAAATATGCGGGGAAAACAGTTCCCTGATCCATTCCCGTTCTGCCAGGCTTTCATCCTGCCAGATGGCTGTCAGCTTTAGCATTGCTTCTATCCTTCAAGTAGCAAATGACTCCATAGGTTTCGCGGTAGTGCTCGTTGCAATTTCAATCATGCGCATATTGCGAGACGCAGCGACATCAAACGAATTCTAGCGTATTCAAAATAAAACGCCGGGCATGAAACCCGGCGTATTGTAATGACGAAAAGGTCAATCATCTTTAGAAAATGCGATAAGAGACGCCTGCACTGAAACCACTCGGAGTCAGGCCATTGCTCGGGGAAGGGTAAGTAAATGCAATGCCTGGGGCGGATGGCCAGATCTGATATTCGTAATCGCCGCGGACAGACCAATGATGGTTCAGACGGTATTCTCCGGTAACGCCGGGAACATAAGCAAAGTAGCTGCCACTGCCAATGTTGCCAGGATATGTAATCCAACCTCCGCCGAGGAGAAACTTGGCGTAGAGTGAGAGTCCGTGATAGCGGATCACCCGGTAACGCGGGCCTGCCAGATAATGATCCTGTGTTTCGCCCGCTGGTTGATTGAACCTTAACCAGCGGGCTTCGCCTTCAACTCCCAGATTATGCAGAAACAGATGATCGAGGTTGGCGAATACTGCTATTCCCTGCAAGCGGGTCGATCCGTAATCAGGTCTGAAGTTTGAATATTCCGCGCCTGCTGAAAGCTCCAATCCGCCGCCCTTCGTAGCGGGAGCCACTTGAGCGAAAGCAAAAACAGGGGCCAGTAAAAAAACTAAGCCAAAAAGTTTTTTGAACACTTGCGTTCTCCAAAAAGAAATGATCTGCCAAGGAACAGAAGAACAATGGTGTTATTTAGTTCTTTATCAAGAAGATCTTCTGCCGAACAGGCCGGTAAACCGGCCTATTGCGGATTCTGCTGTGGCTGTGCCTGCGGAGCATTGTTGCCGTCTGCAGGCGGGCCTTGCGGCTGGGTTGGCTGCGCGGCGTTGTTGCTGCCATCTGCAGGCTGACCCTGCGCCTGTGGAAGAGGCGCATTTGCCGAAGCCGGAACTGCTGCCGCAGCCTGATATCTCTGCAGGCGGAAGAAAACCGGCGTCAACTCCATAGGCATCTTGTCGCCCGGATTCAGAATGCGGTCTCCCTTCAAATTCAGTGCGTATACTTTGTCATCCCATGGGTCGGTCTTCAGATGGCTGCCCAGCGGCAAAGCTGCAGTCTGGGTCAGGTCGTCCACATTTAATTTAGGTCCGCGGTTCAGGAAGGCAGCCATCCACGGAGTGCCGTCCTGCTTGAGCAATGGATCGCCCATCCGTGGAGTCAGGAGAGCGGGGATCTGCTTTCCTCGTGCCACAACTTGTTGATAGAAGAGGCTGACGTTGGCTGATTTGTCATGGTAAACCGAATTGTCGAACAACTCGATGGCCTTCTTGGCAGCGGCATCATTGTCTGCCGCCTTGTGGCTCATGTTGAGACGCTCCAGAGTCGCTTCATCAGGGAAAAGGAGCCGATCATTAAAGGCGTAGCGGGTGTCAATGTGATGGCCAAGGACGATGTGTGCAAGCTGGAAGCTCAGCACTGCAGCCAGATCTTCTTCGCTGGGCAGCACGTCAACCAGGCCTTTGCTGAGGAGAATGGTATTGCCAATAGCCAACGATTCGAGCGGCGAAGTCAGCATGACGCGGCAATGAATGTCATTGGGGAGCTCGAGCTTATTACCGATGACGATGTTGTTCGTAACCTGCTCCAGCACCTTGTCAAAGTCACTGGGAGGAGCAATCAATCCAGCCTGTACCAGGCGATCGACTACGTTCTGCTCGGCTTGCGAGACCCACTGCCGTTTTGCGCTCAGTGGGCTCACGTCCTGCGTATTTTCGCTCTGGTCCTGAGCATTTTCAACGGTGATCGACTCAGCATCGGACTCGCGTGTAGGCAGCTTCAGCGAATAGCCCCAAAAATGCGTCTGTCCACGGAAGCCCGTGCCCTTCTTGCCAGTACCACCGGTGGATTCTTCAACGTAGATGGCGGCTGGGAGCCAAACGTCGGGTTGAACATTCAGTCTCCAGCTATCGAAGTGATAGTAGCGGGTCACCTCATCACCCGAATTGCCGGTATATGTGCCATTGAAGCGAACAATATTGCCATCCTGGTCTTCTACCCAGATACGTCCAGAGAAGCGGCCGGCTCCGGTTTTCGGCTTGGGACGCACATCAAAAACAACGGTGCGGATGTTGCCCAGGAATTCGCGCCGGACATAAGAAAAGTCATAATGCTGCTGATCGAAGCTGACCGGATCAAGGAACATCATGTCCATAAAGCCGGTCGGCGAGTAGATCAGGTTAAAGGCTTTGGTTAAGCCGGAGAGATACCTCATCGAGCCTTTGAAAAATCCATGCGACGATGACTTGGTCTCATAGCCTTTATCGTTAAAAGCCTTGCCAAAATCAACACGTCCCAGCATGTACTGGTCAGATTCAGGGACCGAATACATCTTTGGGTCGGGGCGCATATTCTGGATATAGGTCTGCACAACAGGCGAGTGCTGCTGAATAGCTTTGACTGTTGCTTTTTCCTGAGCAACCGCTTTCTGGATCAAAGCGGACTGCTCCGGGGTGAGAGGAACCGGAGGCGCATATTTTGCCGTTTTTGCCTGTGCGGTAAGCCCCGCCAGTGTGACCGCAAGACCGGTCATCCACAACTTGCGAAAAAACATTTCCTTACTCCTGATTTTCTTTCTCAATTCTTCGTAAACACAAAACATGACAACCAAGCATTGAAAGCAGCACCCATCTCATGCCTCGTTTAAGCCAGCTGGAATGTGATGCGGATGATGCTCACCTGATCTACAGGCAGGCCGTTTTTTGTTGCAGGCTTAAAGCGAATCCGTTCGGCTGCCACCGTCGCCTGCTGGTCCAGGCCGTGCCCCAGGCCATTGACCACGCGGAGCACCTGCACCTGTCCCGATGCTGTGAAACGAACCTCCAGGGTCACGTCGCCCTCGATGCGAAGCTGCTTGGCTTCCGGGGTGTACTGAGGCAATGGCTTGGAGACAACCACCAAAGGAGTAGACGGCGGTTCCTGCGCTTTGGCAACCTTCTCACCTGAGCCGTTGCCGCCGGGGCTGCTAAATCCACCTGTAGCCACATTTCCATGGCTGCCCGGAGCTCCGGTGCCCCCAACCACGCCATTGCTGAAACCTGCCGAAGCTACTGTACCCCGGTCCTTCCCACCCGGAACACCATTTGCGACACCGGAGCCGAAGTTGGTGCCTTGAACCGATCCTTGCCGTGCTGCACCAGCGCCATTCGATGGTCCGGGAGCTGCGCCAAAGGCACCCACTGCGGCAATCGTTGCCGGACGGTTGGCGTTCGGATTTGGTGTTACGCCTTGTGGATCGCCGAATCCGCCGATTTTTGTGGTCGGAGCGGACGTATTGTTGGCGACGCGTGTAGGTGTAGTGCTTTTAAAAAGCCCCACCTTCGGTTGAGGCGGAGGCGTTACAGCCTTTGGTGGCGCAGGCGCTATGTGCGGGGCTTCCGGGGTCGGCATCTTTACTACAACCGGCTTTGGCGGCTCAGGTTGCGGTTTTGGTGGAACAATTTTAGGATGCTCGATCTTCGGTGGAGGCGGAATGACCTTGACCTTCGGAGCTGGGGGAACGTAAGGCTTCGGTACTTCAACCGGGAAAATTAGAGCGGTTGATTGATATTGGTGCTGTTGTTCTTTATGAAGCTGCGCCATGGTTAACAGAATAAGAATTCCACCCAGCGCCAGATTGACGATGGTGCTGATTCCAAATGATCCAAAGCGCCCCTGTGGCTCAGGCAGGAGACCTAAATTCGCCCGATTGAGCGGATCGTTGCTGTTACTCGCCATAACCCCTTTTATGATTCAAATCGCGTGCTTTCTAAGAAATAGACGAAGAAAAGATAAAAATCTCATCACATTTCGTTGCATCTTTCATGCCGTTTTAGCAGCATAAGCACGCGGCTTCTCTCGTCTTTGAACCCCAGCTGTAGCAAAACTGCTTCCAAAATAATTGGTCAAAGGTAAGTTTTCACACAATACCGCATATAAGAACGACGGAAGCTAGCATGATTTGCTCGGCCGTATTCTTCAATTACAAAGGTAACATCAGCGCTGACGGCTTTTCTTCCTGTCCAGGTATTGGTCGACCGCGTAACTATTACCGCAGAAAACAATTGTCTCTGTGTAAATTTTCTTTTCCGAAAACCCAATCCTCCTTGGAATGGGACGTAAACGGGAACTTTCCTGGTTGCCCAAAGTCCGAAATGAGATCCCTAGCTATAATCCAGACAGAAATAACAAAGGAGACATCGTTGAGGATTCTGGTCACAGGCGGAGCAGGATACGTTGGTGGAACGGTCGCAGAATTATTGCTTGAAAACGGCCACGAAGTCGTTATTTATGACAATCTTTGCCATGGTCATCGTTCCCTGGTTCCCGATGGCGCAGAGTTTATCGAAGGCGACCTGGACGACCGTCCTAAACTGGATCAGATTTTTTCAAAGCGCATATTTGATGGCGTCATGCACTTTGCTGCGCTCATTGAGGCGGGCGAAAGCATGCAGAAACCGGAACTGTATTTCCGTAACAATGCTGCATCAACCCTGACCCTTCTTGAGGCGATGCTTGAAAGCGGCGTGAACAAGCTGGTTTTTTCCTCAACAGCGGCCGTTTACGGCGAGCCGGAATCTATTCCCATCCGCGAAGATGCTCCACTGCGGCCGACGAATGCGTATGGCGAGTCAAAACTGCTGGTAGAGCACATGCTGACATGGCTGAACCGCATTCATAGTTTCCGCTACGCCAGCTTGCGCTATTTTAACGTCGCGGGAGCGATTGAAGGCCGGGGCGAAGCTCATGAGCCGGAATCGCATCTGATTCCGCTTGTCCTTGACGTCGCGCTGGGACGCCGCAAGAGCATGAAGGTCTTCGGCCAGGATTATCCGACAAAAGACGGCACCTGCATCCGCGACTACATTCATGTATGGGACCTCGCAAAGGCTCATCTACTCGCTTTCAACGCGCTCACCGAACGCGACCGGCTGATCTACAACATCGGCAACGGACACGGTTTTACCATTCGTGAAGTCATCGAAGCTGCACGACGCGTCACGGGGCACGCCATTCCGGTGGAGGAAGTAGAGCGCAGGCCTGGCGATCCTGCTGTTTTGATTGCCAGTTCAGAAAAGATTGAGAAAGAACTGGGCTGGAGACCGGAGTTCAATACTCTGGACAGCATCATCGCCACAGCGTGGAAATGGCATCAGCAGAGACACCTGGTGGCTGCCGATTGAAATTCGTTAGAAATATGGCCATTTACAGATTCTCCTTGACAGCTTAGGAGAGGCCCGCTAATCTCCTAATCATCTTAGGAGGGCATGTGGCGGGCCATACCCAGATTCTTCCTGGCACTCTCGATCTCCTCATACTGAAGGCTGTTTCTCTAGGGCCGCTCCACGGCTACGGTGTTTTACTGCGCATCGGGCAAATCTCAGGAAGCGCGCTGCTCATTGAGCAGGGAGCGCTCTATCCTGCCTTGTTCCGTCTGGTGCGCCAGGGATTGCTGAAAGCCAGCTGGGGCACGTCAGAGAATAATCGCCGGGCAAAATTCTATGAACTGACTGCGGCAGGCCGTAAACGCTTGCGAGAAGAGACTGAGGGCTGGAACCGGCTCGTCACTGCCATTGGCGCGGCCCTAGCTGCGCAACCGGAGGAGGCATGAAATTCCTCGCCTATTTTCGTTCCGTCGCCAGCAGATTTTTTCATCGGTCTCAAATGGAGAACGATGTGGAAGAGGAGTTGCGCTCGCACATTCAACATCGCGCTGACGATCTTACTCATTCCGGTCTTTCGCGCGCGGAGGCAGAGCGCCGCGCGAGCATCGAGTTCGGCGGTTATGAGAAGTTCAGGCAGGAGAGTCACGAAACATTAGGCGGGAATTTCATCGAAACCCTTTTACAGGATGTGCGCTTCAGTCTTCGCGTGTTGTGCAAGTCTCCGGGCTTCACAATGGTCGCTATTCTGACGCTGGCTCTGGGGATTGGCGCAAACGCGGTTGTCTTCAGCGTGCTGAATGCATTAGTTCTGCGCCCGCTGAATGTACCGCAGTCGCAAAACCTTTACATGATCGAGAGCGGGAAAGACAAACAGACATTGCAATCCTATCCCGACTATCTTGATTTGCGCGACCGGAACCATCTATTCGACGGGTTGATTGCATTTAACTTTAGTCCAGCGGGCATAGATTCAGGCCGAGGGCCATCGCGCATCTGGCTCGATGAGGCGAGCGGGAATTATTTTGATGTACTTGGCATCCAGCCGTATCTTGGCCGCTTCTTCCACAGTTCTGATGAGCACGGATTCAATAGTGCGCCGTATGTTGTCCTCAGTTACGCCTACTGGCGCAGTCACTTTCAGGGTGATCCGGGAGTGGTGGGGCGCACGATCCAGCTGAATAAGTTTCCATTCACGGTTATTGGCGTCGCGCCGCCCAGGTTTCGTGGAACGGAGCTGTTCTTTATGCCAGATCTATGGGCGCCGATGGTAGACCAGCAGCAGATAGAGGGTTGGAATGGTCTGAAGCAGCGCGGAGAGGGGCGATCAATCTGGATCATAGGCAGGTTGAAGCCGGGT
>DATAQW010000237.1:0-8249 GCA_036264445.1 Pseudacidobacterium sp.
CCAAATGTTTTGAGTCGCGATAGACAAAGAAGGCGGCGACACAAATGAACAGAACTGTCCCTAGCGCTCCCAGGATGAGCAAGACCACCGTTCCGTTTTTTGAATTCAGCCTGGAGGGGTTTGCCATCGTCGTAATTAAACGGATTCGATCAATCGTAAACAGAATATTGCTGCCGGAAAGTAGGGAAAATCAATAAATAGTAACAATAGGGCTCGTTTTCAGCTTACGAAAGACTAGGAAGGTTATGCCGAATTGAATCTATTTCACTCATCGGCCTGCTACACTGAGAAGTTTTGTTATGACTGAGTCGATGACCCTTTCAATCACCCGCCCTCTGCGTGTTGCCGAAAACATTACCGAACTGATGGGCCAGACCCCGATGCTGCGCCTGGGGCGTATCGTAACCCCTGCTACTGCTGATATTTACGCAAAATTGGAGTTTCTTAATCCCGGTGGCAGCGTAAAGGACCGCGCTGCACTTGGCATGATTCTTGACGCTGAGGCGCGCGGCATTCTGAAGCCTGGCTCGACCATTGTTGAGGCTACAGCAGGAAATACAGGCGTGGGACTGGCGCTGGTTGGAGTCAATCGCGGATATAAGGTGATTCTCTTCGTTCCTGAAGGTTATGCCGAGGAAAAGTGCATCCTTATGCGCGGTTTCGGCGCAACAGTGGTGCGCACTCCTGAAGCTGAAGGCATGAGCGGCGCAATCCGTGAAGCAATAGCGGTAGCAAAATCCGATCCTGCCGTATTTCCCGCGCTGCAGTTTGATAACCAGGCCAACCCGCAATATCACTACGAGACAACCGCACAGGAAATCTGGGAACAGATGGAAGGCCGGATCGACGCCTTTGTCTCCGGAGTTGGAACTGGTGGGACATTCTCCGGTGTCGCACGCTTCCTGAAAGAAAAAAATGCGCGTGTGCTCACCGTTGCCGTCGAGACAGAAGGTTCCGTACTTCAGGGCGGCGAGCCGGGCCCGCATAAAGTGGAAGGCATCGGCGTCTCATTCATCCCGAAGACCTTTGACCCCAACCTGGCTGATGAAATTGTCCGCATTACAGATGCCGAGGCCTTTGCCATGGTCAAGAGGCTTGCAGCTGAAGAAGGCGTGCTCGCCGGCTCAAGCGCAGGAGCCATGGTGCATGCTGCCCTCAATGTTGCGAAAAGACTTGGCCCAGGCAAACGCGTTGCCACGATCATTCCTGATTCGGCGGAGCGTTATCTTTCGAAGAAAATATTCGAAGACGGGGACTAGCCGTCCAGGCGTACGCGCCTCGGCGCCGGATTTCACCACGATCAACTCCAGGAATTCAACTTTAAAGATAGGGCCATTATGACCAAATCAACCCATGGCTTTTCCACTCGCGCTATTCACGATGGACAACCGGCTGATCCGCTGACCGGCGCAGTGAATGTGCCTATATATCTCTCGTCTACCTATGCACAGGAAGAGATTGGCAAAAATAAGGGCTACGAATATGCGCGCGTTTCAAATCCTACGCGCGACGCTGTTGAAACCAGCCTTGCTTCACTCGAGGGAGGAACCAGCGCACACGTTTTCGCCAGTGGCATGGCTGCCATCATGGCCATGGTCACCATGCTTAAGACAGGCGACCACGTTATCTGTGGCGAAAATGTCTACGGAGGAACTGCGCGGCTCTTCGACAACATCGTTGTGAACTACGGCATCGAGTTCACCTACGCCGATACTTCCGATCCGGATGCAGTTCGCCGCGCCATTAAACCGCAAACGAAACTCGTTCATATTGAAACGCCGACCAATCCGCTGATGACGCTGACTGACATCCGCGCCGTTGCGGACATCTGCCATGAGCGTGGCATCGAGTTGAGCGTGGACAACACCTTCATGTCGCCTTATTTCCAGCGGCCCATCGAACTGGGCGCAGACATCGTGATGCACTCGACCACGAAATTTCTCAACGGCCACAGCGACGGCCTGGGCGGCGTGCTCGTGGGAACAAAGCCGCACCACAAAGAGCAGTTTGCCTTCGTACAGAAATGCACCGGCGGCATTCTTTCTCCGTTTGAGTGCTGGCTGATTCTGCGTGGCGTGAAAACTCTTGCTGTGCGCATGAAACAGCACGACGAGAGCGGACGCAAGATTGCGGCTTTCCTCGCACAGCATAAAAAAGTAAAGGAAGTCTTCTATCCCGGATTGCCGGACCATCCACAGCACGAATTGGCAAAGAAACAGCAATCCGGATTCGGCTCGATGATCTCATTTGAAACGGGCTCGCTCGAAAATGCGAACTCTCTGCTGAAAAGCGTCCGCGTCTGCACGCTGGGTGAATCGCTGGGCGGGGTAGAATCGCTGATCTCGCATCCCGCAACCATGACACACGCAGCAGTCGGTGCAGAAGGACGCGCAAAGCTCGGAATCACTGATGGACTGGTGCGAATTTCTGTCGGGATTGAAGATGTGGAAGACCTGATTGCCGATCTTGATCAGGCATTGGCGCAGGTGTGAAGAAGATACTCGTCTCCTGGAGCAGCGGCAAGGACAGCGCGTGGACTCTGCATATGCTGCGCCAATCCGGTGAGTACGAAATTGCCGGGCTGCTGACGACTGTGAACATGGCCTTTGATCGCGTGGCCATGCACAGCACGCGCCGTGAGGTGCTGGAAGCGCAGGCGGTTGCGGCGGGCTTGCCTCTGTGGGCGGTTCCACTGCCATGGCCATGCTCGAACGAACGCTATGAGGCAGCGATGGAGGTTGCCTGCAATCGGGCTGTGGACGCGGGGATCGAGGCCATTGCTTTCGGAGATCTGTTTCTTGAAGATGTGCGGCGGTATCGTGAAGCACGTCTCGCCGGCACCGGTCTTGCGCCGGTCTTTCCTTTATGGGGACTGGACACCTTTGAGTTGGCCCGTGAAATGATTTGCGCCGGAATGAAGATACGCATCGTGTGTGTCGATCCGAAGAAACTGCCGCGTGAATTTGCGGGGCTGGATTTCAATGAGGATTTTCTCAATGAGATTCCTGCCGGAGTTGGTCCATGTGGGGAGAATGGCGAATTCCACACCTGTGTGTATTCGGGACCAATGTTCCGGAGCGGGCTCGCTATCAAGAGTGGAGAGATTGTTGAGCGGGATGGTTTTGTTTTCGCGGATGTAAAACTCAGGCCGGATGTGGAATCCGGCCTGAGCTGAAGCTGAGATCTAATAGATTTATGCCTTACCTGCGGTCCCAGTGATCGTGGTCATGTTTATACCATCCATAATGATGGCCGCGATCATGATCGTAGTAGTAATCGCGGTGGTAATTGCCATAGCCGTAGCCAGTGCCGTAGCCGTAGCCGCGATAGACCCAGCGGCCGGGCATCCAGACAGCGCCGGCGTAGTATCCAGGGGCCCAAATATATCCAGAACCAGGAGCATACGCAACCGCAGCAGGTCCAACCCGAACAGCTATGCCAACCTGAGCATTTGCCTTAGCAGCGGGAATAAGAGCAGCAGAAGCAGCCAGTACGAGTATAAGAATTGCGCGTTTCATTAGTAGTACCTCCTTGTGCTTTGGCGTTCTTTCTCATTTGCCTCAGCGTCCTTCCATACGTAGAAACAGCAATTCGCTCGGAATGTTGCGTAGTAAATTCAGGTGCGCGGGCACAAGAAGGATGCAGCGATTTCGCTGTTTTGTGCATCGCGCTGTTACAGTAAAAAAAGCTTTTTTAGATATGTTTGCTAAAGCACAACGCGTACACTTCATCGGAATCGGCGGCATTGGCATGAGCGGTATCGCTGAGATTCTGCTCAACCTCGGCTATGCTGTCTCCGGCTCTGATCTGCGCCGCTCGCCCATTACCGAGCGTCTTGCGTCACTTGGCGCGATCGTCTTTGAAGGTCATGCCGCAGCAAATGTCATTGGCTCTGGCGTCGCTGTAACCAGCTCTGCCGTGAACGAGCACAATCCCGAAGTAATGGAAGCGCGCGCGCGCAAGATCCCTGTCATTCAACGCGCAGAGATGCTGGCCGAATTGATGCGTCTGAAATACGGAATCGCCGTTGCCGGAATGCACGGCAAGACCACCACCACGTCAATGATCGCGACAGTGCTTGCCGCAGGGGGACTTGATCCTACAGTCGTAGTCGGTGGACGCGTTGATGCGCTTGGCTCCAATGCCCGCCTCGGCAAATCACAATATCTCGTAGCTGAAGCCGATGAGAGCGACCGCTCATTCCTGAAGCTGTCACCAATCCTGGCCGTCGTCACCAACCTCGACCGCGAACACATGGACTGTTATCGCGACATGGCTGACGTAGAAGATGCCTTTGTTGAGTTCATAGACCGCGTTCCTTTCTACGGAAGCTGCGTCGCCTGCGTCGACAACGAGCAGCTCGCCGCAATTCTGCCGCGCGTACGCCGTCGCGTTTTTACTTATGGCATGAACCCGAAAGCAGATTTCGTCGCGCGGATGCTGGCTCCATCAAACGGTGCGCATACCCGCTTTGAGGTTGCTGTTGACGGACAGGTGTTCGGCCCATTTGAATTGCACGTGCCCGGGCGTCACAACGTCCTGAACGCAACCGCAGCGATTGCCATCGCCGTTCAGCTTGAGATCAAGCCCGAAGCCATGGTCGAGGGCCTCAATGCATTTCGCGGAGTGGACCGCCGCTTCCAGATCAAGGGCTGTGAGCATGGCGTGACTGTTGTGGATGACTATGGTCATCATCCAACAGAGATTCGCGCCACGCTGCGCGCCGCCAAAGAATGCAACTACCGCAAAGTGCATGTCATCTTTCAGCCGCACCGCTTCACGCGCACACGCGATCTTATGCAGGAATTCCTCACCGCATTCGAAGATGCGGATACGCTGGAAATGCTCGATATCTACGCAGCCAGTGAGGAACCAATCGCGGGAGTGACGGCTAAGGCTCTTGTCGGCAGCATGAAGCACAACCATGCACACTATGCAGCTACTGCTGAGGAAGCGATCTCTCGCGCTGTTGCGACCGGCAACGAGGGTGATGTCATCCTGACTCTGGGCGCAGGAAATGTTTCCCAGCTTGCCGCGCAAGTGCTGGAAAAGCTTAAAGCTACCTGAAAAGGTGACCACTTGGATTACAATAGTTGCGCGACTACCGCAACAATTTTTCCAGGCACGGTTTATTACCTTTCCTGTAGGCTGGAAGTAGTGATTTCCACACGTATCATCGCTTTATTGATGGGCCTGGGTGTGCTCGGTCTCATCAGCTCGACCGTATTTCAGGGCATGGCCTTTGCCAGCGCGTATCGTTTCGCCATGGCTCGGCGAAAGCGGCGGAAAACGGCACAGACTGATTTCTGTCCGCCAGTTAGCCTGCTCAAACCGCTGCATGGTGAGGAACCCAATCTCGAAGCGCATATCGCCAGTTTTTTTGAACAGGATTACCCCCACTACGAGATTCTTTTCTGTGCGCGCAATGTAAATGATCCTGGCCTGCAGATAGCGCGCCGCGTAGCTGCCCGCTATCCATCCATACCGGCGAAATTTCTCTTTACTGGAGAGCGCACCTACATCAATGCAAAGGTTTCGTCGCTTGAAAAAATGGCCAACGCGGCGAACACGGACATCTTCATCATCAGCGATAGCGATGTACGCGTAACTCCAAACTATATTCGCGAAGTCGCGGCTCCTTTTGCCCGCAAAAATGTCGGCGCTGTCACATGTCTCTATCGCGGCATTGCCGATATGGGCCTCTGGTCAAAGCTTGAAGCGGCAGGCATGTCGATTGAGATGACCTCAGGCGTGCTTGTCGCCAATATGATGGAGGGCATGAAGTTCACGCTTGGCCCCACAATGGCTGTGCGCCGCAGCTGCGTGGATGAAATGGGCGGCTTCGGTTATCTGGGCCCCTTCTGCGCAGACGACTTCGTGCTCGGCAATCAAGTCGCCGAATACGGACATGAAGTGGTGCTGTCTGACCACGTCATTGACCATGTGGTCTTGAATCTGAGCTTCACTGCTTCCGTAAAACATCAGGTCCGCTGGATGAAGTCCACGCGCTTCTCGCGCCCCAAAGGGCACTTCGGAACTTCGCTGACCTTCGCTGTTCCATTCGGCTTGTTGGCTTGCCTTGCTGCGTGGGCCATGGGTCTGCCGCATTTAGGTCTCGCGCTGCTCGGCTACAGCATCCTGGCGCGCTCTATCATGGCCGCGGTTCTTGGGTCGGTGGTTATAGAGGAACGTCGTCTGCTACGTACGACTCTGCTCTATCCGCTACGCGATCTCATGGGCTTCTTCTATTGGGCCGCTAGCTATACAGACAGCCATGTCGTATGGCGGGGCCAGGTTTATCGCCTCACCGAAGGTGGCCTCATGCTGAGTGCCGCGGAAGATACACAACAAGAGCGTGAGCCGGTTGTAACAGCATGATCCGGCAAGAACCGGGCAGTAAGAAAACGGGCAGCTAAGCAGCGGGTAGCGCCTGGCGTTAACTAACAAGCCATCCGCTTCTAAGCGATCCCCTTTCTAGCCTGCCCATAGGCGCTCACCGTCTTATTGCTACCTGGCTCAGCCAATCTCACAGGGGCCGGTCCGTATAAAGCGTATTCCGCGACAGCTCTTGCAGCTTATAGAGCCTTCCCTGCAGGAGCTCTTCTACGTGCTCGTGATGGTCACCCGGCACGAAAAGAAATTTGCGCGGGCCACTGCCCCACATGGCGAGCAGTTCCTTGTCGTCCGGAAAGATTTGCGGCGCGTCAGGATAGTATGATCCCCAGATCATCGATGACGAGCGCCCATTCACCAGCAACGCTTGCCTTTGCGTATAGAAAAGGACCGATGAGCCATCAGACTGGTCACCATAGAGCATCAGCTGATCGTTAGGAGCAGCGAGCCTGTTGATGGTGTCGGCGATGGCGCGTGATGAGAGCATGGGCTCGAAACGCACGAAGGCGATATGCGCTGCAATCAGGAAGGCTGCCGCTGTGAAACCAACCGATACAGTCGACTCGAATGAGTGCCCACGCCTGCGCAGTATCCACGCTATAAGCGGACCTGCCAACAAAGCAACGGCTGCCAGCGCAGCGGGAAGGCGAAGCGCGGCGAATGATGGCCCAGTCAGATCGAAAAGATGTGAAGTCGCAAGCGAGTAATCACCGACTCCGCGATGCGCCAGCAATGTGCCGATATCGGAGACATAAGGCAGATTGCGGCTGCTCCAGAGTCCGGCGGCCAGAGCAACCGCCGCGGTGATTCCCAATATCGCAAAAACTGCGTGTGCTCCCGTCAGCCACTTGCTCTTGTTGTTGATCCAGCGCCCCGCTTCGGGAGCTTCTTCAATAGAAGCCAGCGCGCCGGCTGTCAGCACCAGCGCCGGAAAATAAACAGGCCAGGTGTAGTATTCCTGGTTCGTCGAAAGCGAAAAGAAGAGCAGAATAAACACTGCATGGATTGTCAGCAGCAAACCTGTACGCGCGCGGAAACGCACGCGCGCCGCCGTTCTCGCAGCTTCGTGTGCTGTACTTTTTGCATCCAGAAAGTGGATCGTATTCGAGGCATCATAGCGTACATCAGCCCACGCCAGCTTCCGGTTGCGCCAGGCGCGGCGCAGCGCAACCGGAATGTAGAGGCTCCACGGAAAGAGCCAGACTAGTTGCCCAATCCAGAAAATCCAGAACGGCTGCTTGTTGTAGTCGTGTGGATAACGCTTGCCCAGGAAACGCAGCACGTGCTCGTTGATGAAATAGAAGTAGAAGAATCCATGCACATGCCCTGGCGAGGGAACATTGCCTACTGGATTACCGTGATCAGGATTGCGGATTCCGGCCAGAATATGCCAGGGCGCTGCAATCGCCAGAAAGAGCAACAACCCCGTAAACAATCTTAGTTGTCGCCATTTTCGCCACTCGCCCGTGATCATGAGATACGGCACAACCGTAGCCAGAAAAAAGACCGGCGCGACCAAGCCCTTCGCTAGTACAGCGATGGCAAGCGCCGCATACATCGTATAAATGTATGCCGGTTTGCGTTCTTCCAACCCAGTGAGGAAACAATACAGCGCTAACGCAGTAAAAAACGTGAGGATCGATTCTGGGATAAAGAAGCGCGTCCAGAGAAAAACGCCGAGGCTGGTCAATATGCCAAGCGCTGCATAAAAAGCTGCGCGGTCGCCATAGGCACGACGCGCCCATAGCCATGCCAGAACCGCGCACGCAAGTACGGCTAGCGTCATCGGCAAATGCGTCGCAAAGACGTTGTAGCCGAACAGATGATAATTCACCGCGACCATCCAATATGGCAGC
>DATAQW010000308.1:0-12742 GCA_036264445.1 Pseudacidobacterium sp.
AACCAGCGATACACGCCGTCGTGGCGCATGCTGCGATACTCCATTGTGTAAGGAAGGCCGGCGTCGAAGTTCTGTTTAAGGCGCCTAAGGATGGTGTTTCTTTCGTCTGGATGGATAGACTCCGACAACGCAACAGTGGACCCTTCCTCCAGCACACTGCCGAGGTATTCCGAGAGGCGGCGATTGGCGTACTCGATATCCCCATCCGGTGAACGGGTATAGACGAGGCCTGGGATAGTTTCCAATGTCAGCCGGAGGCTCTCTTCACTTTCCTGAAGCTTCCTCTGCATCCTCTTGCGATCACTGATGTCGCGGAGGAAAATGGTGGTTTTGCTGCCGAAGCTTCCACAAGTCGCCTCGACATCGAAGGCCTCGCCATTCTTTCGATAGGCTGCGAATTCACCCGCTCGTAACTGGCCCGGAGTCAGGTCGGGAAGGAGCAAAGACAGCGGCTTGCCATGTACCTCCTGGATGGTAAATCCAAACATCCTTGCGACCGCCGGGTTTGCAAACTGGACCATACCCGCTTGGTCGACGGAGACGATGGAGTCTGGACTCGTCTCGGCAAGCGAGCGGAAGTCTTCGTCAAGCTGCAGGCGGGCGTATTCGGAGCGCTTCCTTCTCTCGATCATTTCGAGCGTCAGGAGCATCGCCCCAAGGAACACGCCGAAGCGAAAGAACGAAGCACGCGTGGGAACCTGATTCAGACTGGGAGGCAGGAAGAAAAGTTCGAACGCAAGACTTCCGAGAAGGGTCGCAACCAGGGCCGGCCCGCGGCCGCCGTAGAGACTACTCGCCATCACCACGAGGATGAAACAGGATGAGGGCGCATCGAGCGCCCGAGCGACAGGCAGCGCAAGAAGACACAACGCCACGGCCAGCGAATAGTGTTTTAGCTGAGCGACGTCTCGATGGATCATGGAAGGAACCCTTTCGCGCCCTTACTGTTACGCGCTACAGGATAACGCGACCGCATGCAGCATGATCTGCCTCGCGCTTGCAGCAACGCCTGATCCTGAACGCTTCGTATAACGTCTTCGGGGATGCCTGCCATGAGAGCCGGCCATCTTGATGGGAAGGTATCCACAGATTGCAATCTACTTACGGAAACACAAGAAGTTCAGCGATATCGCGTGACCAATACGCGACCACCACATTGGGGCAGCCAGGGTCCCGAAAAACAAACGCATCCCCAAAATCTGAAAGCCTCCGGGTGCCGGAGGCCTCTCTAACATCCTTCTAAGTTATGGATTATAAAATGGCTGCCAGGGAGGGATCGAACCGCCGCCGCCGGCATTTTCAGGGTTGGCGTAATTGGCGACGAGACGACTACGTCCTGATTCATCAACGAGTGGTAAATCGCCAATGCGCTCAGCGAGCGCGCTTCGCATCTCAGGTTCATTCGAGTCGCCTTTATGCGATGTCTCGGCCGGGCATTCTGTCTCCGCTGTACCTCTCGATCCGTAAGACATTGAAGCAAACATGCAAAAGCAACGGAGCAGGGAACTCATCGCAGTAAAAATCTACTGCAAATGCGGTATTCAGTTGGCCGACAGCAGGTACAAGTTCGGGTACAGACATCAGTTTGCGCAAATTACGCTCAGTTACGCTAAATTGCACTCGCACAAGGACTTAGACCCCCGCCTATTTACGCTCACTTTCGCTTATTTATCATAGGTTTACGGCATTCAGGAGAGACTTAAAATTCGCATCGAGAAATCGAGTGGGGGTTCGAGTCCCCCTCCGGGCACCACAACATAAAGCAATTAAGAGGATGAGGCCCATAGTAATGGGCGGCCTTTTTGCTGAGGGAACCAATTTGGAAACCATCTGCTCCTTTGGTATTTCAGACTAAACGACCCGTCACACATGACGGCTTAGTTTTTCGAGTTCGGCATGTCGCGGAGGGCAAGCCGCTGCGTCACGGTAGGGTGCGTATGTTCGAGCGCGAGATCAACTTGTCGATGATGAGCAGTTTGGGCCTGGCGAGGTTCTTGATCTCCCACGAGAGTCGGTTCGCTCCTAGCGCGGGCCATGCGCCGGATAAGGTCGATCACAATTGTAAAGTAGATGCGATGTCTCATGTGCGCGGTCAGCACGCCGAGAGCGATGGCCAGATGGGTTTTTCGCCTACACCGGGCGTGTCGAGTATGGGGTGTGCTGGATGATGGGCGAATCTGGCGTGAAGCTCGCCGCCAGTGTCATCGGCCGATTGGCAGCGTCGGCTTCGTTGCAACTTATCACTCCGGTGATTGCTCGACAGAGCGAACGGGTTGAGCAGATGAGCCCATACAGCGCTGGCGCACTGAGCCACATAACCCGCTTTCTACATAGCCTTCAATTGTTAACAATTAGCAAATTCAACAGGAATTATCGGCAGATTCTATTTGCTGCTGCACTCTTTATGAGTAGAACCCACAGACATGTTGTCGCTTTACTCAGATCCGCAGCAGCGCCCTCGATCAGAGGACTTGTTCTTTGAGCACTACCAGCGGCTGCTTGAGTGGGCACTCCAACTGACGCGCGGCAACAGATGGGAAGCCGATGACCTGGTGCAGGAGCTTTATATAGAGTTGGTCAGGTCTAGCACAGATGTAGAACAAATCCAACGGCCTGAAGATTATCTTTTCTCCGTTCTGCGTAATCTGCGGTATGCGCGTCTGCGGCGCGCAGGCAGAAGCGCAATTGATGATCTTTCGATTGTGGATTTCGACTCGATTGAAGGAGGCTTGCAGGCAGTAGACCGGAACAAGCTGCTCTTTATATGGTCTGATCTTCGTTATATCTGCGATTTTGTCTGCGAGCGCAAAAACTCATCCCGCACAGCAAGCATCCTGCTGCTCCGCTTTTTCCTGGGATATTTTCCAAGCGAGATCATGGCAGTTACAAGATCATCGCGAATCGCAGTAGATAAGGCTCTGCAAGCGGCGCGCAGGGAAGCCAGGCTAGCTTTGGAGCGCCCCGGACTTCTTGCAGCGATCGACTCACCCAAAAAGCGAAAGCAGTCGGCGCGCCACATCGATCATCCTGCGGCTCTCTTCCGTGAACTCCGCGAAAAAATATTTTCATCCTGCACCGGCGATTGCTTTGGTCATGGCGTGTTGCAGGCGTTATACGCTGATGCAGAGCATAGTTTTTCCGTTAAAGAGCTGGCTCACCTGGTCAGTTGCGCAAGTTGCCTTGATGAGGCGAACACAATCCTGGGTCTTCCCTTGCTCGAAGAGCGTTCTCCGGATGACACTTTAGGCCGCGATAATTTGCAGGGGCCAGGAGCGGCTGGCGGAAATGGACCGCAGGTTGTTTCCCGAAGAAATAAATGTTCTTCAGCAAGCGGCGACAGGCGTTGGGCGCAGGCAAAGCGCCGGGCACACGCAATTGACGAGCATCGTCCGCAACGATTGCTTATCGCAATCAATGGAGATGTGCGCGCCTCGCAAAGAATCACTGGAGAGATGAATGAGCTGCAGGCAAAGCTTCATCGCGATGAGAGTCCCTCATTTATTGAAGTACTGAGTGAGCAGGGAGTCCGGATGGCTTTTCTCCTGGTCACTGCGCCGGATGTGGAGATTGGCTTTCACCAGGGAAAGAGCCTGGAGTTGAGTGACGAACGGTTACTCGACCTCTCGATTTCATTTGCTGATGAAACGCCGATCGTGCGGGTCGACTATAGAGACCCTTTAGTGACTCAGGACTATGCATCCGACCCGTGGCCGGAAGAGAGCAGCCATCCATTTCCAAAGCCACAAAAACCCCAACCTTTTGAGAACGTTTTGCGAAGATGCATTCACTGGTTTCAGAGAATAAGAAAACTGTTGTCCAGGTGGAAGCCTGCCACCATGCCAGAGATGAATCCATTTCTTGCAAGCGCACTCCTATTAGGCCTTGCTTCGATGATCTGTTTCCTGCTGTGGATTCGCAGCGGGCCTCATGTTTCCGCCGATGCATTGCTTGAGCGGGCCAAATCACAGGACATTGCGAATGAGTCTTCAGCCCATGGCGTGATTTATCAAAAAGTGCGCATCAGCACGCCAAAACAGATATTCGACCGCGCCATTTATCGTGATCCGCAAGGAAAGCGCCGCCTGAAGAAACAATCTCTGCAGAGCAGTGAAGAGGAGCTCGAATCAGAACTCCTCATGGCCGGCGTCAGTTGGGATGATCCTCTGTCTGCCGCCAACTACAAGGATTGGCATGATCATCATGATATTCAGCTGGACACTGTAGGCCGCACTGGCAATCACCTGCTAACGCTTACAAGCAGGCCGTCGCATGATGCTCTGGTCCTACAGGAGACCTTGACCGTCCGCGACGATGACTTCCATCCGGTGAAGCGCACGATTGACCTGCGCGATACAGGAAAGATTGAAATTGCTGAGCTGAATTACGATGTCCTGCCATGGGCGGTCGTCAACGACAGCTGGTTCGAGTCCATCGGCGGACTATCCGCAATCCACAACTCCCGGGGACGCCAATCTTCAATCCACATAGCTGCGCCTCTTCCAGAGATGGAGCTGGATGCTGCCGAGTTGGATGCTCGTCTGGTCCTGAACAAGTTAGGCGCGGATACTGGCGAACGCATCACTCTTGTGCGGCAAGCTAACGGTCTGCAGGTAAAAGGCATTGTCGCAACCGAAGAGCGCAAGCTTGAGATTGAAACACAACTTGTTCCGATACCACATGTCATTCCGTCGATCTTTACGTTCAATGAGCTGAAAGACGGGCCGGGCGACGATTCACAAATTACCAATCTGCGGGCGATGAACAGCGATGAGACTATTTCGCCATTGCAGGATTATCTTGCCCATCGCAACTGGCGCCGCGAAGATGCGCAACATTTCTCTGAACAACTCCTGGATGCCGCGGTTTCCATCGATCAGGACAGTCGGGCAATTGCCGGATTGTTGCAGGATTTCGACTCAGGAAAAACTCTTTTACCATCTGCAGCGAAATCTTTGGATGAGCTGCTGACACGCCGGAAAGAACGACTTCTAAAGGCAATCGATACGCAACAGGAACTGATCTTACAGCTGGGGAATCATTCCACTGACACAGATACGAACCACCCAGGCAGTGAGTTATCAGCTCTCGCCGATCAGAACTTAGCATTTTGCAAAGCCCTGCTCAGAAATGATGAGGCTTCTGACGCTAGTACGGACGATTTCCTGAATAAATTAAGCAACGCGGCCAGGCAGCTCGAAATTTTGGCTCGACGTGTACCCGCGCAGTCACTCAGCGTCAACTCAGCTTCCATTACCGCAAGCAAGACCATTCAACCGGACAATCAGCGATAGGACTTTGAATTCATGATGTTTCGAACATTCATGCGGTGCCTGACGTGTCTTTGTGTGTTTACAGGCACTATGATTCTGCAGGCCCAGACTGCGAGATTTGCTGGTCAGGTAACAGACCCTCAGAATGCCGCGATTCCCGGTGCGACAGTACAAGTCATCAATCAGGAATCGCTAGTAAAAATCACGACGAAAACTGACTCCGCCGGCAATTATGTAGTTCCTTATCTTACGGCAGGAAAATATCAGGTCATTGTGCGCGCTGAAGGTTTCAGCCAGTCCGTAAGCAAGGATCTGTCGTTGGGGGGCGGACAGGTTCTTGTGTACAACGTACAGCTTACGGTCAGCGCGACTCAATCCACAGTTAACGTGGAAGGCGGTGCTGCGAGTGTCGCAGAAGTGAATACGCAAACCGCGGAGATCGCGGGGACAATCACTGGAAAAGAAGTCACCGGCTTGCAGCTGAATGGAAGGAATTTTACTCAATTGATTGCCTTGGTTCCCGGCGTATCAAACCAGACACAACAGGACGAAGCTCGCGTGGGGCTTCGCGGCAGCGTGTCTTATAGCGTGAACGGCGGCCGGACCGAGTACAACAGCTTTCTGGTGGACGGCTCGGAAATGATCAATGTCGGAATGCACAAGGACAATACCTCTCTGATCGTGACGCCGAGTATCGATGCGATTCAGGAGATCAAGGTACTTACATCGAACTACGGTGCGATGTATCCCAGCGCAGGCAATGGGACGACGATCGTTACAACCAAATCAGGAACCGATCAGTTTCATGGTGAAGTCTATGAGTTTCTTCGCAATGAAGATCTGAATGCCAAGGGTTATTTTGACGTAGGCAACGGTGCGCCCTTATATCGCCGCAATGATTTCGGCGGCACTATCGGCGGTCCATTCATTCTCCCCAAGATCTATAACGGAACAGGCAGGACACACTTCTTCTTTTCAGAAGAAGCGCGCATCGAGAAAGATCCCTATGCTTATCGTCAGGCAGTTCCTTCCTTAGCCGAGCGCACCGGGGATTTCAGCGATGTATGTCCTTACGCTCCGCCAGGACAAAGCGTTTCAATTGATGCCGCGAAATATCCGGATTGTCCCAATCAGACCGGAAAGGGAAGTTCAGGCGGTACTTTTCCCGGTAACATCATGCCTCCCGTTTCAAATTTCGCAACGACGATGATGAACGCCGGAATTTTGCCTAATCCCAATTCGTATACCGGTTGCAACTCAACCATTGGATCGTGCTATCTGGGCGAGGTGTCTTTGCCTACCTACTGGCGAGAAGAATTGTTTCGTGTAGACCACAGTATTACTGATACATGGCAGACAAGTTTTCGTTATATCCACGATGAATGGGACACTACTGTTCCAATTCCGCAATACGGAGTTGTTCAGAACAGCTTTCCCACTATCCGGAACAGACTGTATGGTCCTGGACTCAGCCTTGAAGCACGTATCACCACTACGATTTCACCGGCGGTATTGAATGAATTTATCGCCAGCTACACAGATCAACTTGTTACTTTAAAGGACATAGCGGGTACTGCAGTGACGCTCGCCCGCCCTGCTTTGCTCGATGCAGCTCCTTGCTATCCCAATCCTGACAGTACTTGCGGGTTAGGATATATCTTCAACAATGGTTTTGGCGGAAAGCTTCCTGGCCTTGTCATCTCTGGGAATAACAATGCATATGGCGGCACTGGCTTCGAAGTAGATCCCAGTTATATGCCATGGAAACACAAGAATCCAATTTATAGTGTCGCCGATAACATCAGCAAAACTGTTAATAAACATAACCTGCAATTTGGCGGTCAGTGGATATTTTTCCAACGCAACCAGATCAACGGCCCTATCGGAGCGGCTACAGGTGATGTTCAGGGACTGATTACTTACAGCAATGAGAATTCAGGGCTGACGACCGGCAATGCATTTGCCGATTTCCTGACAAGAAGCTATCCCGCCTGCGGCGTGGCAGGATGTACCGGAGTCAATTTCCAGGGTGGACCTGCCAGCTTTCAGCAGGACAGTGGCCAGGCAACATACTATCAGCGTTATCAGATCATTGAACCGTACTTTCAGGATGATTGGAAGATCACGCCAAGGTTCACGTTGAATCTCGGCTTGCGGCTGAGCCTGTTTACGATCTACCACGCAAAAGACAAGAACGTATACAACTGGGATCCAAACTTTTATAGCCGTGCTCTAGCTGAAGCAGTCATTGTTGACCCAAGCTCTGGTGAATTGCTGGATTCGTTAAGTGAAAAACCAATACCTATTCAAAATAACGCTGGGGCCGTCGATGCCCGCATTCTCAATGGCATAGTCCGGTGTGGGCGAAATGGTGTTCCTGATGGCTGTATGAAAGGGCATTTCTTCAACCCCGCTCCTCGCGTGGGCTTCGCATGGGACCCGTTTGGAAACAGCAAGACCTCTATTCGGGCGGGTTACGGAATTTATTTTGAACATGGCACGGCAGACGAAGCAAACACAGGCTCGCTTGAAGGCAGTGCTCCCATTGTAATGAGCATGACGCAGCTTGGGCCTCGCGATATTGGCTGCATCGGGAATATCGCGGCAGGTTGCCCCAACGGCCCCGGCGCATTTCCATTAAGCGTTACATCCATTCCTCGCAAAGTTACCTGGCCTTATGTGCAGCAATGGAGCCTGAGTATCGAACGCGAGGTCTTTCAGAATACGCTGGCGACCTTTGCTTATGTTGGAAGCCGCGGCACACATTTAGTGACTGAGCTCCAGATTAATCAGCTCCAGCCGGTACCTGCCGATGCCAATCCATATAAGCCCGGCGAACCAATTCTGCTCAACTACACGGGGAAAGACCAATATGGCAACCCAGCCACCTTTAACGAATGCAATAGCTACGACGGGCCAAAGGATTTTACTCTCGCAAGCGGATTAAAGATCTGGAAGAACACTCCGGGCTATACAAATATGCAGGCCGCCTGCTATGGCAACGGCTCGAATGGCAGCGTGAATCCGAACTCCCTACGGGAAAACTATCCTGGCCTTGCGGAAATTTATTCGCTGCAAAATATCGCAAGCTCTGCTTACAACGCGTTCCAGGCTACGATGCGCCACGTAGCTGGGCCGCTTACACTGGGTGTTGCTTATACATTCAGCCACTCTATCGACGACGCTTCCGACCGCTCAGATACCACTTTCGTAAACTCTTACGACCTCAGATCGAACCGCGCAAGCTCTAATTTTGATCAGCGTCATCTGCTGCACTTCAGCTATCTGTATCAATTACCAATTCCACAATTGCTTGGAAAGATACCGAATTTCCCGGCAGACACACATTCATTTGCCGGCAAAGCCGTCAACACGGCCTTCGGCGGATGGCAGTGGTCAGGGTTGACGCTCTTCGAATCAGGCATTCCATTTACGGTTGTGAACGCTGGCAGTTCCAACGGCGTATCTGTCCAAGACAACGCAGGAGTTGCGAACGGTGTGGGAGCAAGCTCTTATCCAGACAAGATTGGCAGCGTGCATTCACATCGTCCCGCCGGGGGCAACAACAGTCTAAGCGAAGGTCCTCTGCTCCTTAATCCTGGTGCATTTACAGCGCCGCGAGGATTGAGTTTCGGCAACGCCGGACGCAACGTCCTGAATAACCCTCAGCGCTGGAACTTCGATATGGCGTTGCAGAAGAGTTTTGGCTTGCCGCGAGAAACATCTCTTGAATTTCGCGCGGAAGCTTTCAATAGCTTCAATCACACACAGTTCCGTATCTATGACCCTACGCTTGGTGCACAGGCCAACAACACTGTGAGCTGTTATGCCAATTCCGCGGAGGCGCAATACTCCGCTGCTGGCGATTCACAAACCGACTGCCTTACCGGCAGTTCTTTCCTGCATCCCGTGGACGCCCACCGTCCGCGCACGATGCAGTTCGCTTTGAAGTATGTCTTCTAGGCGAAACGAGAATTCTATGCTGATGAAATTTGCAAAGTGGAAACAGTGGAGCGCGGCGTTCATGCTGCTTGTTGTTGGGTGTGGCGGAGGCAAATCCAGCAACAGCGGCAGTAGTTTCTCAAACCCTCCAGCGGCAAGCCAGACCAACAACTACGCGGGAACACAAACATATAAGCTTTTCAGCGATGGGTATGACGAAACAGGTGGCGTGTGGAACCTTATTCTGGACGACGTCAACCAATTCTTCACGTATACAGACATCAGCATCCCGCCAATAACTTTCGGCGGCGGAGGCCCCACCTATCCGCTGGAAGGCAGCACAAAGGCGGCTGGCAACTTCATCAGACTCTCTCTGAATGGGAAGAGTTCGGGCAGCGGTGGTTATGCAATTGAGATTCCTGGACGCGCAGCCATTATGCGTCCCGGCGACACGTCAGTCTTACCGGTAATTTCGGCTGCGGCGTCGACGTCCGGCTGCCAGGGGCCGATGCAGAACACAACATTCGAGTTTTTGACGCTCTGGCCTCTTTACAACAACATGGCTCCGCCGTATGCGTCCTATGGAAGCATTCAGGCAAGCAGCGATGGTTCCACCTGGAAGTTTTCCAATTTGCAAATGTTCACGCCGGATGGAACATCGCTGAATCCGCCTGCGCCGTCCACAGGCCTTTGCTCTTATACAACAGAGGGATATGTCGCCACGATTCTTCCCGGCAAGGAAACGCAGAGCCTTCCCTGGACCGTGGTAGTAGGGCCTTCCGGCTACATGGTAATTGATCAGGGACAAGGAAATGGTCCCAGTGAGCAGCCTCCTCAGGTGTCCAACGCTTCCATAGGACCATTTGGACTTGTGGGATTTCCCCAACCTTCCAGCCAGATTGATACCAATGCACTGGTAAGCGGCAACTATATCGGATTCACTTATGAGTCTTATGCCGATGCTGTAGGACGCCCTGTAACACAACCTGTTGCATTCAGCAGAGGTACCGGAACTGTCGCAACCGGTGGCCTCTATACCAATGATGACGTCACGCAGACGCCTCCTGACAATCTCACCATGGATCTGGGGCCGGAAGACTCTCAGACAAATGGTCTCTACAAATCTGTAACTGTCACGATGCCGGATCTCTATAACTCCTGCGTCAACCAAAGCTATGGCGGCACAGATGCGAATGGCAATCCCACATGCATTGCTCATGGAGTGGCCATTGCCGGCCTGGTGGAAGGCAAGTATGTGCTTTACGTCGCCCTGAAAGACCGCAGCCTTGAGACGAAAGGTTTGGTTGGCACCGCGGAACTCGAGTATTTCCTCTACCAGCAATAGAGGAAGTACATGCTCACTCGATTCCGACCTGACAGAGGAAGAAACAAAACATTAATAGTGAAATGCTGGTCTGAAGAAAGGTCTGATTGTATGATGCATCGCCGTATCGTCACGCTGTTCCTGTTCCTGTTTGCGTTTGTGAACATCATGCGGGGGCAAAATGTAGCATTTGATCCGGGGTTCGTGAGCCTGATAACGGGCGATCCGTCAACTATTAAGAGTCCAACTACGCTTCCTTATAATAGTGCTGCCAGCGGTCTGGTTTTTAGCAGCGCAACTAATTACATGAGTATGGCAGTGGATTCCTATGGAAACATCTACGTCAGCAATAACTCGTATATCTGGGCAATTGCTTCGGGAAACGGTCCTGTTCCGGTATTGCCGTCAGCAGGAACAACCCCGACAAGAGGCAATGCATATATAGTGGCGGGAAATGGAACAATACCAGTTCCCAGTGCAGCGCCTCCCTGCGCAACTGGAACGGATGCTTATGGAAATGGATGCCCGGCGACGCAGGCATTTGCGAATCCGTTTAGCGGGAACGCCCGCGGGCCGGAACAGGGTGGGCTGGCGGTAGACAGTCATAATAATCTCTTTATCCTGGATAAGGCACAGCTTTCACTTAGAGTGATTTATTCTGGGAGCGGACCTATTCCTAATCTGCCTGCTCATGCGCAGGCAGGATATATCTATGCAATTGCGGCGACAAGCAGCGCTTCTCCGGCCAATCCGGGAGACGGCGGCCCTGCCCTCAACGCCACGTTTAATGATCCAACTGGCCTGAGCATCGATAATCAAGGCAATATCTATATTACGGATGCCGGAAACTTTGCTGTGCGCGTGATCTATCAGAGCGGCAGTGTTCCTAATCTTCCCGGCGGAGCAGTTGCGGGAAATATCTATACGATCGGCGGTACGCTGGGCGCAAGCTGTCCCTTGAATGAGGACAGCGTCGGCCATCTGCTGAGTCTTCCCTGTGGAGATAATGGCCCCGCTACCTCGGCGCAACTTGGATCTTATACCTATGGCAACCACGGTCCAGGTATCAGTGGAGTATATGTGGATGCAAACGGAAATATCTTTATCAATGACACTTCGGAGTACCGCGTCCGTGTGATTTATGCCGGTGGAAAGATACCGAGTGTATCCAACCCCTCAGTTGGTTATATCTACACGATAGCCGGTAATGGATATGAGTCAGGGTTTGTAGATATTTCCATGTCACCTCCTCCCTTACCTCCCGGGCTCGACGGTCCAGCGCTCAATACTACTTTTGCCACGCTATCAGGAATTACTGGAGATGCTGGCGGCAATATCTATATAACTGATGCCGATGCGAGCTCTAACCAGCCAGTACAAATCTACAACGCCGTCCGGAAGATCGATCCTTCTGGAAACATTACGACGATTGCTCCTTATGCACTTGCGGTATGTTCGAACGGAAACTTGAGCAACAGCGATGGACTCGGAGACGGGTGCCCTGCGAATGCTGCTCAAATCGGTGCTCCAGTAAGCATTGGCATTGACCCCTCCGGCAACTTATTTGTTTCGGACCAGGGTTCTAGCGTCAGTCCCAAGGCTAATAGCCAAGCCATGGCGATTGTTCACGAGATAAGCGTCAACCAGACATCGCTTACCGCCGCATCAACGATCTCGCGTCCTCAGCAGCAGGTTGTCACGCTTACGAATACCGGAGCGCAGGCCTTACAGCTCAATGGCATCGCTTACCAGGGCAACAACGGTGATACTTCTTTCTCGCAAGGCCCTACTGGCGGGAGCAATGACTGTGCTCCGACCACCTTGCTTAATCCCGGAGCAAGCTGTCAGATTGGGATCAACTTTACCCCGGAGTCCGCCGGTACATTTTCTGGAGCGCTCGCCGTATCCAGCAATGCCCAGAACGCCGTTCAGGGTATGAATCTTATTGAACTTACCGGAACGGCCATCCAAAGCACGACCACCACGAATCTGACCATTACGCCGGAGGTAGCTAATCAGGGCCAACAGGTGACTCTGACAGCTACGATGGTTCCCGACTACGGAAGCGAGAAAACGCCAACAGGCAGCGTTACGTTTACTACCGCGGATGGCGCTACTACGTTGGGAACGGCAAACATCACGAATGGAATAGCGATACTCCAAGTTAATAATCTTAATCCTGGCACTTATTCTCTGATAGCAACTT
>DATAQW010000344.1:0-12701 GCA_036264445.1 Pseudacidobacterium sp.
TGGCGTCGTGATAATTGCCCGCGGGCTTATAGCCGCGCTGGACAATCATTCCGGCCCCATTTCCCACACGTGAGTGGCATGGTGTGCAGTAGACGTTGAAGCGTTCCTGCCCGCGTTCGAGAACGGTCATGGTAACCGGAAAAGGCAGCGCATCCTGCTCTTTGCCGTTGACCAGTCCGGTATAAAAATACTCGTCTTCACGCAGCTGGCTGCGGGCCACGGTGTGCTCTACTTGCGGACGCGCCGAACGCCCATCGGCAAAAAAATCGCTGCCGCGCTGCGGAATGATCTTCGGCTGATTCTGCATATCCTGACGGCAGCCAGCAAGCAGGGCAAGAACTGCAAACGAGCTGGCATAGAGAAAACTCGTTACACCCCATCGGCGAAGGCTTGCCGCTGCGGACCCCGTTGTTCGGATTCGGTTCATCGTATTAATACTCCACCTCCACTACGGAGACGGGCCTGAAGCCTTCAAGAAATGCGGTTGACTCGGTGATATCGAATTTAGGATCAGTCGATTCCAGGCAAAGGAAAAATTTGTCCGTCGTTGCGCCGTCGCGGAAGTTCGGCGCATTGAACAATGGATGATAGAGCTGCGGCAAACCGCAGATAGCAAGCATGCCAAAGCATGCCGAAAGCCCTGCCCAAAGGATCGTCCACTCATACGCTGGGATAACAAACGCAGGCCATGAATAATACGGCCGTCCGCCAACATTGACGGGGTATGCCCAGAGCGAGATCCATACTTCCAGGCTGAACATGGCAGCAAGGCCCAGCAAGCCGCCAATCAGACAAATCAGTGAAACTTCGTCGCGGTGAAAGCCGATGGCTGCAGCGGCTTCTTCGACCGGATATGGCGTGTAGCAATCCATGCGCCGGTAGCCGGAGTCGTATGCGGCCTGCGCGGCATGCACTAACTCTCCCGGAGTATCAAACTCCGCGAGCAATCCGTAAGTTCCTTCACGTACAGGCATCAGTCACCTGCCTCCGGGAGTGGTTCTGCTTCTGCGCGAATCTTGGCCTGAGGCAGCAGGATGCGCAGCTCAGACATGGGAATCATGGGCAGGAAGCGAACGAAAAGGAAGAATAAAAAGGTAAACAATCCGAGGGTTCCGGCAAAGGTCGCATAGTCCCAGCGCGTGGCCTTGTAAGTTCCCCATGAGGACGGCAGGTAATCACGCGTAAGACTGGTCACGACGATGACGAAACGCTCAAACCACATGCCGGTGTTCACAATGAACGACATGATGAACATCAGCGTCACATTGCGGCGGAACTTGCGCAACCACATCAACTGCGGCAGCGCGATGTTGCAGGTAACGAGCACCCAATACGACCAGCCCATCGGCCCGAACATGCGGTTCCACATCATGAAGTATTCCCAGTGGCTCGCTGAATACCAATAGGACATGAATACTTCCATCCAGTAGCCATACGCGACAATAAGCCCGGTCACCAGCATCACCTTGCCCATGTTTTCGATGTGGCGGATGGTGATCAGATCTTCGAGGTGGTAGAACTTGCGAATGGGCACTGCCAGAGTGATGACCATGGCAAAGCCTGAATAGACGGCGCCAGCGACGAAGTATGGCGGGAAGATAGTCGTATGCCACCCAGGCATGAGCGCCACAGCGAAATCGAAGCTGATGACCGTGTGTACTGAGAGCACCAGCGGCGTTGCTAAACCAGCCAGCAGCAACGATGCCGTCTCATACCGCACCCAGTGCCGCACAGAACCGCGCCAGCCGAGTGAAAGCCACCCAAAAGCAAACTGCGCAAACTTCGATTGCGCCCGGTCACGCAGGGTGCCCAGATCGGGAATCATACCCAGATACCAGAAGACAACCGAAATCGTCGCATACGTTGAGACCGCGAAGACATCCCAGAGTAGCGGCGAACGGAACTGCGGCCACACATTCATGGTGAGGGGCAGCGGGAAGAGCCAATATCCCAGCCATGGACGGCCAGTGTGGATCAGTGGAAACAATCCCGCGCAGACAACTGCGAAAATTGTCATCGCTTCGGCGAAGCGGTTGATCGAATTGCGCCAGCTCTGCTTGAAGAGCAGCAGAATGGCCGAGATCAGTGTTCCAGCGTGGCCGATACCGATCCACCACACAAAGTTGACGATAGCGAAGCCCCAGGCTACAGGCTGCGTAATGCCCCAGATGCCGACGCCGCGCAGAAAGAGCCATGTCACAGCGACGAGCAGCATTGTCGCACCGCCGCCAGCCAGCAAAAGACCGCCCCACCATCCCAGCGGCGTGTGGCTGGTCAGAACAATGCGCGAGACTTTCTCGGTGACCGACTTGAAGGTATGTCCCGGCGCAATGACCCGGTTTTCGCCTGTAATCGGGTCCAGCATCGGATCGTTGATTGGGTTCTTGATTGCCATCTTCCGTCCAGCCTTTTAAGCTTCCAGCCCATCGGCCAGTTCAGGGTTCACGTTAAGCACTTCAGCAATGTACGTCGTGCGTGGTCGAGTGTTGTTGCCCGTCAGCACTCCGTAGCTGCGCGACTGCTCCTTGAGCTTGCGCACTTTGCTTGACCGGTCGTTGATGTTGCCGAAAATAATCGCGTTTGTCGGGCACGCCTGCTGGCATGCCGTGACAATCTCGCCATCGCGAATCTCGCGGTTCTCCTTATCCGCCTCGATCTTGGCCGCATTGATGCGCTGCACACAGTAGCTGCATTTTTCCATCACGCCGCGGCTGCGAACCGTAACATCGGGATTGCGCATCAGCTTCAGGCTTTCTGTCTCGAAGTCTGAGAACAGCAGGAAGTTAAAACGGCGCACCTTGTATGGACAGTTGTTCGAGCAGTACCGGGTGCCCACGCAGCGGTTGTAAACCATCATGTTCAGGCCCTCCGGAGAGTGCACTGTTGCGCCGACCGGGCACACCTGTTCGCACGGCGCATTTTCACATTGCTGGCAGGCCATCGGCTGGAAATGCGCGCGCGGCGCAGCAAGATCGCCTTCGTAATATGTATCGATGCGCAGCCACTGCATGTTGCGGCCGACCTTCACCTGATGCTTGCCGACAACCGGAATGTTGTTCTCCGCATAGCAGCTTACGATGCAGGCGTTGCAACCGACGCAAGCATTCATGTCGATCGACATGCCCCACGCGTTTTTGTCATATCTGTAAGCCGGGAACATGCTTTCGTCAGTTTCGGGGTCTTCGTTGCTCTCACCTTCATGGGCGAAGTTCGGATTCTTCTTAAACTCTTCGAGCGTGGCATAGCGGATGATGCCGCGATCGAAGGCCTCATTGCCTTCAATCGAATGCGTTCCGCTGCCATCGCCGCCCGCAAAGACGGCGCGGTGATCCTGATAGTGACTTTTGGTATCGGCAAATTCGTAAGTATCGCCTGTCTTGCGCAGGCTTGCTCCAGTCGCAAATAGCGGAGCATCCGAGCTGCGGATCGCATAGGTATTAAAACCGAAGCCGCTGCCCACGCGGCCAGCGCGACTGCGGCCCTGTCCAAGAGTCAGCGTAATCGTGTTGTCAGGATGGCCCGGAACAGCGAGCACCGGAGCCAGAACCTTGAGCCCATTTGCGCTGATCTCAATCACATCATGCTCAGCCAAGCCGAACTTGGTTAGCGTTGCATAGCTCATCAGCGCAGCGTTGTCCCACGAAAGGTTCGTGACCGGGCGCGGAAGCTCCTGAAGCCACCCAACATTGGCAAAGCGTCCATCGTACAGGTTGTAATCGGGGCGGAAGACAATCTCCAACGCATCGGTTTGCGCAGGCGAATTCTGCGCAGGTCCGGCCGCTTTCGCTGACACACTCTTTGCTTGAAATGCGGTGTCAGCAATGAATCCATCGTGCAACGCCTTGCGCCAGTTGAATTCAAAATCACCCTTCGCAGAAAGCGCTGACCTCCAGTTCTCACGGACTGCCTCGTAAGGCGATAGATCAGGATTGTCGAGCATCGCCTGCATAATCTCGTGCGCTGAATGTCCGCCATAAAGAGGATCGATCAACGGCTGCACAATGGAAACTGTGCCGTCATAAGCGCGGGCATCTGACCAGCTTTCAAGGTAATGCGCGCTGTTGATGTGCCAGTGCGCAATCACACCCGTCTCATCCAAATGCGAGCCGAGATGAACGAAGGTTTTTGCCTTGTCTATTGCTTCTTCAAACTTTAGATCAGCAGGCGCGGAATATACCGGGTTGGCATTAAGGACCACCAGCCAATCCACCTTGCCGGCATTCAGATCAGCGACCAGGGATTTCAACGCGTCGGCCTGAACAGCAGGCAGCGGATTCACTGTTTCGGTGTAGACCACCGTTTTGCCCACATTACTCAAAGCCTGATTGAGAGCAAAAGCTGCCTGATGCACCACTGGTAATTGCTGCTCGCCGGGAATGACAACACATTTCCCGGAGTTAGCCTTCAGATCCTTCACTACAGCTGCTAGAAATTTCTTTGCATCGTCAGATCCGCTGAATTCCGGGGCTGCAGAACCACCTGCTAATGCCGCAGTCAACGCTGCTGCAAACGAAGGAATCTCGCTAGCGCGCAAAGCCAACCGGTGCTCGGCCTTGAGCCCCGTCGTTGTCGTCCAGCTTTCAACAACGTAGAGACGGTTCATCTCCGTTGTGCCGTCGAGCCTGCGCTTGTTCGCGTAATCCTTTGCCAGCTTGTGGAAGCCCGGATGCGTCGCCCCAGAGAGAAAATCCGCATCGAGCGAGAGAATCACATCTGCCGCATCAAGCTTGTACTGCGCGTCAAGATAATCGCCGAAAGCCTCTTTCGAAGCCGCATACGCTGAATCGCGGTTTACCGGGTCATACTGCACCAGCTTCGCATTCGGGAATGTGGCTTGGGCCTTTTTCCACTGTGCGGCAAGCGTAGGCGAGGTGACCGTACTGCTCAGGAAATAAATTCCGCTTCCGCCCGAAGATTTCTTGTCGGCCAGCATGGAGCGCCATGCAGCCTGGAATGCAGCCCACGTCCGCGTCTCTCCGCGATATATAACATGCTGCGAACGGTCGGGGTCATACAGATCAAGCAACGTGCCCTGCGTGAAAACATCCGACCCGCCCTTGATGTAAGGATGCTCTGGATTGCCGTCCACCTTAATGGGACGGAAAGCATCGCTCTTCACCAGCACCGGAACCGCACCTGTCGGGAACGGGAAGGCGGTGGCGAAATACATTGGCTTGCCCAGAATCAGATCTTCCGGCGCCTTCACATAAGGAAAAACAGGCTCATCAGGCTGCTTCGTGCACCCGGCAAGTCCAGCCAGGGCTAGCGACGCGCCTGCCATTTTCAAGAAACCGCGCCGAGACACCGAATCGATCCACTCCGAGGCCTGCTCCGGAAACTCGCGGCCGAGCATCTCAGCAAATCCGGGATTGTCAGCCAGCTCTTCGAGACTGCGCCAATACTTCTTTCCAGTCTTGCCCTTCAGCTTGGCGCGAACCTCTTCAAGCGTCATCTGTGTTCTGTTGTTGCTCATTTCTTTTCTGTCTTCCAGGACAACAGGTAAAAGCTGCTTGTTGCTCAACATGTTATTCATCGGTGGCAAACCTCGCAGCTCGACAGCTCACGCGGTGTGCGGATATGGTATTGGTCCAATAGAAACCTGCCCAATTCTTCCTGGCTCGTGAACTTTTGGTAGCTGACCGCGGTAATAGCTGCTGTACCTCCCGCATCGCTGGCTGTCTGGGCATTCAGATGCGAGGGCAATGATGACAATTTGAGCGACGCCAACTCCCCACCGCCCGCGTCACTCGGATTTGATTCTGTGCAGATCACATCCTGAGCAGTTGGCGTTCCGGTCTTCGATTGCTGCTTCACACCACACCATACTGGCCTCAATCTGTTAGGGCCGGTCCATGCCATGTTGTAAATCTCACTGGTAGGCCGCAGGTTCGCTGCGGGATTGCGATGACAATTCAGGCACCACTCCATCTGAAGAGTGTTTTGCTGATACATGATCGGCATCTCATCCACTCGGCCGTGACAGCTTGAGCACCCGATGCCTTTATTTACGTGGATTTCATGGCTGAAGTAGACGAAGTCAGGAAGGTCATGCACTTTGGTCCAGACAATGGACTCGCCCGTCGCCCAGCTACGCCGCACAGGTTCAAGCAGGTTCGCGTTTGTCCATATCTGCGCATGGCAGTTCATGCAGGTTTTTGTCGGAGGAATGCCGGCATAACTGGATTTTTCCACCGACACGTGACAGTACTGGCATTGAATGCCCAGCCCCTGCACATGGTGCTTATGGCTGAAAGGGACTGGCTGATCGGCCCGTTGCCCCTGTCGCGTTACCCATGGTGACCTTTGCAGTTGATCCAACGCCACGCCCAAAGCAATGACTATTAATCCCGTTAAGACCAGGCTCATGCGTGCGAGCGCGTTTGAGCTTCGGTCGAAAATCTGCGCCATGTATGCTTTCCTGTTTCCTCTGAGTCCCTAGTGGTGGCAGGGGTTAGCGTTTGCGCCCGGCAATTTTTCATGCGCCGGAAACTCTCTTATTTTTGCGAAGCAACAATATAGTAGCGAGAAGGCAGAGTTCGCAAGTCACTCATGTGTCAATACAGAGCCAAGGTCACAGCGCTCAGCGCTAACGCAATGAATTTTTATACCGATTAACTATGCGCATTCATTCAGTTGCCGCCATCCTAAGCAACGCGGAGGACTTGTTTTTCTGGGATCCCAGCTCTGCGCCCGAGACCTAAAACACTGTACGCTGAGCATTGCACGCTGTACCCTGAACCCTGTACAGAATGAAGCGCTTCCTTTTCCTCATTCTCGGACTATGGCTTCTGCTCTATGGATCTTTTGCGCTCGTGCGTCCGCCGTTGTTTGACGGCGACGATGCGATGCATGCTGAAGCTGCGCGGGAAATCCTCCAGACCGGCGACTGGATCACGCTTCATGTCAACGGTGTGCGGTTTCTTGAAGCTCCACCGCTGCTTCCGTGGAGCATTGCTGCGAGTCTTCGAATATTTGGAAGCCACGATTGGGCAGCGCGCCTGCCCCTTGCGCTTTACTCCCTGGCATTATTTTTAGTCGTTTTCGTATTAGGACAACGACTTTTTCAATCGATTCCTGCCGGCTTCTATTCCTCAATTTGTTTATTAACAGCTAGCGGCATCTTCGGCTTCGCACACATTCTTCTCCCCGAAGTCATGCTTTGCCTCTGGTTGTCACTTGCGATTTATTTTTTCTGGAAATCTTTAGAAGAATCGCAGCCATCGTTGGCGTCATCTTGCGGATTTGCCGTTTGCTGCGCACTTGGTGTACTGACCAAAGGTTTAATCGGCGTTATTTTTCCACTGGCCATCGTTTTTTTGTATCTCTTTTTTACGAAGAACCTGCGCCATATTCTTCTCTGGCATCCCGCAGTCGGATCGCTATTGTTTCTGATTGTTGCGCTGCCCTGGCACATTCTTGCAGCCGTAAAGAATCCAGGAAGAGGCAGCACTCACGGCTTCTTGTGGATTTATTTCGTTAACGGACACTTCCTGCGCTACCTTGGCCGTCGCGTGCCGCATAACTACGACTCAGTCCCGCTATGGATCTTCTGGTTGCTGCTGCTTATTTTCATAGCGCCCTGGTGCATCTTTGCAATCAAAGCGTTGGTGCGCCTGCGTTGGGCCGAAGTTTTCCGGCGTGAAGAACTCGATCAGAGCCAACGCGCGCTGCTGCTTCCGGCAATATGGGCTGCGGTAGTCATGGTTTTCTTCAGCTTCTCTTTCCGTCAGGAATACTATCTGCTGCCATCCCTGCCACCGATTGCGCTGCTCGCTGGATACTGGCTCGCCGAAGACGAGACTTCACCTTCGCCAGCGGGAATACTCACCGCATGGGTTCTCTTTATAGCAGGCGCGATTGCCGCGATTGCTTCAGCGGTCTTCGCAATCACGTTTAAGCCCTTGCCCGTGGGCACCGATGTTTCAGCGTTCCTGCACGAAGTCACGCGCAGCCACCGGCTCTTTTTCGGACACTTCTTCGACCTCACAGCACGTGCGCTGGGAGCTTTTCGCGTTTCGTTCTCGATTACTACCGCCGCGCTTCTGGTGGGACTCACAGCAAATCTATTTTTCCGCTTGAAAAAGAAAGCCAGGGTCGCTAACTTCTTCCTGCTGGGAACGGTGGTGGCATTCCTGATCGCTGCGCACCTCGCCTTGAATACTCTTTCTCCAGCAATCTCTTCACAAATTCTTGCCAATGCTATCCGGCCTGAGATGGACAGTGACGACGTTGTCATCATCAGTGGTCCGCTCGATCGCGCGTCGTCTTTGTCGTTCTATCTTAGGCGTGAGGTAAAGATTTTGAATGGCGGGGAATCTGATCTATGGCAAGGTTCGCTCTTCGCCGATGCTCCACAGATTTTTATCGATAACAACACTCTCGCTCAACTCTGGAGCGGCCAAAACCGCGTATTTCTATGGACGCCGCTCGACCAGGCTCCTCAATTGCCCCAACCCGTTTTCGTGATCGGACGAAGCGGCGGAAAGGAAATCCTGAGTAACCAGGCTAGCTCGCGCGGCGCAGTATTCTAGGACTGGCTCTCAAACATATCACGTAACAAATGGAAAGAGGATCTCAACCTTGCACCCTGCGGCCTGTTCCCTGAGCGCTGTGCCCTATAAGCAACTTCCCATCCTTCAGCACAAACTCCTCCCCACGCCACGAGACTGTATTTCCCGCATAACTCCATGCCCAGATGCACAAGGCAATCAAATCGCGCGGCAACAGCAGCCACAGATCACGGAGCACTTCGACATCGCGCAGAATTCCCACGCCAACAGCAAGTGCCAGCGTGACACGCGCGGCAAGGATAAGGCTTAATAGAGCACTACTGAAAAGGCTTACGCCCGAGGCCAGAACATTGAACAAAGCCCAGGGCAGCCCGAAGGTAAAAATAACGCCTGCATAGCCCCCTTTGCGCGAGTCGCGCATGCCCCGCGCCCATCGCAATTGATGTTCAAGAAACTTGCTGAAACTGTAAGCCGGAACTGTGGTCTGCACAACTTCATCGCTCAACTCAACACGAAAACCTTTTGCAGCAATGCGGGCGCCGAGCTCGTAATCATCGGCCAGATAATCGACAAGGGGTAAAAATCCGCCAATCGCATCAAGCGCCTCACGCGAGATCGCCAACGTGGATCCCAAACCAAAGCGAATGCCACCCTCAAGCTTGCGCGCCATCAGCACTCCAGCGGTGAAATCCGTTGCAATGCCCAACGCCTCCATCTTCGAGCCGATCGTCTTATGCGAATGGCCGCGATAAAGCGCCGTGACCATTCCAACTTGCGGATCCTGAAACGATGCCATTATGCGCTCGAGATAACGCGGCGAAACCTTGATGTCGCTGTCGTTGATTAAGACGTGTCCGAAACGCGCATGTGGAAGCATCTGCGCAAGATTGCTGACTTTGCCATTCGTTCCCAACACTTCTGGAGTCAGCACCAATCGAATGGGTGTATCGGGATATTCGGCTTTGAGTCTTTCAACAGCTGCAACAGCCGGATCATCCATGCTGCTGACACCGAAGAGAATCTCGTACTCGCCCGCGTACTGCTGACGACAGTGGCTGGCGAAACTCGCGTACATATCGTAATCGAAGCCCTTGAGCGGCTTCAGAATGCTGACCGGAGGAAAAAATCCATTCGCAGGGGTGCGCTTCCGGCGAACAAAATCGCGGGCGCTCCAGAGCGCCGCAAAATAAAATCCTAACCCGCAAAGCGCGAGAATGGTCGTAATGCTTTCAATAGCAACAGCGAGCATGAATGCTCAGTGTAACGTGGGGCGGAGCGCGTATGCGTGGACGGCCAGTCCCTACTCATACCTCAGCGCTTCAATAGGGTCGAGATTCGCCGCCTTCCACGCCGGATAGATTCCAAAGACCAGCCCGATGAAACACGAGACAGTAAATCCCACAATAGCCCAGATGCTCGACATGGTAGCAGGCAGCGCGCTGACCAGCAGTCGAATCAGCAATGTCATCATGCCCCCAACCACAATCCCGATAACGCCACCCAAGGCACAAAGTGTGACCGCTTCGATTGTGAATTGCATCAGGATATTGCGCTTGGTTGCGCCAATTGCTTTGCGTATGCCGATTTCCCGCGTGCGCTCAGTCACGGAGACAAGCATGATATTCATCACGCCAACCCCGCCGACCATCAGACCAACACTCGAGACCGCCACCATGAAAATAGCGAGTCCGCCTGTGAGCTGGTTCCATAGACGCGTTAATGAATCGGGCCCGAATATTTCGAAATCATCGGGCGCCTCGACACGCACCTTGCGATGCCGGCGCAGCAGCTCTCGCACTTCATCTTCTACCAGGTTGCGATTTCTCGGGTCGTCGTATTTCACGCTGACCCAGACACCGCTCTTCACAGCTTCTTCGGGATGGATCTTCATGAATGTGCCAATGGGAAAATAGGCTGCATTGTCATCCGGATTACGCCCGCCGCCAAAGGCCTGCTTGAACTTGTCCAATACTCCAATAACTGTGAAGGAGTTGTTTTCAATTGTTACATCTTTGCCAATCGCGTTGTCATTACCAAAAAGTTCCTGCGCAGTGTCGTGTCCGAGAACCACAACGTTGGAGCGTCGCTTATCTTCCTCTTCGGTGAACATCCGTCCCTGAGTGAGAGAGAGATCGTTTACCTGAGCCATCTGTGCCGAATCACCCTGCAGTAGCGTACCCTGCGCCTTCTTGCTGCCATATTTCACACCGACAATACCGGCTTGAAAAATGGGATTAACATGACGGACGCCCCCGTCAGCAGCCACCACATGCGGCAACTTGCGGATCGCAGCGACATCATCGAAGGTCAGCTTCTTGCGTGCGAGTTGCTCCAGTGTTGGACGTACGCCAATGACTGGCATATGGAAAATCCAGAGAACATTCGTGCCCAACGTGCTGACCCAGGCCTGCACGTTGTTGTTTAGCCCACTAATGACCGAAGAAATGGTGATGACCGTCGTCACGCCGATCACGATGCCGAGCACGGTCAGGCCGGAGCGCAGTTTGTTTGTGCGCAGCGTTTCAAACGCCATCCGCACCGCTTCGCGGGAATCCGCTATTCTCATGCCGCCGCTCCTTTCTTATAGTTCCGATCGCAGGGCCACGATAGGATCCAGCATGGCTGCCTTGCGCGCCGGATAGACGCCGAAGAAGATGCCAACTGCTGCCGACACAAATAAAGCCAGAAGTACTGACCATACCTGGATATCCGATGGGAAGCCAATCGCCATCGTGACCAGCTTGGCAACGCCTACTCCACCAATCACGCCGATAGCTCCGCCCACTAAAGACATCGTCGCCGACTCAATCAGGAATTGCAGCAGAATATCGGTGTACCGTGCGCCCAATGCTTTGCGCACCCCAATCTCGCGCGTCCGCTCGGTCACACTCACCAGCATGATGTTCATGATGACAATACCGCCGACTAGTAACGATATTGAGGCAATCCCGATCACGACAAAGAAAAATGTCTGGCTGATGCTCGTCCATAGCCCCACGAATGTGGAATTGGTGTCGAGAGAGAAGCTGTCGTCCGCATTTGGGGCATCGTGTCTGCGGCTGCGCAGAATGGCGCGCGCTTCGTCCGAGGCGCGATCCAACGCCAGCCCTACCGCTCCTGCTTTGACGTAGATGACGATGCTTGCATTTGTCCCGTATTTACGTTGATAAGTGGTAATGGGCACAGCAACATAATTGTCCTGGCTCTGGCCTAGCGTCTTGCCCTGACGCTCGCCGACACCGATCACCGTATAGGGTTCTCCGTCCACACGAATCTCCTTGCCCAGAGGATCCATTCCAGGCATGAGGTTGTCGACAATGTCATAACCGATGATGGCGCTGTGCGTAGCGTACTGCTCGTCGGCGGGCGTAAAGCTGCGCCCGAGCACAACATTGAGATTCGACATCGCTGGCATGTTCCAGCTCCAGCCGCGAATACTTGTATCAGTACTCGAATGCGAACCATAAACGACCTTGCCGCTCGTGCTTTGCAATGCGCCTACATCCTGACACATTTTGCAGTTATCGTGGATCGCCTGGTAGTCCTCGATATGGATGTCTTTGCGCTTCTGGTATTTCTCGTATTCCTCGTAGGTAAAGATAACCGGAGGCTGCTTACTCAACGTGAAAACATCGGCGCCGTAACTGTAGACCTTGGTCGCCACATACTTATTCACGCCATTGGTTAGCGTAATGACAGCAATCACCGAAGCTACACCGATAACCACGCCAATCAGCGTGAGTATCGAGCGCAGCTTGTTCGCCCAGAGCGACTGCAACGCAATCTTGATTGCCTCGATGAATTCCATAGCGGGCGTTCCAGCGATGAGGAGTAGTGGTGTCCCTAAGCATACGCTATTCAACTACGTGGGAGACACACTTTACCTGGATGGGGATACGCACCTAATGAAAGATTGGTTCCCTATGATTCAGGGCCGACAAAATATTGGCTGACAAGTAGAACTATTGTAGCGGCAACCCTACGCCACTAGCCCGAGGAAGCTCAGGAGGCTGTTGAGCAAATTCACGCTCAATTCGTTCATTGATTCCGGCCTGAACGAATTCCGCCGTGACACGTATACCGTTATAAATCGCGCGCTCATTCGACGAGCCGTGGCCAATAACGCAGACACCGCGCACGCCAAGCAGCGGTGCGCCGCCGTATTCGGAAGGATCGAGCCGTTTCTTGAAG
>DATAQW010000425.1:0-3111 GCA_036264445.1 Pseudacidobacterium sp.
CGAACTCGGCGTTAGCGTTGGAAGAGATCACGCGGATCTGGTCAAGCGAGTCCGGACTGGGGCTGTAGCCAATGGTGTTGTTGAGATTTTCGTTGATCTCCTGGCCGTCAAGCAGGAAGTTGTTCGATTGCTGGCGGCTGCCGTTCACATTGGCTTCGTTATCAGCATTTGTGGAGCGCTCCGACGAGTTCGACGAGCTGCCACTTACCATGCCGTAGGTGCCATAACCAGTCGAGACCGCGCCAGGCGTAAAGACCGTCAACTGCGAGAAATCGCGTCCATTCAAAGGCACGCTGTTGATCGTATTCTCGGTGAAGGTCTCCCCATTGGTGGCATTTTCTGTTTGCAGAATGGGCACAGTTTCTTCGCTCACCGTGACCGTAGTGCTTGCAGCGCCGACCGTTAGCGGGATATCGATCTTGGCTACCTGATCGATTTCCAGAGGAAATGGCCCATAGCTTGCCGTCTGGAAGCCGGCATCTTCCACCGTCAATTTGTACTGGCCGATCTGCAGGAAGCGGATTGAGTAATCCCCGGCCTGATTGGTGACTGCCGTCGTTGCGACGCTGGTCGCTACATTCGTTGCGGTAACCTTAGCCCCTGAAACAATGGCTCCGGTGGAATCTGTGATGGTGCCACGGATAGTTCCCGTGACGGTTTGTGCTGCTCCGGGGATACAGGCAAGCAGCGAAATACACAAGAACCACATCAACGATGCGGAAATACGTTTCATACATAGCCTCCAACTACCGAAAATTCAAACTGCCGTGCCACGCCGGAACTAGCGTCCGCTATGCGGCGAATATCATCAGTCCTTATTTGCCAGACACATTCAAATAGACTGATTTTCAGATTTCACATAATGTATAGACAACTGTACTAGCTAGCAAGAAAAAAGTTACGGACAGAAGAAAAAACTATAGGCGCTATAAGGCCGCACACAGCAAGGCTTTCGCTGAGTTATTGCAATCTCTTCTGTTTTCTTAAGTTTGTAAAGAAAGTCCGGCAAAAATCGGATTGCAGGATCATCCCTCTATGGCCGCAATGAATCTTGCTGTAATCGCTTCCGGTTGCGTAATTGCAGCGCCGACGACGACGGCGAAGGCGCCGGCATCAAAGGCGCGCCGCAAATCTTCCGGCCCGCGAACATGGCCTTCCACGATCACTGGAACATGCAGGGATTTGGCAAGCTGCTCGACAAGAGGCCAGCTCACGAAGCGCTTCCCCGCCGTTTCGGGTGTGTATCCGAACATCGTGGTTGCCACGGCGGAAGCTCCAGCCTGCTCGGCGGCGAAGGCTTCTTCGAGCGTAGCGATGTCGGCCAGAACCGGCTTGCCAAGCCTGTTTTGGATGCGCGGAAGCAGTTCCGGCCATGGTTCGGCGGACGCGGGGCGCCGGGCGCTGCAGTCCAGGCCAATCACATCGGCCCCGGCATCCACAATTACTTGGGCAGAAGCAAAGTCAGGTGTAATAAACAGCTCGTCATTCTCATATCTCTTAAGAATTCCGATGATCGGCAACTTTGTTTCCAGACGAAGCAGCGAGATACTGTCTTTCCCGCCGAGACGGAGACCTCCGGCCCCGCCGCGTATGACAGAGAGCGCCATGCGTCGCAGCGTATCTACGTTGTCGAGCGGATCGCCGGGGAGTGCCTGGCAAGAGACGATCAGTTTGTTTTTTAAGCTGGCCGGAAATGTCACAGATGTTGTCATATAGAGCTGTTGGGGTTTGAAGCATGTTAAACGATTGAGTTCGAGATTTGCGCAATCTATGTAGTGATTGCTTATCCGTAGAACAAATTTTTATATGCAGCTGCATTCAGATTCCCCTTAGTTGCCAATCGAGGAGTGAAGGTGCCGAAGAGCCGTACGCATAACGAACCAGCGTTTCATCCATTGGACAAAAATGGATTTATTCCTCTTTACTTCCAGATTCAACGGGCATTGATGGAGAAGATCCAGTCCGGCGAGCTCTCCGAGGGCGATCCACTGGCGTCTGAAGAGGAGCTGTCCCGCTACTATCAGGTGAGCCGCATGACAGCGCGACAGGCATTGCACGGGCTGAAAACCAGCGGCTACGCATTCAGTGAAAAAGGCCGTGGCACATTTGTGACCAAGCCCAAGCTCGAAAAAAACATTATGCACCTGCAGGGCTTTACCGAGGACATGCGGCAGCGCGGCATGAAACCAAGTTCAAAACTGCTGGAGCAGGCGATTGTCCCTCCTACAGAGGAGCTCATGCAGCGGCTGAAGCTGGATGGAAAAGACAAAGTCGTCCACCTGCGCAGGCTTCGGCTAGCCGACGGCATCCCGATGGCAATTGAGGATTCACACATCCCTCTGAAACAATTTCCTGGACTGGACCGGATTGACTTCGCCAAACACTCCCTCTACCAGACGCTGCGCGAACGCTACGGAGTGCGCGTTGGTTATGCAGACGAAGTTATCGAAGCGCTTCCCGCGACGAAAGAAGAATCAGAACTGCTGACCATTCCTCGCAAGTCCAGCGTGCTGTCTATCACTCGAATCATCATGACGACGCAGGAAACCCCAGTCGAAGCAGCATGCTCACGGTATCGAGGCGATCGTTATCGCGCATCGATCCGCGTGCCGATGACTGCGATCGAATAGCTGGTATGCCGGATGAAGACCTGGGACGCCATCGTGGTTGGAGCTGGCCCCGCAGGCTGCGCATGCGCGTACGATTTGGCATTCGCCAATAAGTCCGTTTTACTGCTCGACAAATCAGACTTCCCAAGAATGAAGGCCTGCGCTGGTGGCCTCACGATGAAAACCCTGCGCGCGCTGCGATACTCCATCGATCCTGTCATACGGCAGACTTCATATCGCCTCGTCCTCGAAGAAAGAAATTCCGCCTCTATTCCGGTGCAGAACCGAAAACCTATTTGCGTAATGACTGTACGAACGGAGTTGGACGCATACATTCTGGCAAAAACGATTGAAGCTGGATCTGCCTTCCAACGCATCCGGAGCATAGATCGCATTATTCAAGAAGAACGCGGCATCACTGTTACGACACAGGATGCTGAATTTCGCGCGCATTTTTTGGTGGGCGCCGATGGCGTCAACAGCCAGGTGCGCCGTATGACGG
>DATAQW010000001.1:0-13531 GCA_036264445.1 Pseudacidobacterium sp.
GAAGAAGACAGGCCGCAGAATTGTATGCTGCAAGCCGTTTGATTGCAGGTACTCTTCCACTTTGATTTTGCTTTCAAAGTGAGGGATACCTGTTTCTTCGTCCGCCGAAGCTACTGAACTGTATACAAAATGGCTGATGCCCTGCCGCTTCGCCGCCTCGATCACCGCCATTCCCTGCTGGATTTCATTGGCCGAGTAGGGCTGCACGGAGAATACGCCGTACACACCATCCATCGCGCGCATCAAACTGTCGGGATCATCGAAGCTTCCCTGAAACACTTCCTCCCCATGCCCCACCAGTTGACGTGCTTTGTTGCTATTGGGATCCCGCACCAGCGCGCGCAACTTGAATCCTTTCTTCTGCAGGTGTCGGTATACGGCGCCTCCCTGCCTACCAGTGGCGCCTGTCACCAAAATGACTCGTTCGCTGTTCTTCGACACGAGATTCGCTCCTTTCTCAAACTGCCCCATTGTCTTCTCCTTTGAATGCCCTAGTCGAACTATTTCAGGAGCATTCACTACAGATGTGTGCGAGGCGCATCGGATTCACGATTTTGCACTCTAATATTGAGTGGTGAGCAAGCGTATGAAAACGGGGAACGGAAAGACGGGACGACCGATCAGCTTTGATAAAGACGCAGCGCTTGAGGCCGCGATGCTGCTCTTTTGGGAACGGGGCTTTGAGGGCACTTCTATGGCAGATCTTACCCAGGCGATGGGCCTCAACCCCTCAAGCATCTATGCGGCCTTCGGCGACAAGCAGGCCTTGTTTTCACTTGCAGTAAAGCGCTATACGGAAAGTCGGGCGCAATACGCAACAAAGGCGCTGGAGGAGCCGACTCTCGAAAAGGTTGTTCGTGCGCTCTTCAACAACACTGTAGCGTTCCTCACCACGCCTGGCCATCCGCCGACTTGTATGACGCTGGCGGGGGCGGTGGGTTGCAGCGTGGAAGCTACACCGGCGAGGGATATCATGACCGAAATACGTAAACAGAATGAAGTCGCAATGAGGGAACGCTTTCTACGGGCGCGAAAGAGCGGAGAGTTGTCCAAGGACGTTAACGTGGACGACTATACCCGGTATCTCTCATCGATCCTCGCCGGTCTGTCCATCCAGGCAGCGAATGGTTCAACGAAGGCGGAACTCAAACGAACCTCGCAGATGGCCCTTCGGTATCTGGGTTACTGAGGCTTGGGCTCCTTTAATACGAACACGTTTTTACACGAAATCTGATCCAGTTCCTTCACGAATGGCTTTGATCGCAGGATACAGACGGCGGTAAAACCGATATCCGGACTTGTAGGTTTCGTCTGTCGCCGGATCGGGAGCAATCTGTTCAGCCACGTGAATGGCCAATGCACAAGCAGCATCGGTGTCCTTCCATGCGCCTGCACCCACCCCGGCGAGCAGGGCAGCGCCGAAAGCTGCGCCTTCTTCGGCGACGAGGACATCGCAGAGATATCCATAGATGCTTGCCTGGACCGAGCGCCAGAGCGGACCGCGTGCGCCGCCCCCTCCAAGACGCACGCCTTTGACTGGAACGTTGAGCTCAGAAAAGAGCGTAAACGTGTCTTTAAGTGAATAAGCCACGCCTTCGAGCACGGCGCGCACCAAATGTCCGCGCGTGTGCAAAGCTGTGATGCCATAGAACATTGCAGTTGCGTGCGAATCGAGATGCGGCGTGCGCTCGCCCAGCAGATACGGCGCCCAGAGAAGTCCGTCGCTGCCTGCGGGAATCTTTGAAGCTTCGGCAGTGAGCGTGTCGTAGCTTGCGCCCGGAGCGATGACATCACGCAGCCAGCGCAGCGAAAGTCCTGCTGCCTGGGTTACGCCCATAACGTGCCAGCGTCCTGGAACAGCATGGCAAAAGGTGTGCAAGCGGCCTTGAGGATCTTTGGTGGGAGTTGCGGTTGCCGCGAAAACCACGCCGGATGTTCCGATGGTAGCGGAGACGGATCCAGGCTGCAGGATACCCATGCCAACTGCGCCCGCACCCTGGTCGCCCGCTCCGGCGACCACCGGAGTTCCAGCGACTAGTCCTGTGGTCTTCGCTGCTTCAGCGGATATATGCGCGCAGACCTCAGGCGATTCAAAGAGCTGCGGCAGCCACGCCTCGTTAATGCCGGAGACACGGGCAACTTCCGAGGACCAACGCCGATTGGTTACGTCGAGCAACAGAGTGCCTGAGGCTTCCTGAACATCGATAGCATAGGTCCCGGTGAGCCGGTAGCGGACGTAGTCTTTGGGGCAGAGGACATGCGCAATCTTTGCGAAGACTTCCGGTTCGTGATCGCGCACCCACAAGAGCTTGGTCAGAGTGAAATTCGGCAACGCGGGATTGCAGGTCAGCTCAATGAGTCGCTCGCGGCCGATTTTTTTATGCAACCAGTCGCATTGCGGACCGGTGCGCTGGTCACACCAAATAAGCGACGGCCGCAGCACACGGCCTTCGTGATCGAGCATGACGGCTCCATGCATCTGCCCGGTGAGCCCGATGGAACCTATTTGAGAAGGCTTGATAACGTCGGCACTAACGACTTTGCGGATAGCTTCCTGCGCGGCGCGCCACCAGTCTTCAGGATCCTGCTCGGCCCATCCGGGCTGCGGACTGCGAAAGGGTGCATGTTCACTTTCGCCTGAGGCGATGACCTGCCCCTGCTCATCGATGAGCACCGCGCGGGTGCCTCCTGTGCCAATGTCCATTCCCAGAAATGCCACGGATTCGTCCTTAGTAAAGCGAATTAGTTCCGGAGATTAATGTAACATCGGGCGGGGCATTTCAGAAAAGTGTAGATGCAGAGGACGCTGAGTGGACGCAGATGCAAGCAGAGAACTTCGCTGGTTCACCCGTTACTTTGTACGGATGAACCAGGCATCTGGTTGGGGTTTACTGAGTGAGTGGGTAAATCGTGTTTGCGATCAGCTGATAGCCGGCATCGTTGGCGTGAATGTTGTTGAGGGAGCACATCCAAGTGTTCTGGCAGATTTCGACGACATCTTTCGGAACCAGTTGGCCGTTGTAGAGTACAGGCGTTACGTTGAGCGTCTGGAAGGCGTTGGCAACGTCGGCTACAGGGGCGGCGTTCAGCAAATAGATTCCGGCTTCGGCCGCATTGAACTCCTCCACCGCCGCAACTGTCGCGACGGCCTCAAGCTGTCCTGATGTGCCGTTCAACCACTCGGCCAGGAAGGGATCGTAATAATTCATGGCGATGATCTTCAGGTTTGATCCACCTGCATTGCGCATCGCTGTGAGAATGTTCTGGAGGTTGGTTTCTACCTGCGCTTCTTTCTGCACCAAGCAGGAGGCGTTGATGGAGCCATTGGTAACGCAGGACAGGACGTCATTTACGCCAATGTCGATGGTAACCAGGCCGACCTTGCCAGCATTAGCGGCAAGAAAGGCCTCGGCGTCGCCCAGCTGCGATCCGGAGGTATATGTATTGCACTCGCCGCCGTTGATCATGGTTGCGGAGGTTTCTCCGGGGCATCCAAGATTGACCAGCGTCATGTTTACCTTTGGTGCCAGGTCTTCAGCATAGCCATGATGGATTTCCGATCCTCCGCCGGGCAGTGGCTGATAGCCTGCCGCAAGGGAGTCTCCCAAGGCGACGTAGTAGGTCTGCGAGTAAGCACGCGCGGTTAGTATAAGTAACATACAGCTTGCGAGACAGGACACAAGTAGGGGCTTGCGCATAAGTATCTCCTTTGCGTTTGTTACGAGCTAGTTACAGGAATGGCCTGTTAGAAAACAGGCCGAGTGGAAGAAACGGAGGTAGCTTAAGTGTGCTCAGGATGGACGGTCAAGCTAGTTAGGAATAATTCTCTATTTATTAACTGTACCGCAAATAAAACCAATAAGTAGATATCTTGCTAAGTATCTCAGGCTATTGTGGGAAACTGTTATTCGCTGCGCAATGCAGCCAAAGGATCGACACTGGCTGCACGCTTTGCCGGAACCATGCTCGCGGCAATCGCAACCAAGGTGACTCCGAGAACTGCGCATATGTATGTGAATGCATCTGAGGGTTTGACTCCATAGAGCGAAGAAGCAAGTGCCTTCGCAACCAGAGCGGCAAGAGGTATTCCAATCACGATGCCAATCGCATTCAGCAGAAGACTGTCGCGCAACACCATCCAGATGACCTGATGTCGTTGCGCTCCGACTGCCATGCGCACGCCTATTTCTACCGTGCGATTGCTTACGCGGTAGGCGAGGGTTCCGTAAAGGCCGGTGGCAACGAGCACCACGGCAAGCAGACCGAAGAATCCCGCAAGGCGCGCAAAGAGCAGCTGGTGCGAAATGGTCGTCTCATATTGCGCCCGCTGCGTCATGGGTTCGATCAGTGGCAGGTTCGGGTCGATTCCCTGTAACACCTTACGCACAGAGGGCAAAATGGCTAGCGGCTCGCCATGGACGCGCATCTCGATATTCATTTTGCCAACCCTTGGAATCTGCGTGTACATAACCCAGGCCATTGGAATCGGCACTTCATCGATACTGCGGTATTTGTGGTTTTTCACCATGCCAATAATCGTGAACTGAAAATTTGTTCCCGATGGAGCGATGTGGTGTCCTAATGGGTTCTGGTTCGGCAGAAAGCGTTGCGCAAACAATTCGTTAATGATGGCGACGGGCGGCGACGTTGCGGTATCAGAATCGGCGAAGTCGCGGCCAATGAGTACAGGCACGCCGAGTGTATGGAAGAAGTCTGGACCCACGATGTTGTTGCGAACTGTTCTTGATGATCCGTTAGAAACATCGGGCAGCTTGCTGTCTACAGTCATGTCAAAGTTGTCCGACCACCATGACCCGATGCGTTCTTCCATAATGGTGACGGATTCGACGCCGGGCAGCACGCGCAACTTGTTCATGAAGTCTTGATAAAAGGCGACGCTTTCACCCGCGGAATGAACGCTCGGGTTTACGCCGAAGACGACGAGCCCCTGAATACGCATTCCCAACGGAATGTTTTCGAGATTGCGCAGCGTGCGCACCAGAAGTCCCGCTCCAACTAGCAGCACAAGGCATAGAGCCATCTGCAGGGCAACGGTGATTCTGCCTATGCGCGATTTGTCGGCGTCGGTGGTCGATGTGGCCGAAGTTTTAAGCACTAACCCCGGCCCAGAAGAAAGGGCTGCACGCAACGGTGCCAATCCAAATAACAGGGCAGCCAACAGAAGTATGCTCAAGGTGAAGTAGAGGACTGTGTTGTCGGGTGCGAGGCTCGATTCAATCTGTGCCCATGTTCCCAAGGTCTTTGTTGCGAGGACGGCGAAGAACCATGCTAACCCGCCGCCGATGGCCACCAGCAACAGGCTTTCTGATAATAACTGGCGGAAGAATTCCTTGCGTCCGGCGCCGAGCGCGAGACGTAGAGAGAATTCACGTTGGCGGGTTGCGTTGCGCGCTACTAAGAGCATGACGACATTGCTCAACGCGATGAGTAAGACGAAGCCGACCATGGCCATCAGGATTTTGAGAGGCTTGCCATACTGATTGTCGTAGCCAGGGAAATTTTTCGCGCCTTCAAAGCTGAGAACGGGGCGTTCTTCTCCTGGTTCAGGGTTACCGAGGCCAATGTATGCGGCTGTTTGAAAAGCGGATTGCAGATATGCAGCTGCCTGTTGCTTGGTGACTCCCGGGGCAAGACGGCCTATCATCCGCACACACCACCAGGACGGATCGGCAATATACGTTTTCCCGTTTTCGGGGGTATTGCCCCAAGCGTTCAACTCTTCGCGGCTTTGTAAGGGAATCCAGAAGTCAGTGGAACTACCCGCTTCCACGCCCTCGAAGCCCTCTGCGGCAATTCCTACAATCATGAGAGGTACGCTATTTACATACAGGACTTTTCCCATCACATCTGGATTGCGCGAAAAGCGGCTCGTCCAGTAGTTGTAGCTGATGACAGCGATAGGCGCGTGGCTGGCTTCGTCCTGCTCAGTAAAACCGTGTCCCCTTACGAGTCGTACCCCTAGACCAGAGAAAAAATTGCCGCTGACCATGTCGCCTTCTGCTTCTTCGGGTTGTGCTCCATAACGGACGGCAACTTTCCCTCCGGAAAGCGGCACGTAAGCCATCACGTCGCTGAAAGCGCTTTTCTGGCGGCTAAGTGCGTCGTAGACCGGATAAGAGAATGTCTCATGTGTGTCGATGGTGCCTGTCCGCTGCGGAGGACTGGAGGTGCGCAGATAGACCAGCCGTTGCGGGTCGGCCACAGGAAGCGATTTGAGCAGCACCGCATTCATCACGCTGAAGACGGCGGTATTAGCTCCAATGCCGAGTGCGAGCGTGAGTACACAGACAAGCGTGAATCCGGGATTTTTACGAAGCTGGCGAATGCCATAGCGCAGATCGTTCAGGAATGTGGTCATTATGTGTGCGCCTCCTGAAGAATATTCAACATACGACAGAGCAGTTCCTTGACCAATTACTGCTCTTCTAAGTCATTGAAAATGCGATATAGATATGCAAGAGCTGAAGCATATGATGTCCGGAATGGAACAAGATGCGTCCGGAACCGGACATGGTTTCAGATAAGACTTCTCATTGTTGCCGGATGTGAATCGTTTTTGCGCTCAAAACAGGCGAGGAGCACTCTTTGCTATTCTGCTTAAGGAAACTCTCGTAAAGAAATCCTTCGGGAAGGCAATTTCAACGCATGTCGGGCTTTGTAGATACCATAGGCGGCTTTGCCGGTGAGCCGATCCGTGTGGACCGACGCCCGAAACTCAAAGACCGGCTAAGACACCAGATTCTGAGGAGTGAAATGACGGAGATAGCAGCGATTCACGCGCGCGAAATTCTTGATTCGCGCGGAAACCCGACAGTTGAGGCCGATGTTGTGCTTACAGATGGCTCACTCGGGCGCGCAGCCGTGCCAAGCGGCGCTTCCACCGGAGAGCACGAGGCCGTTGAGTTGCGCGATGGCGATAAGAGCCACTATCTGGGCAAGGGCGTGTTGCAGGCGGTTGAGAATGTTGAGAGCATTCTGGCGCCTGAGCTGACGGGCATGGATGCTGCGAACCAGCGCCTGCTCGATGCGACGATGATTTCGCTCGATGGTACCCCGAATAAGGGCCGCCTGGGTGCGAATGCGATTCTTGCGGTTTCTATGGCTGCGGCGCGTGCTACTGCCAACGCTCTCAAGGTGCCACTCTATCGCTATCTTGGCGGCGTGAATGCGTCTGTTCTGCCAACTCCGATGATGAATATTCTGAACGGCGGCGCGCATGCCGACAACAATGTGGACTTTCAGGAGTTCATGGTGATGCCGGTGGGCGCGGAGCGCTTTTCTGACGCATTGCGCTGTGGGGCGGAGATATTCCACACGCTCAAGGGCGTGCTTAAGAAGAAGGGATACAACACCGCAGTTGGTGATGAGGGCGGATTTGCTCCCTCGCTCAAATCGAATACAGAAGCAATTGAAGTGATTCTGGAAGCTATCGATCTTGCCGGTTACAAACCTGGTGAAGATGTGGTGCTTGCGCTGGATCCAGCAGCGAGCGAATTCTACGACAAGGAAAAGGGCAAGTACGTCTTCAAGAAGTCCGACAAGAGCGAGAAATCCAGCGAGGAGATGGCACGCTTCTGGGAGAATTGGACGAAGCAGTATCCCATCGTTTCCATCGAAGACGGTCTCGCAGAAGATGATTGGGAGGGCTGGCGTTATCTGACTGAATTGATCGGCGACCACGTGCAGCTTGTAGGCGACGATCTTTTCGTGACGAACACCGAGCGCCTGCAGCGTGGCATTGAAGAGGAAATAGCGAATTCGATTCTGATCAAGGTAAACCAGATCGGTACCATAAGCGAAACGCTGGAAGCGATTTCTCTTGCTCGCCGTTATGGCTATACCTCAGTCATTTCACACCGCAGCGGCGAGACCGAAGACACCTTCATTGCCGATCTCGCAGTAGGAACGGGCGTGGGACAGATCAAAACAGGCTCCGCATCGCGCACGGACCGTATCGCTAAATACAATCAGTTGCTTCGCATCGAAGAAGAACTGGGGCAGGCTGCTGAATTTCTTGGCCTGGAAGCAGTAAACTTTGGTGAGTAAGCCATCACAGGAAGAAACGCGCGGAAGGACCGACAATCCGCGCGTTTTACTTTGTTATTCACTCAGGAGTATTAGTATGCGAACTCTTTACATGACCGCATTCGCGGTGATCGTCTCTGGGGCTGCGTTTGCCCAACAGGCAGCAACGCCTTCTCAACAGTCCAGTAAATCGTCATCAGCATCATCAGTACAACAGCCTCCAGCTGCAAGCACAGCACCGGCGATCCAGCCTCCGGCTCATCCCATTACTGCGGCACAGATCAAGGAAATGCAGGACCTGAGTGGCGCCGTAGAAATGAAGAAGCGCATTGTCGCAAACGCCATGCAGTATTACCGCAGCGCATTTCCGCCCTATATCCCTGCGGATGTAGTCGACGATCTGGACAAGAGCCTTCAGAATGCTGATCTTGAATCGCATGCAGCGGAGATTTATCCGAAATACATTTCGACGGAAGACGCTGACAGAATTATCGAGTTCTATAAGTCGCCGGCTGGACACCGCTTTATAGAGGCGCAGCCCTACATGATGACTGAAATGCAGCGTTCGGCCATCCAGGTGGCGCAGCAGACGGCAAAGGATGTAATCACGCGGCATAAGGCAGAAATCGACGCTGCCCAGCAGAAATATATGGAAGAGCACCAGCAGAACAAGCCTTCGCTGAATACCTCTCCGCAGCAGAATCCGCCCGCGTCTTCGCCACAGTAACCGTAGCAGCAATTTTTCAATTTAGGAGAAAGAGTGTCGATTCACAAAAGGCCGTTGGTCCTTACTATTCTGGATGGATGGGGCTATCGGCCTCAGGTGGAAAACAACGCAATTGCTTTGGCTCGCAAGCCGACGTACGACAAACTGCTTGCCGAGTATCCTAATACACTGCTTCATGCCTCAGACCACTTCGTTGGCCTGCCTGACGGGCAGATGGGCAACAGTGAAGTCGGCCATTTGAATATTGGCGCGGGCCGTATCGTCCAGATGGACATCACGCGCATCGATAGCCTGATTGCCAGCGGCGATTTCTTCACGCATCCGGTTATTGTGGATGCGATGAAGCGTGCGCGTGAAGGCGAACGGCAACTGCATCTGTTTGGCCTCGTCTCCAATGGCGGGGTGCACTCGCATCAGGAACATCTCTATGCGCTGCTGAGAGCCGCAAAGCAGCATGGCGTGGAGCGCGTCTTTGTCCACGCATTCATGGACGGACGCGACACGCTGCCTACAAACGGCGCCGGATATCTGGCCGCTCTCGAACAGAAAATGCGCGAGTACAACGTTGGCAAGATAGCTTCTGTCTCAGGCCGCTACTACGCTATGGACCGTGACCGCCGCTGGGAGCGCGAAAAGAAGGCCTTCGACGCCATGGTGAAGGGCCACGCCGAAGGCGGCGCATATCGCGATCCTGTTGCTCGCATTAAGGAGTCCTACAACAACGGCGTGACGGACGAGTTTACTGTGCCGTTCGTGGTTACAGATGAGCATGGACGTCCCAATGGAGTGATCCGCGACGAGGACGTATGCATCATGTTCAATTTCCGTGCCGACCGCGCACGTCAGATCACGCGCGTGCTCGCGCGCAACAGCAACTTCGCTAAAGAAGGCGGACGCGAGCTGATCAATGCCGCCGAACTGGACGAAATGATTCCGCGTAGCGAGATTCCGAAGAACCTGCATTACGTCTGCATGACGCAGTACGACAAGCTGTTTACGCTGCCGATGGTCATTCTGCCGGAATCAATGGAGAACCTGCTCGCCAATATGCTTGCACAGGCAAATCTTCGCAATCTTCGCGTGGCCGAGACAGAAAAGTATGCGCACGTGACATATTTCTTCAATGGCGGTATTGAAACGCCATTCCCCGGCGAAGACCGCGTGCTGGTGCCTTCGCAGAAGGTGGCGACGTACGATCTCGCTCCGGAGATGAGTGCTGCAGGGATTGCAGATGCTGTTACGAAAGCGGTAGAAGACACGGCCTTCGATCTCGTTGTCGTGAACTTTGCTAATGCTGATATGGTTGGACATTCGGGCAAGTTAGCGCCAACCATTAAGGGCGTAGAGACTGTAGACGCTTGCCTGGGCCGCATCTATCAATCCATCAGGCAACGGGGGGGGACGCTGCTGATCACAGCCGACCACGGCAATGCCGAGATGATGGTTGATCCTGTGACAGGCGGGCCGCACACAGCACATACCACAAATCCTGTGCCATTCATCCTGGTAAGCGAAGATGCAAAGGACTTCTCGTTGAAATCCGGTGGATCATTACGGGATATTTCACCAACACTGCTTGGGCTGCTTCGAATAGAACAGCCGAAACAGATGACTGGTGGAGATTTGCGGCAACGCCGCGGCTAACATTTATGGCCTCCCATCCTTTCGCGTTTTATTGCGAAAGGATGGGAGGCCCCACGCTTTTTTGGCGCGCTTAGAAAAGTTTCTTCTCTTGCGGGTACCATGTAGCCTGGAACTGCACTACGGTATTGCTCTGCGAGCCAGGTTTATACAGAGGGACTTTCCATTGCTCATACTGCACTGAGCCGTTCAATTCAATATCCTTCAAAACTCGTTTCACTACATTGAATTGATAGTTGTTCTGCGTAGTGCCGCCAGGTAAAAAACCTGATTCTTGGCCACGACTATTTGTATTGAGAGCCGACGCTTTCGCATTGCGATAGGAGAACTGAATGTCCTCCTGTGGAGAAAGATGCCAGGTAAGCCATGCCTGCCCGCCTTTGGACTGGCGGCCAATCCAGTCGCCCATAATAAAGCCTTTGTTGGTATAGCCCTGCCTCTGGATTGTTTCGAAGTAGAGGAACTGTCCCCTTGACGTGGAGTTGCTGACCGGATCGGTGGAAGCCGCTTCCACGCGAAGATCAAGATGATCGAGTCCACCAGGGAAATGCGATAAGTAGATGCCAGGCCGAATACCCGAGCGGCGTGGCGCGCTGACTGGGCTCACATCGTCATGCACGAGTGAATCGGTATAAAGCGTCAGCCACCTGCGCAAGTATGGCAGCCGGTATGAGAAATCGAATGTACCGAATCGCGCCCCAGGATCATCACGGCTGACTTTTTCTTCGGCAGAAACGTTTTGGAAACTAAAGAAGCTCTTTAGGAAGCTGTGAATCGTGATGGGAACGTGGCCTGCACCACCCCAGATCGCGGTGCGTTCAAAACCAAATTCCAGATTCGGAGTTGGCTTGAAGCTGATTTTCTCTCCATGCATCCATGGTGAATTTGGATAGCTGTGGCCTTTCAGACTGCCAACGAAAAATTGATAACGTATAGGGCCAATGAGCCGGGAGAGCAAAGGGACGCGCAGTGGTTCCGTTCGGTCGATCTGGAAGGCATAAATGTTTTCCGCATTGTTGCTGAATGCGAAAGCACCTCCTTGCCCGGGTCCCCACCAGCGGTCAGTTTTTCCGAATAATATCGTGTGGTTCAGGATGTTGTAAGAAAGATACCCTTCCAGCACACGGAAAGTGTCTGTCGATGGAATTGGGCCAAGCGGAATAGTCGACTGGCTGGGATTGGAACCAACCGGAATGGAGTCGATCTGCTCGGAAAGAAAAGTGAATAACTCAGGCGAATAGCCGGCTGCGCTGGGGGCGTGCTGGTATTCTCCGCGGAAATACAGCGCAAAGCGGCCGGCTGCGCTGCGTGCGGCAAAACCAGTGTAGTTGTTGAATCCTTCCTGGTAAGGACGGCCATAATCATTGATAATCGTTTGACCGAAGTGGAAGCTGTTGCGCAGCGGTGTACCGCTGATGCCGCGAAGGTTTGTATAAATGCTTTCCAGCTCCGAATGAACAGTGCGTTGGCCGTAATTGTTTTCGAGGCCGGGAGCAACCTCATGCAGCACGGCAAGATAAATCCCGCGTGCCTCGTCATTATTAGTGTCAGCTTCAATCTGGTCTGCTGTTTGCTGCAGCATGTGCAGGACGCTCAGACGCGTCCATGGCCGTAATCCCAGAAATGCCGTATCGAGATAACCAAGCCCTTGAAGGCGGCTCAAAGCCGGATAGATCCAGCTGTCCATAGGAATATAGGTGGAACCCTGCGTGCTGACGACTGTCACCGGCGATGCAGGCGTATAACCAGGTGGAATGGGCTGCTGTGGAGATGCGCTGCCGGATGGTCCGTCCAATGTAATTTGCTGGTCTGGATTTTCTTGAGCCATTGTGGATTGCAGCGGGAAGAAAAGTGCTGCAAAAAAACAGATCGAAGAGACAAATTTCACTCGCACCTCGAACGATTGGGGTATCGGTCCATCTCCACGGCATAATCGTAAGACCGTTGGAGGTCACATTAAGCATCCATGCTGTTTTCAAGGCTAGATGAAGGACACATTGATGACAAGTATTTGCTTCGCCATAAGATGCGAGACAGATTCAAACAGTAAACCGGGGTGCAGTCTGCCTTGGCCGCTGTCTAGAGAAGATAAAGAAAAGGACTCGTTGTTTGAGATGAAGGAACAGAAGTCTTACGCATCGTCTTCTTCGCCTTGGATGCCGCTTGATGCACTTCCCGCTCAAAGGCACGAATCATCTCCTGCTTCCATGCCTCAGTGAAAAGCCCCTTTACGCTCAGGTATTGCTCCATGCTGCGGATTGGATCACGCTTCGTGGTAAAAGTCCTGCACTCGATTACGCTCGGACCGCCACCTTGGCGCGCTCGGAGAATACATTCGTAAGCCACGCGATAAACGGCGACTACATCATTTGCATCGACTGGAATCAATGGAAGGTCAAGCGACGGCGGGAAATCTTCGCCGGATGCTGGGGCGACTCGAAGGTAGATGATCGGCAACTTGCTGGCACCGGCAAAAGTCAGCGATTCTCTTGCCGAGTCCAACTGGACTGCGGAATCTGTCAGCAATGCAAGTGTAATTCCTGCACTTTGCTTTCTGCTGCTTGCCAGGACTGAACCTGTAGCAATGGCAACCTGCGATGCCAATCCCGGAATTTCAAATTTTTTCTTGGTTTGAGCGCGCTTATGCAGGCGCTCAAAAACCACGCTGAGTTCAGAGCCTTGCAAATAGCTGCCTGCTGTACCGTCAGCTGAAAAGATTGCGTCACCGCGTCGTAGATCGATGGCTGCGCCAGCGACAGCGGCCTCATGTCCTCTCAATGAAGGCAGGCCACGAACGATGGTGCGTGCATGTGTCTCCAGAATGCGGTACTTCAGCATGGTGGAATAAAGCTGGCGAAGCTTTTCATCGCTGATCAGAGAGAAAACTTTCTTGGTGCGTGATTTCGCAGTCATCTTTTTCGGAAATTCTAACAGTGAAAATTTCGATACGGGACTTCCTGCTCTATCGGGGCAAACAGGAAGCAACTTTGGGAACGTTTTCAACAGAGTTGTGAAAAAGCCTGTGCAAGACTCGCCTTCCAATCAAGAAAATTCAGAAATGACGCGGGGTCTAGCTCTCTGCACACTTTTGGTTGCACTGTAGCAGTCTTGCGACAA
>DATAQW010000010.1:0-2425 GCA_036264445.1 Pseudacidobacterium sp.
ACCATCGAGATGGCTAAGCTGGTCGAACCGTACCGCATCTATTGGATGGAAGAGTGCCTGCAGCCGAGAGACTATGAAGGCTTTGGGCGCCTGAGCGCGGAGATAAAATCCACCCGCATCGCCACCGGCGAGCACGAGTATACGCGGTACGCCTTCCGTCAACTATTGGACCACCGCGGGGCGGCGATCTGGCAGCCCGACATCCACTGGTGCGGCGGAATGACGGAGCTGCGGCGCATCGGCGCCCTGGCGGCTGCCTATGATATTCCGGTGATTCCGCATGGCGGGGGCGCTTTCGATTCGATTCACTTCATCAAGGCTACGCCTAATAGTCCGTGGGCAGAGACGTTCATGCCACCGCCCGGTGGGCCGGACGAGGTTTACCGGCGTTTTGAAGAGGACAACCATATCACTCGCGGGCCGGAGGGAATCTATGCCCGCCCATCGGACAGGCCGGGGTTGGGCTGGGATATCGAGGTGATTTAGTGGCTTAGTCGTTTCTTAGCGCCTCGATCGGTTGCACGGAACACGCCCTGCGGGCCGGGACCAATGCGGCGAAGAAGGCAGAGGGTTAAAGTAGGATATGGCCGATATCAAGAGCACCGATCTTCTGCAGCAATTCGCAAGCGACAATTATTCCGGCATCTGCCCGGAGGCCTGGGCTGCCATGGAAGCGGCCAATCACGGCCACGTTTCTGGCTACGGAGACGACCCCTGGACCGCGGCTGCGGCTGATGCCTTCCGGAAGCTGTTTGAGACCGACTGCGAGGTTTTCTTTGCCTTCAATGGCACGGCCGCAAATTCATTGGTGCTCGCTTCCCTCTGCCAGTCGTATCACGCTGTCATCTGTTGTCAATCCTCCCACGTGGAGACGGATGAATGCGGCGCTCCCGAGTTCTTTTCCAACGGATCCAAGCTCCTTACCGCGGAAAGCAGCGACGGGAAACTCACGCCGGCCGCGGTGCACCAGATCGCCACCAGCCGGCAGGACATTCATTTCCCAAAGCCTCGCGCCGTCACCATCAGTCAATCCACCGAAACAGGGCGCGTCTACACCATCGATGAGCTGCGCGCTCTCTCACAAGAATGCCGGCAACAGGGGCTGAGGTTGCACATGGATGGAGCGCGCTTCGCCAATGTCTGCGCCAGCCTGGGTTGCTCCCCCGCAGACCTTACCTGGAAGAGCGGCATCGACGTGCTTTGCTTCGGAGGGACCAAGAACGGAATGGCGGTAGGCGAAGCGATACTGTTTTTCGATCGGAAGCTCGCCGAAGACTTCGATTACCGCTGCAAGCAGGCTGGACAACTGGCGTCAAAGATGCGTTTTCTTGCCGCTCCGTGGGTAGGGATGCTCAAGAGCGGCGCATGGCTCAGCAACGCGGCGCATGCCAATGCGTGCGCGCAGTATTTTGCGGATCAGCTGTCCGGTATCCCGGGAGTTGAAATTGTCGCACCGCCGGAGGCTAACGCGGTGTTCGTCCACGCTTCGGACGAAGTCCTGGAGGCTCTGCACCAACGGGGTTGGAAGTTCTATACCTTTATAGGGGGCGCGGCTCGATTCATGTGCTCCTGGGATACGGATCGCAAACGGATCGACGAGTTTTGCCGCGACATGCGCATTTGCGCCGAGCAGGTTTCGATGCAGACGAAGTGAGTCGTATCGGGGCTCTCATTGAGCAAGCGAAAGCACTAGTCCGATAACGATTGAAGGACAACTTACCATGCGTGTTTCTTCATAAGTTTCTTGAACCGCGTCAGTGCAACGATTTCCCGGGTGCAACGTGGACCGCCCAGCTCTCGATTTCACTCCAGGGTTCTTCACTGCTTCGTCGGCAACGTTGAGTCGAGCTTCTCCTGACCGCCATCTGATCGTCCCTCACATATGCATTATGACCGCCTCCTTGGTTTCGATTCACCTTGGGAAGACCGGAAAAGCTGTCTCGAATTGTGGTATTGGTTTGTGTCAGGGCATGACTTTAGTCGTGCCGCTCAGCCCTTGAGAGTTTTGGGCTTTTAGCCCCTGCGCTTTTTTCTTTGCCAGGTAGGTATAACGGGGTATTTTTCTGCTGAATCGACCAGCCCAGCTTTTACGGGGTTTTGGCCAATATATTCTCGATGTTTCAGGAAGCTTTGCTCATCTTTGATTCTGCCGTCAGAAAAGCCACGCTGCCTCACTTCTCCGCCATACCCACATTCTTTTTTCAGACGATAGGAAAACCTGCCTTTGATCAATTGCATGGCTTTCTCAATTGTCATCGCATGATTCACTTCTATTAGAAGGTGCACGTGGTTCGGCATGACTACAAAATCATGCAGTTTAAATTCTCCTGCCACCACGCAGGAACGTAACACATCGATAAAAAGCAATGCATTCTGCTCCGCTGCAACAAATGCTTTGCCATGCAAGTCTTGGTAGTGGTGAAAA
>DATAQW010000036.1:0-2442 GCA_036264445.1 Pseudacidobacterium sp.
TGAGGGTGTGGACACCCGCACCCACAGTACCCTGAGTGCGGAAGCGACCGAAGTCAAAGTATTCTATCCCTTCCATCCTCTTCACGGTTCCATGCTACAGCTCCAACGCAGGCCGAAGCGGGGCGATGGCGCCGCGTCGGTAGCGGATCCCGCGGGCAAGCGACTAAAGATTCCGATGTGGATGCTGTCGCCGAGCAGTGGAGAGATCGGGATTAGTGAGCAGGCAGTTTTGGGCAAGGAAGCGCTTCTGCTCCTTTCCTCCGTTCTCGCAATTCAGACGCAACGTGATCACGATAACCTTCAGCCAATCGCAGCTGACCTATGCGAGGGAGGTGATGGTGGTGCAACTCGAACTGTTGGGTCTGGTGGTCCGAGAAGCTCCGGAGGTACCCGTAAACGCGATGGTACGGGCCGACCTGGTCGATCTGATGGCGCGTTGTCTGGTCAAAGTGTTTCAAGGCGAAGGAGGAAGACTTGATGACAGAGGTTCTCTGCAGTCCCAAGATCAAACCCGAGCACTTAGCTCGCAGGGCGATCGTCTATTTGCGGCAATCGAGCGACAAGCAAGTACGCCAGAACCTGGAGAGTCAGCGACTCCAGTATGAGGTGGCCGAAAGGATCCGAAGTCTTGGATGGAGAGATGTGGAGATCATCGACAGTGATCAAACGGTAGCTTCAATCTCTTTCAGGATGACGGACAGACCTACACGTACGAGCACCAGAAGGCCTCAATCACGAAGCTCATCTGGGATGACAAAACGCATCAGTTGAAACACGAAGGACCAGGTTGGAGTGCATTGGAGAAGGCTGCACTGACTGTGGTGGTCAAGTAGCTTTTGTCTGCGGGGAGTCTCGACGCGCACTCCTTGGCGATGAGGGAGCACTAGGTAGGCGGAATTGAGCAATTAAGCTCACAAAGACAAAAACGGAGTAGATCATGGAAGGTTTGACACGACGCGCTCTTGCTAAGCTGGCGGTTCTGGGCGGAGCCGCCGCTGTTTCGGCGGCAGCCGGTGCGGCAACGGTGCCCAACTCACTCGATGCCTTGGCAGCAGCGCCAGACTCGCTAGATGCCTTGGCAAAGGCCAAAGGTTTTTACGGCTTTGGCTCTTCGATGGGGGGAGGCATAAATGGGTCAGACGGTGGCTCTCTCTCCTTCAACGACGAAGGCGTTCGTGCCATTCACCGCCGCGAATGCGGCATCCTGGTCTGCGAGACCGAGATGAAGTGGGGGGTTTTAAGGCCCGATCCCAAGCAATACAACTTCTCTCAGGCCGATCGCATGGTGGGCTGGGCGCACGACAATGACGTGCTGATGCGAGGCCACACGCTGATGTGGAGCCAGCCGGAATGGTTCCCCAAATGGCTGGTGAATTATGATTTCGGCACGCGGCCGGCTACTGAGGCCGAGCGACTGCTGCGTGATCATGTCACCACCGTTTGCACTCATTTCGGAACGCGCGTCTTCACCTATGACGTGGTGAACGAGGCGGTGGATGAATTTACCGGCGAAATTATCGAAACGGTTTTCACCAAACATCTGGGCCCTGAAGCAATCGACATCTGCTTTGACGCTGCGCATAAAGCGGCGCCACATGCCAAACTGGTCTATAACGATTTCGTGAGTTGGGGCCCGGGCCACGCCAAGTACCGCGAAGGCGTCCTGCGGCTTCTGTCGCGGCTCAAGGCCAACAAGGTGCCGGTGGATGTGCTGGGGGTGGAAAGCCATATCGGACAGGGCTTCACTCCGGATGCACTAACTTCAAGCACCTTCGAGGCGGCTGAACAGGCGGTTTGGAAACAGTATCTGGATGCAGCCAGCAGCATGGGCTTGCGTCTCGCCATCACCGAATTCGATGTCTGCGGGGGCGGCACGCCGTCTGATATTGTCGAGCGTGACCGCCAGATCGCCGATCTGGCGCATCGTTATCTCGATTTCATGTTCGGCTATCGCAATCTCGATTACATGATGGTTTGGGGCTTGATGGATCATTATTCCTGGCTGCAGAATGATTACGCTGGCAGGCGGCTTGACGGCATGCTTAAACGTCCGGCACCCTTTGATGACAACTATCAGCCCAAGCCGTTGCGTCAGGCCATCGCCGCGGCCTTCCGCAATGCGCCTCTACGCACGTGAGGAGAACCACGTCGCACTTTTTGCTGCCGCGGAGGATTTTCGGGTGGGTTTTACCCCAGTGCGCCGTTTGAAAATGGGGTCGGCCGATATTTTACGATCGGCATGCGTGGGGCCTTGTAAACGTTCAGTTCGCAAAGAGAAAAACGTTAAGCTCACAAACACAAAAATGGGCTAATCAAGTGCGCTGATTGAGCACGATCATTCCGAAGGAGGCTTATGTATCTGAGTTAGCTACTGCGTGGGGACGGAGATCCGAGTCTAAAGGCCCCGCAGCGAGCAGTTGGGCTGCAGGTCTCGAGTCGACC
>DATAQW010000037.1:0-6139 GCA_036264445.1 Pseudacidobacterium sp.
GACCTGTCGTGGGGTGGAACCTGATCGGTGTGTGCATTAACTTCTTTACTGTCGGCGCTTATGCGTATTTCCGCCGCAAGGAAAAAGCACCGGCACAGAACTGACAAGCCGGGGAACCCACTTCCGACCCAGGGCTGTACGCAATCAGCCGCCACAGGAGCCAACCGGCTCAGTGCCATTTATCGCTTTTCGTTAAGCTGTTCCTTCGCGGGCGCCCTTCCAAAGATCGATGTCTCCCTCTTTCGCATAACGATCAATCGCCTTAAGTTCGTCATCCGTGAAATCAAGCTTCTGGATCGCGTTCAGGGAATCATCAAGTTGCTCAACATTGCGAGCTCCAATCAGCGCTGAGGTGACACGCTTGTCATGCAGCACCCACGCGATCGCCATCTGCGCCAGGGTTTGGCCGCGCTCTTTTGCGATTTCGTTCAACGCCTTTACGCGGTTGAGATTTTCTTCGCTCAGGAAATTTTTCAGAAACGATCCGCCTCCTTTTGCGCGGGAGCTTTCTGGAACCCCGCCCAGATACTTGCTAGTCAGCAACCCCTGAGCCAGCGGAGAGAACGCGATACAGCCTGCGCCCAGCTCCTCTAATGTACTGAGCAGCTCCGTCTCGACCCAGCGATTCAGCATGGAGTATGACGGTTGGTGTATCAGTAGCGGTACTCCCTCGGTTTTCAATATCCGTGCGGCTTCGCGCGTCCGCTCAGGGCTGTATGACGAGATGCCAACATATAGGGCCTTGCCCTGACGCACGGCCTGTACAAGCGCACATATTGTTTCTTCGAGCGGCGTCTCCATGGAAGGCCGATGGGAATAGAAAATGTCGACATACTCAAGCCCCATTCGGTCGAGGCTTTCATCGAGAGATGCCAACAGGTACTTGCGCGAGCCGCCAATACCGTAAGGACCAGGCCACATGTCCCAGCCGGCTTTGGAGGAGATCAGGAGTTCGTTGCGATGACTGAGAAAATCTTTCTTCAGAATCTGACCGAAATTCTCCTCGGCCGATCCATAGGGAGGGCCATAGTTGTTGGCCAGATCAAAATGCGTGACGCCGCGATCAAAGGCGCGCCGAATGATCGCTCTGCCGGTTTCGAATGCATCGACGCCCCCGAAATTCTGCCAAAGCCCCAGCGACACTGGCGGCAACACGATCCCGGAGCGTCCGCAGCGGCGAAACTGCGCTCCGTCATACCGCTTCGGGTCAGCTACGTAAGTCATCGAAATCAGGTCTCCTTTTTCTTGCGCTTAGTTGACATTAACAGCACAGGTCGTTCGATAGGGCGGTGTTTCCTGTGCATGCGAGTAAAGTATCAGAATAGAGAACTGCTTTTTTTACATATCGATGAACGAGACAATCCTGATTCACTTCTCCGGCCGTGACCAGCCGGGACTCACTGCTGTATTGACTGAAATTTTGTCCTGCTATGACGCTTGCGTGCTCGACATTGGGCAGGCAGTTGTTCATGAAACGCTCGCGCTTGGCCTGCTGATCGAAGTGCCTGGAGACGGCAGCCTGTTGCGCCTTCAGGAGGCCCTGCATGCAAAGTCCAAGGAACTGGACTTGCAGGTCAGGTTTACGCCGATCACCCAGGCTGCACTGGAACATTGGGTCTCCTCGCAGAAAAAAGACCGCTTTATTATCACGGTTCTCGGGAGGGCGATTTCAGCAAACCATCTTGCGCGTGTAAGCGCCATCATTGCTGAACACGGCATGAATGTGGACCGCATCGAGCGGCTTTCGGGGCGATTGTCGCTTGCTGTGCATGCTCCAAATGCCAATGCCTGTGTGGAGTTGCGCGTGAGCGGGAGTGTCACTTCGGAGGCTTCGATGCGTGCGGCTTTTCTTGAAACGGCCCATGATTTGCGCATCGACATCGCCTTCCAGCGTGAGAGCATCTTTCGCCGCAATAGGAGGCTTTTTGCCTTCGATATGGATTCAACGCTGATCCAGGGCGAAGTCATTGATGAGCTGGCGAAGATGGCGGGCGTTGAGAAAGAAGTGGTGAAGATCACCGAATCTGCCATGCGCGGTGAGATTGAATTCAAGGAGAGTTTCAGGCGGCGAGTGGCGTTGTTGCGCGGGTTGCGGGAAGAAAAAGTGCGCGAACTGCTTGGCACGATTCCCTTGGTTGAAGGAGCGGAGCAGTTAATTGGCACGCTCAAAATGCTTGGTTACAAAACGGCAATACTTTCGGGAGGATTTACCTTTTTCGCGCGGCATTTGCAGGAGCGGCTGGGCATTGACTATGTATTTGCCAATGAGCTCGATATTGTCGATGGCGAGATCAGCGGGCAGGTCACAACCGAAATCGTGGATGGCCCTCGGAAGGCCGACTTGCTGCGCCAAATTGCTCGGAAAGAAAACATCTCGCTGGAGCAGGTGGTTGCGGTTGGCGATGGAGCAAATGATCTGCCGATGCTTGGCATTGCCGGCATGGGTATTGCCTTCAGGGCGAAGCCGCTGGTGCGGCAGACAGCTGGTCATGCGGTCTCGTTTCTAGGATTGGACAGCCTGCTCTACCTGATCGGAGTGCGAGACCGGGACTTGAATGTCACGGCCTACAAAAGCTGACCACTCTGGTCTATTCAGAGTGTTTGCAGGCAAAACGGGAGCAGTTAGTAACTATATGGCAATGAAGGTTTTATCCATTGGTTCTCACCGCATGAAGCAGATTGAAATGATTTTCCGTGGCATCCGATATTATTCTTTGCGATCCGGGTTAATGCATCATAGTAGATAGCCAGCAAGTGGAACGAGGCGCAATGTGAAAAGCAAATCCGGACTCATCACACTCTTGCTGTTCATCCTTGCGGCTGCTGTGCCAGGTCAGAGCCAGTCGAACTCGGATCAGAGTCAGAAATCGGTACACACGGAAAAAAAGGGCCGCAGCGCTGGCGGTGAAGTCGCGAGCGGAAGCGGAGACATTGGCAAAGGTGCCGCTAAAGGCGCGGGCAACTTAGCCTCAGGCACAGGAAAAGGTGCGGTCGATCTGGCGACCCTCCATCCTATTAACGCGGCGACGGATGTTGGCAAAGGGGGCGTCTCTGCTGGCAAGAATGTCGCTGTAGGCACGACAAAAGGTACTGCAAAGGTCGCCAAAGGCATTGGCAAGGGCGTCAAGCACATCTTTTGATCTTTAATCCTCCGCAAAAGCGGCATGACTCCTCCTGTGCTGCCACAGAAATCCGCAATTCGCTAACAAGAGATTCCCAGGCCACATAAAATTTGTGAGCAAACGGGAAGATACTGCGTCTGAGAAGCAATACAAGGCAGGGAACCTTCATTGCAGTGGCCTTGGACAGGAATCCGGACAAAAGGCGCGAAGAAGGCGTATCAACCGGACGCTGAACTCATTGAGGGTCTCAGACGACGGGATGAGCAGGCTTTCCTGAATCTCTATGACTGCCATCAGCGCACTGTGTACCGGTTTCTGATGCATATGACAGGCTCAATTGCAGCAGCGGAGGAGATCACCCAGGAAGTATTCATCGCGATTCTTGATGCAATGTGCGCCGGAACCATGACAAATTTCGATCCGGGAAAAGGAACATTAGAGGGATATCTTCTTGGAATTGCGCGAAACCTTGTGCGTGAGGAGCGCCGCCGGACTCACCGTCTGATTTCTTTAGATAGCGTGCTGGAAACACCAGAATGGAATCAGCGGCTGGAAAAGTTTGCGCAGGAAAACGCAGCCTGGAATGCCGCAGCATTGATAGTCACGCGCTCTGAGTTGAGACTTTTATACCGCGCAATTCTTGAGCTGCCAGCTCATTACCGGGAGGTCATAGTTCTGTGCAGCCTGCAGGAGAAGAGCTATCAGGAAGCGGCAACGATTTTGCGATGCTCTGAAGGCACCATTGCTTCGCGCATGAATCGCGCGAAGGGATTGCTTGCAACCAAGTTGCGACGGTCAGCGGCTGAAGAAGTGAACGCAGCTTCGATCTAAGAAGAAGAAAGGACAAAAATGCAGGGGCAACAGCCAGAGCAAACGGAGAGCCAGGATTTGCATCGAGCGGATTCTCTTCTAAGGCTGCTCAAGGATCTGTCTCAGTGCGATCCATCTCCAGCCCTCAGGGAACGCTTAAAAGTTCTGTCTTCCCGCCGTTTGCAGAGCGTTGTCTCTACGGCTCACAGGCCGCTTATCTGGCCGAAGCCAACCCTGACGGCAGCATTGATGGCTTGCCTGGGTCTCGTCGTAATTCTTGTAGCTCATCATTGGCAACGGAAATCCCCGCAGGCGGACGACAGCTCAAGAGGCAGAGCTGCTTTGACGATAGCAGACAAAGAAATACACGCGTCCTCGGCGGTACCGGCAGTAACCGAGCCTGATACAGTGGCGAGAACCAGCCATTCGCATGCGAAGCTCATTCTGCACCATGATTTACGCCGCATGGTGATCCGGCTCCCTTACTCCAATAGCGATGTCGTTACGGGAACAGACGCGACGATTCAAGTATTGATGTCACAATCAGAACTTTCATCGCTGGGGTTTCCTGTGAATGCATCGCTTCATGACCGCCGTGTCGTTACCGAATTGACATTGGGAGATGACGGCCTGCCACGTGCAGTCAGCCTGCCTCTCCCGCTTGAAGTTGTGAAGGAGAAGAAATGAACGGGATATTTCGTCAGTGGATGCCCAGTTGTGTTTTGCTCGCGATCGCCTGTATTTCAGGCAATAGCTTCGCTCAGATTTCCGTTACAACCAGCCATGGGGAAGATTGTGCGAATGGCACAGGTTGTGCCGATCAGCAGGTGGCTGTCTCAACACTCGGTGTTTCGCCGCTTGGTCCGGCCCAGGTTGGAGTCATAGCAACTGGGAGAGTAGGCTTCGGGTTGCAAGAGCAAGTTGAAGTTGTGAAGGGCCAGCCGTATCAGGCGCAGGCTGTTACAGAGATGAAACAAACACTCGGAGATGGCTCGCATATCGTCCAAACCAATACTGCTACTGTCGCACGCGACAGCGAAGGCAGAACTGTCCGCGTTCAGAAACTGAGCGCGATTGGCCCCTGGAAATCTGCCGCTGAGTCTTCACAGGAATCAAGACCGGTTCTGACGAGTATCCTCGATCCTGTCGCAAAAACACATATCGACTATATGTCGGATATGAAAGTTGCTCATGTCATAACCATGCCGCCGCTGCCACCCGGCGGGAGCGGGGCTGCCACGATGGTAAGTGGATTTGCCATGTCAACGGAAGTCCCGACCAAAGCAGGCATGAATGTGATGTATTCCGTGCAGGATCATGCGGATTCGTCTGATGCAGACAACACGAAAACCGAATCGCTTGGGACGAAATCCATCGAAGGCGTTCTGGTTACCGGAACCCGCAGTACGAATACGATCCCTGCGGGCGCAATTGGAAATGACAAGGACATTGTTGTCACCCGTGAAACCTGGTATTCACCCGATCTAAAGGTGGTAGTTCAGAGCGTCCAGAATGACCCACGCTTTGGTCAGTCAACATACACGCTTACAAATATCCAGAGGGATGAACCTGATCAGACGATGTTTCAAGTACCCGCAGGCTACAAGATCGATAAAGAACCGAACGTAGTTGTAAGAACACACCCACAGTAACCGAACAATTTTCGTCAATTCTCTGCGGCTCAGGCGGCTTACGAGGACTTTGAATAGGGCTTCCAGGCAAACGCCTGCTCAGAAAAATGTCTGAACTACATCGATCACTTCATATTGCGCATTCAACACCGCTAGGGTGCGCCATTTGTCGAAAGTAAGGCACGGATGCGAAATGTCGAAGCCGATCATGTCGCCGACTCGCAGGTCATCGTTGGCGGAGATATGTAGAAATGCGTGCTGATCCATCATTTTGGTGAGCGCCCAGTGTACAGGAGCAGCCTTTGGCTGTGCATCTCCCGGACTAACGTACAGGGCCGGAACTGGAAGCCCCGCATCGAAGGCCGCATCTCGCTTGCCCATGCCGATAATCGCTTTCTCTTTTTCCGGAACTGACTGCACGTATGCCCAGACATGAAGCGCGGGCACGAGACCCGATTGCATCTGGCGCGCAATTGGATTGCGCTGCAGGATCTTCGCCTGGGCCTCGCGATAGGCACCGACGTCATGCGTGAGATAACAGCCGGGGCGCAGAATGATTTCGACCCCATCTCCGAA
>DATAQW010000357.1:0-8637 GCA_036264445.1 Pseudacidobacterium sp.
ACTCACTCCGCAAACTACCAGGGAGGGATATGCGGTTCCAGTAAGCATACAAACGGCTGTTTCGCGGCTACATTCAGTCACCAAGCGTTATGGAGAAACCCTTGCGCTGAATCATCTGAGTTTTGAAATTCATCCGGGCGAAATTGTTTCGCTGCTGGGCCCGAATGGAGCAGGCAAAACGACAGCGGTTCGCCTGCTGCTCGGGCTGATCTCGCCGACTTCCGGCAGCGTGCGCGTGCTTGGGCATGATCCGCGCGAATCTTCAACACGCACCCGCATTGGTGCGATGCTCCAGGTAGCTAAAGTGCCGGAGAACCTGCGCGTGCGCGAGCACATTGATCTTTTCCGCAGCTACTATCCAAAACCATTAGCAGCTGCTGAAGTAATCCGCATTGCAGGATTACAAGGTGTTGAAGACAAATTCTTCGGTAAGCTCTCCGGGGGACAGAAACAGCGCGTGCTATTCGGACTTGCGCTGTGCGGCGACCCTCATCTCGTTTTTCTCGACGAGCCGACCGTCGGCATGGATATTGAATCGCGCCGTAATCTTTGGGAGCAAATTCGCATCCTTTCTGCACAAGGCAAGAGCGTTCTGCTCACAACGCACTATCTTGAAGAAGCAGACGCATTGGCGCACCGGATTCTGGTCATCAATAAAGGCCAACTGGTGGCTCAGGGAACGCCGGCACAGATCAAGAACCAGGTTTCAGGATGCAGAATTCGCTGTGTAACACAAATCCATGCTTCCTTTGTGCGCGAATTACCCAGCGTAACGGATGTAATCGAAGATCGTGACGCGCTGCTCATTACCGCCTCCCATCCTGAAGCCGTGGTGCGCGAAATGTTACTTCGCGACAATACTCTGCGCGACCTTGAGATATCTACTGCAGCGCTTGAAGATGCGTTTCTCGCCCTCACCAAACCGGAAGCCCATTAAAGGAGACCTGCAATGGCCACCGCCGCAACTCTCACCACTCCGTATTATCTGAATCTCTTTGCCAAAGAAACGAAGTACGAATTCCTGAAGGCAACCCGCAACCGCATGTACGCGCTCGCGACGCTTGGCTTCCCCATCATGTTCTATCTTCTCTTTGGCGTTACCAATAAGCACATCGGCCCAGGCTTTAACTATGCACAGTACCTTATTGCCGGATACAGTTGCTTCGGCATGATCGCCGCCGCGCTCTTCAACCTGGGAGCAGGCATTGCAGTCGAACGTGCGCAGGGATGGCTTGAAGTAAAACAAGCCAGTCCCATGCCTGGGTTCGCCTATCTGGGCGCGAAGGTCCTCACCTGCATGGCATTCGGAATCCTGATCGTAGCCGCTCTGGTTACATTAGGACTTACGGTTGGCGGCGTTACAGCAACAGCCTGGCAGATCGCGCATCTTGCCGCTGTCATCGTCGCTGGAGCAATCCCCTTTGCTGCTCTTGGGCTGGCGTTATCGCTGGTCGTCCCGCCAAATGCAGCGCCCGGAATCATCAATCTCATTTACCTGCCCATGTCTTTCAGCTCCGGGCTCTGGATGCCGATTGAAGTTCTGCCGCACTGGATGCAAAAGGTTGCACCCGCGCTTCCTACCTACCACTACGTCCAGCTAGCGCTAAATGTCTTCGGATACGCGCGTTCCGGTGCTACGCTCATTCATTGGGAAGCGCTAGCGGGTTTCACCTGCTTGATGCTCGGCATTGCATGGCTTATTTTTACCCGCAGCGAGGCGCGTGCTTAGCACGTCATGGCTGAATACACCCACAACTCGGAAATAGGTTGTGCAGTAGAAGCGCGCAAGGCTGCTCACCAGGAAGTCGCGCGCCGATGGATGGCGGGAAAAGCAAACAAACGATACTTTGATTTTGTCTGGATTCTCTACTCGCTCTTCTTCTTTATTGAGCCCCTCGAGCGTAATAACCGCCATTTCTGGATCAGATTCCTTGTCTTCTACGCAATCTTTGTTGTGCTGTATTCTGGGCTTCTGCTGGCGCGGACGAAGCGCCAGGCCTATTTATTCCTGACCGCCCTGGGCATTTCCGGCATTGCCTGGATGCCCTTCGTGAATTCTGGCATCAGCAGCCTGATTTATGTCGTGGCATTCGCTCCATTTATCGTTGAATCGATTTATGTAGTGTTTGCTGTCCTCGGCGGAATCTGTATCACCGCAGTGCTCTCAGGCATACTCCTCCATCTCTCGCCCTGGACATGGGGCACGACTGTCGGCGTTTCCATAATAGTGGGCATCACCAATCTGTTTACGGCGCAGAAAATCCGCGCGACCAGGAAGCTGGACAGCGCTTATGAAGAGATTGAACATCTTGCCAAGATCGCAGAGCGCGAACGCATTGCGCGCGATCTGCACGATGTTCTGGGCCATACGCTGTCGGTCGTTGTCCTTAAGTCAGAGCTTGCCGGGCGCCTGATGGATCGCGATCCCGAGCATGCGCGAGCAGAAATCCGCGATGTGGAGCAGATTGCCAGAAAGGCGTTGGCTGAGGTGCGCGAGGCCATTGGCGGATACCGATCCGAGGGTCTTCCTGCTGAAATTGACCGCGCGCGGCGCACGCTCGATGCTGCGGGCGTTACGCTGATGTGCGATTCGAAGCCTCCATTGCTCACTACAGCTGAAGAAAGTGTGCTATCGCTGGCTGTGCGCGAGGCAGTCACCAACATTGTGCGTCACGCTCAGGCGAGCCAGTGCCGCATGAGATTTGTTGCAGAAAATGGCCACACATCGTTCACGGTCGAAGACGATGGACGCGGTAATATCCGGCAGGAAGGCAATGGGCTGCGCGGCATGCGCGAGCGCATCGAAGCACTCGGCGGACGCTTCAGTATTGATTGCAAAGAAGGCACGCGCCTCAACATTGAAATTCCGATACGTACGGCATGAACAGAAAAATCCAGGTGATAGTTGCGGAAGATCAGGCCATGGTGCTGGGCGCGCTTGCGGCCCTGCTCGAAACTGAGTCTGACATTGCAGTCTGCGCGCGGGCGCGGAATGGCCGCGAGGCGCTGTCCGCTATCGGCAAGCACTCGCCCGATGTGCTTGTTACCGACATCGAAATGCCGGAAATGACCGGGCTCACTCTCGCCGCAGAAGTGACTGAACGCTATCCTAAGACGCGCGTTGTGATCCTCACCACATTCGCGCGTCCTGGATATCTTCGACGCGCTCTCGATGCCGGAGCCAAAGGCTATCTGCTCAAAGACCGCCCTGCCGCAGAACTAGCCGACGCTGTCCGCCGCGTGCACCATGGATTGCGCGTTGTTGATCCCGATCTTGCTGCCGAAGCATGGACTGCCGATCCCGATCCCCTCACCGAACGCGAACGGCAAATTCTTTGGCGCGCAGGCGAAGGCAAATCGAGCGGAGAGATCGCAGAGGAGCTGCATCTCTCAGAGGGCACGGTGCGGAATTACCTTTCAGAAGCCATCAGCAAACTGGGTGCTTCGAACCGCGTGGAGGCAGCGCGTATCGCTCGCTCAAAAGGCTGGCTTTGAATAAGCATGTATTAGAAGCCTTGCGTTTGAAACTAACCTAATCGCTAGCCCCTCACTCAGATCGCAATGCTACCACCGGATCGACACTCGCCGCCCTGCGTGCAGGAATATAGCTGGCAGTGAGTCCGCATACGGCAAGAATCACTGCAACAACCATGACAGTCAGCACATCGTATCCGTGGAATCCATAGGTAAAGGCGCGCATCACCCCGCTGGCGGCCACGGCAATTGCAACTCCCGCAGCAACTCCTATGCAAAGCAGCAGCAATGCATGCCGCAACACCAACCAGACCACGCCGCTCTGTGGCGATCCGAGGGCCAGGCGCACTCCAAACTCTCGTGTACGCTGACTCACGGAATAAGAAAGCAGTCCATAGATTCCAGCTACAGCAATGGCAAGTGCTGCAATCCCAAATATCCCAAGCAGACGCGCAGCTAGGGTCTGGCTGCCCATAGAATCGTCAACAACCTGCGGCATGGATTTAAAATCCTGCAAAGCTATGTCCGGCGAAATTTCTCGGATTGCCCTCCGTATAGCCCTCTCTGATTCTGCAGGTGGAAGGTTGGTACTTACTACGATGTTCATGAACATCGAAAGGATTGGATACATGTCATCCCTGGGATTCATCTGCATCAGATTCAGATCAAGTTCCGGACCGGGCGCTTCGCTCATGGAATGCTGACGAACATCTTCCGCTACGCCAACAATCGTTGCCCAATGACGCGGCCCCGGAGCATCGCTGATTTCTATCTGCTTCCCCAGGGGCTCTTCGTTCGGAAATATCTGCTTCACAAATGATTCATTTACCACAGCAGCTACAGGCGAATGAGGCGTATCCTCTTCGCCGAAGAAACGGCCTTTCAGGATGCGAATGTCGAAGGTCTTGAAATAGCCATCGTTGACAGCACGGGCATTTGCGTTAGGTTCTTCTGCTTTGTTTGGCCTCGGTCTGCCATTTACCACAATTCCATCGACGAAGTTCCAATTCGGCATCAGTGGCCGCACAGTTGTAAACCCAACAAATGAAATACCCGGCGTGGCGCCGAGTTTTTCCAGCAATGGACGGTAAAATACTTGAACAAGATTCGGCGCCTTTTCCGGGTCTGGGATGTTCCACCATGCGCCGTGCGTGGGCATGAACAACATTCCTGTCACAACGTTGTCGGCAACAAAGCCTTTCTCGGCATGGCGTAACAGAAAGAGAGTACGCATCATGAGGCCGGCGGCAATCAACAATGCAAGAGTGAGCGTAATTTCCGCGACGACCGAGGCGTCGCGCCATAATGCCTGCCGCTTACTGACGCCTGCGACAGCCGAACCTTCACGCAGTCCTTCCTGCACTGGTGTACTCGCTGCGATCCACCCCGGAACGAGCCCAAAGAGCAGCGCTGAGAGGCAGGAAGCAACGAGCAGGAATGCACAGACTGCGCCATTGATGTGGATGAAGTTTCCGTAAAAGACTGCGTTCTCAAGATAGTGCTTCAACAGGCGAGGCGCGATAGCGGCGAAACCCAGTCCGACGATGCCGCCCCCAAGCGACAGCAAAAGGCTTTCGGTCAGAAACTGCTGCATCAGCCTGTTCCTGCCAGCGCCCAGTGCACCGCGAATCGCAATTTCTCGCCTCCGGCTGTTCGCGCGCGTGAGCATCAGTCCAGCCACATTGACGCAGGCAATGAGCCAGACAGCAATAATTGCCCCATAGAGCGCGAAGAGCGCAGGCCGCACATTTTCAGTAAGCGTGTCGCGATAGAGCATGACGCGGAGCTTGTCTTTCGATTCCTCTTTCGGATATTCCTTGAGCAATTGCTCGTGAATCGAATTCAGTTCGGTGCTTGCCTGCTCCACTGAAACAGCGGGCCGCAGCAGTCCAACGGACGCAAGAGCTGAGCTGTCGCGGGCAGCCAGGTCTTTGTCGTCAACATTGATCGGCGCATAGATGGCTTCAGTGTTTCCGGGGAAGCCTATGGATGGAGGCAAGACACCGACCACCGTATATTGGTCGCCATTGATGAACACTTCCTTGCCTATGATATTTGGATCGCTATGAAGATATTGCTGCCAGACAGTTGTTCCAATAACGATCACATTATTTTTGCCCGCCCTGCCATCCTCTGCGGTAAAGTTGCGCCCCATCGATGGGCGCACTCCGAGCAGATCAAACAAATTCGTGCTGCTCATCACCTGGTTCGTGACGTAGGAGTTTGTTTCCGTGCGCAATGTGACAGGCTGTGATTCAAAATATCCAATCCCCTGAAAGGTGTGGCTCCGCGCCTGCCAGTCTTTGATGTCAGGCAAAGAAGCCGGGCCAAATCCTGAACCGCTCGGCGGGGTGGAACCCATTTGCACCAGCCGATCGGCGTTGGGATAGGGCAATGGTCTTAACAGCACCTGATCGATGACCGAGAACATCGCGGCATTGACGCCAATGCCGAGCGCCAGGGTGAGGACTGCGGTCAGGGTGAAGCCTGGAGTCTTCCATAACTGTCGCAGTGCATATTTCACGTCATTCCAGAAAAGAGTCGCCATGTATCGCCCTCGCGAATTGCCAACACCGTATCACAGCAAGAGGAAATTTGTGCCTGTTGATGTGCGTGAAGAATTTGTCAAGACAAGATCAGCGCTCAGGTCTCTGGGCGGATCGCAGTTGCTGGTTGCATCATGCTGAACTCGGTGCCTGTACTCTATACTGGATGTCTCTCAATCTCTACGTTGCCACCAGCAATCCTGGAAAGCTGCGCGATTTTGCCGCTGCCGCTGAGGCCTTCGATGTTGCCGTCATTCCCTTGCCAAATCTGAAAAATATTCCAGTTCCCGCTGAAGACGGCGCAACTTTTGAAGACAATGCTCGTATCAAGGCTCTCTATTACAGCACTTTCGCTCCCGAGGAGTTAGTAATTGCAGACGATTCAGGACTGGAAGTAGACGCGCTCGGCGGCAAACCCGGGGTGCGTTCCGCCCGGTATGCCGACGACGCGGAATTCCTTATCAACAGTGACGTAGATACAGACGAACGCAATAACCTCTACCTGCTGCAACAGCTCGCGTCCCATCCTGCGGAACATCATCGCGCCCGATACCGCTGTGCCATTGCCGCTGCCCGCGCGGGAAAAATCCTGCTCACAACAGAAGGCTCAGTCGAAGGCGAAATCATCTCACAACCGCGCGGAACCGGCGGATTCGGCTACGACCCATTGTTTTATTTACCTGAATTAGGCAAGACCATGAGTGAAATCGACATCGCACAGAAGCAGACCCTAAGTCATCGCGGTAAGGCTTTTCTCAAGCTGCTCGTAGAAATACGCCGCAAGACTCTCTAAGAATGAGAAGAAATCCTCATGGCTTTCTTGACGGTCATTCTTTCAAACACCAATAATAGATAGTGATATCACTGATAGTTTCACCGGTACACAAGCATACCTTTTCGGGGAGCGGACGGCTCCGCTTGCACGAAATATCTCTAACCTCGCGGCCTGGGCTCGTCCTCGAGCCGCTGGAATTGAATCAGAAGGCTGGGAAGATCGAATGAGCACTGCTGCGGTCAGCCTGCGCGCCAATCGCGTTGTGGGCTTCTGGGATTCGACAAACGGCAAAAAAGTAGTGATGGCTGTAACTGGCGCCATCATGTTTGTCTTCATCATCGGGCATCTTGCTGGAAACCTGCAAATCTTTGAGGGCAGCGCGAAATACAACGCATACGCGCGTTTCCTGCACACGGTCGGCGAACTGCTGTGGACAGTTCGCGTTATTCTGATCGCCGCCGTCATTCTGCACATCACCGCGACTGTCCAGCTTGCGCTTCGCAAGAAGCGCGCCCGCCCCGTCGGCTACTCGCGCAAGGAAGCCATTGCGTCTTCCTACGCTTCGCGCACTATGTACTGGAGCGGCCCAATCATTCTGGCCTTTGTTATCTTTCACCTGTTGCAATTCACTGCCGGATACATCCATCCGGAATCGCAGTTCATTGAAGGCGACGTTTACCACAACGTAGTAGCTGGATTCAGCGTGTGGTGGGTTTCTGCCTGGTACATCTTCTCCTTGATTCTCCTCGGCTTCCACCTGCGCCACGGTATCTGGAGCATGTTCCAGTCGGTCGGCCTCAGCCATCCGCAGCACACGCCAATTTTGAAATCAGCGGCGCTCATCATCGCCATCGTCATCGTTCTCGGATACATCTCTATTCCGGTTAGCGTTTTGCTGGGGATCGTAAAGTAAATGACACTCGACGGAAAACTACCTTCTGGCCCAATTGAGCAGGCATGGGACAAAACGCGCTTCGAGATGAAGCTGGTTAACCCCGCAAACAAGCGCAGGCATACTATCCTCGTCGTAGGCTCTGGACTCGCAGGAGCCTCGGCTGCGGCTTCGCTCGGCGAGCTGGGCTACAACATTAAGTGCTTCTGCTTTCAGGATTCGCCGCGTCGCGCACACTCCATTGCCGCGCAGGGCGGCATTAACGCTGCAAAGAATTATCAGAATGACGGCGACAGCGTTTACCGCCTCTTCTACGACACAGTAAAGGGCGGCGACTTCCGCGCACGTGAAGCCAATGTCTACCGTCTCGCGCAGATCAGTGTCAACATCATTGACCAGTGCGTCGCACAGGGCGTCCCTTTCGCACGTGAATACGGCGGCACTCTCACGAACCGATCCTTTGGTGGAGCTCAGGTATCTCGCACTTTTTACGCCAGAGGGCAGACTGGCCAGCAGCTTCTGCTTGGCGCCTATCAGGCACTCGAACGACAGGTGAATGCCGGACAAGTCAAGATGTTTCCGCGCACGGAGATGCTCGACCTCATCGTGATCGACGGCAAAGCGCGTGGCATTGTCACGCGCAATCTTGTGACTGGCGCGATTGACGTCCACATCGGCGATGCGGTCATCCTCGCAACTGGCGGATACGGCAACGTCTACTATCTCTCGACCAACGCCAAAGGCTCAAATGTAACCGCAGGCTGGCGCGCACACAAGCGGGGCGCTTTGTTTGGTAATCCCTGCTACACGCAGATTCACCCAACATGCATTCCCGTTAGCGGCGACCATCAATCCAAGCTGACGCTCATGTCGGAATCGTTGCGCAACGACGGACGTGTCTGGGCGCCCAAGGCAAAGGGCGATCAGCGTCGCGCGTCAGAAATACCGGA
>DATAQW010000055.1:0-10301 GCA_036264445.1 Pseudacidobacterium sp.
GCGCGCCACCGCCAGCAATTCGCCTACGGAAACGGCATGCACCCAGATGACAGGTTGGCCTTCGCTGCCCAGTAATCTCCTTGGAACAATCCCCAATCGCTCGCTCAGACCTTCTCGGTATTTTCCGCTGGTGACCATGCGGAAAAGCCAGTAAGGAGCGCCTACAACAAGCACCAGAGCGAGAGCAAAGCTGTAAAAAAGCAGCATCAGCTTACTAATCTTACTTTGCGAAGGTCTTAATCAACGATGATAATTGTCGGCAGAATGATTCGCTTGCGTTCCCTACTCTCTCTTGCGTTGCTTGCTGCCTGCGTCCCAGTGTCATTGGCTTTCGAACATGGCCCTCCGCCAGTAAAAGATGCTGCGACTTATCCCGCAGTCGACATTCACCAAAACGAACACGTAGCCATCGCCGCAGAGCCTTACAACACTGAAGACAAGGTCAAGATGTTCCGCGTCAATTATCTTGATCACCAGTTTCTGCCCATCCGCATCATCGTCACCAACAGCGGCGACCGGCCCATCTCGCTCAATGAAGCGCGCATCAACTTCATTAGCGCGAATGGGGATCGCATTCCCGCGGCCGAGCCGGACGACATTGAGCGCCGCATCTCACTTCGCGATAAAGAGGGCTCACACGTTCCCGTAGGCCCCATTCACATCCATACAAAGGCCAAAACACCCAACAGTAAAGTCGAAGAAGACTTTTCTGAATTTGAATATGCTGCGCTCATCGTGGAACCCCATACTACGCATGATGGATTCCTTTTCTACGATATCCAGGGGCTAGGCTCGTCTCCGCTGCGTGGAGCAAAGCTTCTTCTTCGCGAGATCAAGGATGCCGATGGCAAAGAACTGTTTTATTTCGAGATTCCGTTTGATAAGTATTTGCAGACGCAGCCGCAGTAAGAGAAGCTAAAAAGCGGATGGCTAAAAAGCGGATGGCTAAAAAGCGGATGGCTAAACACCGGATAGCTAAGAAGCAGCAAAAATAGCTGGTTGGAATGGAGATAACATGTGGGCTATCGAGCCGCCTGACCACATTACGGCGCATAGGCATTCTCTTCTGAATAAAGCAGAACTTGAACAAAGCGCACTGTGCGGATGTTTTTACTGTCTCTCAGTCTATGCACCAATTGAAATCGTGAACTGGGTAGATGATGGTCAGACTGCTCTATGCGCACGATGCGACATTGATGCTGTAATTGGCTCTGCATCTGGTTATCCAGTCGAAAAAGACTTCCTTAGCAAAATGAATGAACACTGGTTTGGTTAATAGGGTTTGGCTGGCCACTCTTCAGCCAGCCGCTTTTTAGCCACCAGCTACCCGCTTCTTAGCTGTCATCAGACGCCTTTCTTCTGCGGCTCCCAGATGTACTTGTGAATCTGCAGACTCAACCGCGCATCAAGCCCATCGGCCAGCATCCATTCCACCAGTTCGCGCGGGTCGAGCAGGCAATTCTCCGTGCTTCGTGCTGTTGACGGGGCTTTGTTGAAGGCAGGAGAAAGCAGCACGTTCCCTGCGCGGGCCTCGAGCGCATGCTCGCGGATGAAGTCACGTGCAAATTCATAATCGCCCTGATTGGCGATGACAAACTTAACCTCATCGCCCTTCGTCAGGAATTCCAGATTGCTCATGCGGAAACTACCGCCCTCACCCGAGGCCGGGCACTTCACATCGACAATCTTGTGCACTGCTGGAGATACGCGGTCCAGAGGACGTTCGCCGCTCGTCTCAATCATCAGCTCATAGCCATCCGCCAGCAACCGCTCCATTAGCGGGACGAGTTCGCGTTCCTGCAGGAGCGGCTCGCCGCCCGTAAACTCAATCAGCCTCACCGGAGCAAGCTTTTCGATCTCCGCAATCACTTCATCGTCAGAAAGTTTATAACCGCCCGTAAAGGTGTACTCCGAGTCGCACCACGAACAGCGCAAGTTGCATCCCGCAAGCCGCACAAAAATGCATGGACGGCCGGCAAAACTCGATTCCCCCTGGACTGACTTGTAAATCTCTATTAGATACACAGGGAATTACTCGTAGTAGGTCGCCGTGGTGGTGTCGGTCTCGTAAATGGTGCAATCTTTCACGCTGACGCGGCCTGCAGTCATCTCTGCAAGCTGCTTGTTTGTTTCGTCAAAGAAAAAGCGCGCCAGGTTTTCTGCCGACGGATTGATCTCGGTGAACGGCTCCAGGTCATTCAGCATCTGGTGATCAAGACGGTCAATCATCGGACGCATCACCTGCTTCAGGTCCTTGAAGTCCAGCAGCAGACCAGCGTGGTCCAGCTTCTCGCCACGCAGTGTAATGCGGACCTTGTAATTGTGCCCGTGCGGGTTCTCGCACTTGCCTTTGTAATTGCGCAGGTAGTGTCCGGAGGAAAACCCACGCTCTACAGTCACTTCATACATGTTTGATTGCTCTTTCGGGGCGGATTGGCCCTTTATCTATTGTATCTTTTCAGCCCCGGCGACGCCTCTGTGCGCGTTCTTTCGACCGCTGCTCCTCTATGCGTCGATCCACTTGTTCGAACATTGCAGTCAGTGACCCCGCGAGAGCTACAACCAGCCCACCCAGCGTAAGGAACAGTGCTGTCGTCTTCCAAAGCGAGCCATTTCCGGGCAGTCCCGTCTGCGAGTTGCCTACGTACACCATTCCGCAGGAAATAAGCGCAAAAAGCAGCAGAGTTGCCGCCAATATGTAAAGATTTCGAGCCATTTTACTTCATCATGCTACCGAATTACGTGTTCTTCCGTTCAAAGAATGATTTGACCGCAGTAATGTCTTGCGTAATCCGATAAGGCGGCAGGCTCTCAAGAAATACGCGCCCGTAGCGCTGTCTTTGGATACGCGGATCAAGCAGCATCAACACGCCGCTGTCTTCCAACGAACGTATCAACCGTCCAAACCCCTGCTTGAGCGTGATGACTGCAGACGGCACCTGATACTCAAAGAACGGACTCCCTCCATTCTCTTCAATCGCGCGCATCCGCGCCTGCACCACCGGATCGGTAGGAACCGCAAAGGGAAGGCGGTCAATGATGACACAACTCAATGCCTCGCCCTGCACGTCCACGCCCTGCCAGAAACTGGAAGTGCCAAAGAGCACAGCATTAGGAGTATTGCGGAATTCCTCAAGAAGCGCCTTGCGCGGCGCGTTGCCATGCAGTAGCAGCGGATATGGCAGTTCCATCAATAGCCGCTCGTAAATATCGCGCATCTGCTGATAGCTGGTGAAGAGGCAAAAGGCCCGTCCCTGCGTAATTTCGAGCACACGGCGAATACGTTGCGTCGCTTCTTCCTGGAATTTCGCATCGCGTGGATCAGGCATCTCAGGCGGCAAATACAGGAGCGCCTGCTCGCCATATTTGAAATGCGAGGGTACGACCAGCTCGCGCGCATCGCGCATGCCTACGCGCTTGCGGATATGCTCGAACCCGCCCTGCACAGTAAGCGTGGCCGAAGTAAGAATCACGCTGGGAAAGGTCTCGAAAAGCAGTTCGCTTAGCAATTCAGAAACATCAATCGGAGTCGCCTGCAAATAGGTATTGCGCCCTGCTTCGCGCGTGCGTCCCGCATTACGGCGCTCGAGCCAGAAGACGGTGTTACGATCATCAGCCTCAAGCAGAAACTTCAATTGCTCGCGAATATCCCCAGTCCGCTTCTTCAATCCAGGAGCTTCTTCCACTCCACGCACTCGCTCCAGTTCACCTTCGAGACGATGCAGCGCATTCAGCAGATTGATGTAACGATCACCCTGCGTCTCCAGAAATTCTTCGCGACCGTCAAACTGCATGCGCGCTTCGCCGTTTATGCTCACCGGCAAAGCGCCAAAGAACATGCGAGCCCGTTCACGCAGCAGCTGCGAGGCTGATTGCAGGCTGCTGCTCAGGGCCTGTTTTGCGCGCAGCATCGTCTCGAGATCACGCGCCAGCTCTTCAAATCGAACATTACTCAGGCTGATGCCGAAGTAGCTCGAAGCCACATCCTCCAACTCATGTGCTTCATCAAAGATCACCGCAGCAGCATCTGGTAGAACACCCACATCCGGCGCAGCCTTCGCCTGCTGCTTGATCGCCAGATCAGCAAAGAAGAGATGATGGTTGACGATGACTACATCGCTCTCCGCCGCTTTGCGGCGCATCTCCGTGATAAAGCAGCGCTCATAATTCGGGCAATTCTGTCCAAGGCAGGCATCACTACGCGCATCGAGCTTGCCCCATACCGCGCTGGCTTCGGGAAGTGAATCAATCTCAGCCCGATCGCCGGTCTCCGTCGTCTTCTCCCACTCGGCAATAGCTTGGTACTGCTCTATCTCTTCCAGGCCATTCAGGATCGGCTGGTCACGCAACGCATAGAGTTTGTGGCGGCAAAGGTAGTTGTTCCGCCCCTTCATGTAGCAGACCCGCAAAGGGCCCAGTAAAGACTCCAGAAACGGAACGTCTTTGAAGTAAAGCTGCTCCTGAAGGTTCTTGGTTCCGGTCGAAATGATGACCCGCTGCCCCATACGCAGCGCCGGCAGCAGATAGGCCAACGTCTTGCCCGTACCTGTGCCTGCTTCGACGATCAGGTGTTTGTGTTCTTTAAACGCGCGCTCCACCGCCTGCGCCATTTCCAACTGCCCTTTGCGAAACTCATAAGGCAGGCTGGAGCGCGAAAGCATGCCTCCAGGCGAAAAGAAGTCATAGAGTGAAGGCAGTACAGGCGTTTGTTGGGTAATAGAGGACACGGAAATATTCGCCTAATTTTCTCCTATAGCATACTAAGGATTTCTTCTTACCGTCAGGCATCTGAGCCAATACTGATAACTAGCTATCTTACTGGAGCATACAGGCTTAGAAACTCTGTAAAATCGAAATGGCGCGTTTCCAGACGCGCCTTAATTTTTCAGGTGGCCAGTGCCTGAAGATCGGCGAACCTGTATTGAACAAATCTGCAAAATCAAATCGTGCGGCAAAGCCACGTAATAACGAGCGTGAAGCGCCGCTCTTCGTCATCGTAGGCCGCCCGAACGTGGGCAAATCGACGCTCTTCAATCGCCTTACCGGATCACGTCGCTCGATTGTCGGAGATGAACCAGGCATCACACGCGACCGAATCTATGGCGAGGTTGAGTGGGAAGGCCGCGTGGCGCGAGTTGTTGATACCGGTGGAATCATCCCCGATGACGAAGCATTGATTCCGGCGGAAATCTTCCGCCAGGCCCGCGTAGCACTTGAAGAATCTCAGGCAATTGTTATGGTCGTCGATGGCCGCACAGAGCTTGCTTCTCCAGACATCGACTTGGCACGCCTTCTGATTAAAACGGGCAAGCCACTCTTTCTTGCAGTCAACAAAATTGATGTAGAGGCCCTTGATGCATCGGCAGAAAATTTCCGCCGGCTGGGAATTAAGAACCTGGTTCCCATCTCCGCTGAACACGGACACAACATCGGCGATCTGCTCGATCCGGTCTTCGCAGTGCTGACGTTTCCCGAAGAAAATAAACCAGAGGTTGAAGCTCCTGAAGAAGAGGACCACGACAAGGAAACGCTGCATCGCACGCACGGCGAGTTTGAACAGGCGGAAACGCGCGTTGCGATCATCGGCCGTCCGAACGTAGGCAAATCAACACTGCTTAACGCGCTTACCGGATCATCCCGCGCCATCGTCACGCCCATTGCCGGAACGACGCGCGATGCTGTTGATGAAGTCATCGAGCATGCAGGCCAGCAACTGCGCATTGTTGATACAGCCGGCATCCGGCGCAAAGGCAAAACGCATTTGATGGCTGAAAAGCTGTCTGTCGTCATGGCGCGAAAGCATCTTGAAGCTGCGGATGTGGCGCTGCTGGTGATTGACGCAACAGAAGGCGTGACTGCATCAGATGCAACCATCGGCGGCTACGCGCACGAAAGCGGCCGCTCTGTCGTCATCGTTGTGAATAAGTGGGATTTAGTGACAACCCAGCGAACCGACGGCAAGCCTCCAGCAGATCGGCAGGTTTTCGAACAGCAAGTGCGCGATGTTCTCAAGTATCTGTCTTACGCGCCCGTCATCTTCATTTCCGCTGCGGAAGGAACGAATATTCCACGCGTACTGGATGCTGTTATTCGCGTAGCAAAAGAACGGCGCAAGCGCATCTCCACCAGCCAGATGAACAAGTTTCTGGAACGTGTTGATTTCGAGCGCGCAGGAGTTCCGCTCTCAAAGAAGATGCGCATCTTCTACATGACGCAGGCTGCGGTCGCTCCGCCGACTTTTATTCTGTTCACTAATCGGGACGTAAAACTGCACTTCTCTTTTGAGCGTTTCCTCGAAAACCAGATTCGCAAGGCTTTCAGCTTTGAAGGCTCCCCCATCTGGTTCAAGGTGAGAGCACGGGACCAGCGGAACAAAGAGAAGTAACCTCAGGCCTATGGCGCGTAAGCGCATATGCCTGGACGGCCGGTCCTACTCGGTCCGCAGCGCCTGCATGGGCTCAGTGTTCGCCGCGCGCCGGGCTGGCAATACCGCTGCAACAAACGCAGCCGCAAGCAACACAATTGTAGTAACCAACAACACAACCGGATCATAAGGCTTGATGCCGAAGAGCTGGTTCGCCATGGCACGCCCGCCGAAGATCGTTGCAGGAATGCCGATAGCCAAACCAATCGCCACCTGGAGAAATGCTCCAGCAAGCACCAGCTTCAAAACAGCCGTGCGGTCTGCGCCAAGCGCCATGCGGATGCCAATCTCGCTGGTGCGTCGCTCGACTGAATAGGCCGTCACGCCGTAAAGGCCAATCGAGGCGAGTACCAAAGCCAACAGGCCAAAGAGCGATGTCAATTGCGCAATCATCGATTGCTGGTTGAAATTGTTTTGCACCTGTTCAGCAAATGTCCGGAAATCAATAACAGTCAGGTTTGGATTTACCTGCGCGATCGCCCGTCTTACCTGCGGCTCAAGCCCAGGCACAAAACCAGACGTTCGCAGCTCTACAGCATCCATCTTGGTGTGAGAGACCTGATCAAACATGTGCAGGTCCTGATCGTCATAATTCACCCACTGGTGCGCCGCCAGGAAGAACATGGGCCGGATTTTCTCCGTAGGGTCCCAATACTGGGTATCTTCCGTCACGCCCACAATTTCGTATGTTCCGGATTGCTTTATGTCGATGCCAAAATGCTTGCCGATGGCATTCCCATCTTTAAAAAACGTCTTCGCAAATGTTTTGTTTACCAATGCAATGGGCTGCGAGGCAGAAATGTCACCATCGCGAATGGAGCGGCCTTGAATGACCTTTGTGCCAACTGTGTCGAAATAGTCTGAGCTGGCGCGTATCCATGACGCGTTGTTCTCATGGCTTCCGGGAGGAGGCGGCGCCTGGCCTTCGAAATACACGCCTGTGCCCCAGTTATCGCCTTCCATAGGGCTATACAAAGAATAGGCAACACTCTTCACGCCCGGTATTGACGCCAGCATGTCATGCAACTGGCGATAGAAGGCGTCCATCTGCTCGGGCTTGTATCCTGCCATCTGCGGATCAATGTGCAGAACGTAACGGTTCCTTGTATCGAAACCAAACTTCTGGTTTTGCATATTGCGGAGGCTCTGTGTCAGCAGGCCTGCAGCACATAGCAGTACCAGCGAAATGGCTGCCTGCAATACAACAAGCGATTTCTGTGCGAATGAACTTCCCTGTGCCGTCGTGCGGTTTGATCCGCGCAACGCATCGATAGGATTGGAGTGCGCCATCATCCATGCAGGAGCAACTCCGAACAGCACGCCTGTGAGCAGCGATACGGCAAATGCAAAACCGAGTACAGGCAGAGAAGGTGTGGATTGAATCGGAATGTAGCTCTTTTGAAATGCCAGATGCAGAATCAGTTTTGTTCCGGCGTATGCAACTGCGAGGCCGGCAATCCCACCTATGACCGCCAGCACAATGCTTTCCGTCAACGCCTGCCGCATCAGCCTTGCCCGTGGAGCGCCGAGAGCGGAGCGAATGGAAGTCTGTTGCCTCCGTGTTGCCGAACGCACCAGCATCAGGTTGGCAAGGTTCGCGCACGCAATCAGCAATACAAACGACGAGATCCACATCAGCAGATGTAGTCCGTCCTTATATTCGTCGCGTAGGCTCTGCACGCCACCGCCGCCTGGAGCAAGGTGCAATGTCTGTTTGGGAATGAGCGACTGATCGCGTTGCTCGACCTTGCTGGCTGGACTCGACAGCCACTGCCGCAACTGCACCTGCATGCGCGCTTCGATAGGTTTTGTATTGGTTCCCGGCTTTACCCGTCCAATGATATTCAGCCAATACAGATCGGTACGGTCATACACAGCCATAACGCCGTCAATCTGCGGCTCGCTTGACAGAGGAATCCAGAAAGACGCCGGATCGGCCGTTAGCCGCTCACCATAGAAACCTGGAGGCGCGACGCCAACGACCGTGTAAGGGAAGCCATTGATAATGAAACTGGAGCCCACTATCGATGGGTCCTGCCCGAACTTCTGCTGCCATGTGCGATAGCTCAACACCGCTACGGGTGGTGCGCCCTTTTGATCATCCGATGGAAGCAACGCGCGTCCCGCATAGGCCTGGATGCCCAGCGTCTCAAAAGCATTGCCGGAAACGAATTCGCTGATAAAGCTTTCTGCAGGATGGTCGCTTCCCTGCCTGCGTACGCTGATCTGGTCGCGACCAGCCTGAAACGCCGCCATCTGCTGAAATTCAGGATTGTTGTCGCGGAACAGTTTGTATTGTTCGGTAGCGAAAATTGACCAGTTTTCCCGCAAACCGCCATTGATGCAGCAATCCTCATGGTCGCCAAGACGGACAAGTTCCTCAGGATTCACTACAGGCAATGATTTCAGCAACACTGCATGAATCAGCGTAAAAATCGCCGTCGTCGCGCCAATACCCAGCGCCAGCGTCAAAATCGCTGTTGCCGTAAACCCAGGGGCCTTACGAAACTGCCGCAATGCATAGCGGATGTCTTCCAGAATTGCCTGCATGTTTCTCCTTACGTTGGGTACAAACCATTTGCTCTGCGAGTTTCAGCAAATCATAGCATTCGGCGATTGCACCTTCCACGAAGGACTTCTTTGCGCTGCGTCTTACTCACTCCTAAGCGTCTGTGCCGGATCAATCGAAGCCGCCTTGCGTGCCGGAAGCAATCCAGCAAGCGCGCCCACAATGAGCAGAGCCGCCATGGATACGGCTAGTGATGAAACCACTCCTCCGCCAAATTCTGCAAAGGCATGTTTCAACACAGATGTAACCGCGAAGGACAGGCTGACGCCAATAACAAGACCAGCCACCACCCACGTCAGAGCGCTTTTCATAATCAGGCCGACAACATTGCTCCGCTGTGCACCCAGCGCCATGCGGATACCGATCTCATTTGTGCGCTGCACGGTGACATAGCTGATCAAGCCATAAATCCCGATCAAGGCCAACAACAACGCCAGTCCGGCAAAGGCTGTCAGCAGCCAGACAATCAGCTTCCGGGACGCCAGCGAAGCATCCACGCTGGCTTCAATCGAACTGATATCGAAAACCGTTTGCGTGGGATCTGCCGCAGCAATCGCCTGCTTCAGTGCATTCGTCAGTTGAACCGGATCGCTGTCCGTGCGCGCCACAAAACTAGCTATTCCATTTGGCGCCTGCGAATAGGGGTAATAGCGCATGCCGTCGCTTGTGTCCTCTTCGAGTGAATCCGCGCGGACATCGGCCACAACTCCTACCACTTCCGCCCAGTCGCCGTTGTCTCTGAAACTTAAGCTTAAATGCTGGCCGATCGGGTTCTCATTTGGCCAATACTTGTGCGCGAGCCTGTGATCGATCACCACGACGGGCTGCGTGTTGGGACGGTCTTCTTCGCTGATCCACCGACCGGCGATCAGGGGAATCTGCATTACTTTCAGATAATCGGCAGTTGCAAATCCGAGGTCACTGTGCGGCCCGGGGTCATTCGGTCCCAACGGGCGGCCTTCAATCGCGAAAGAACTCGCCCCGCTCTTCTTATCGCTGAATGGCAATGAGGTCGTGGCTGCAACAGCCTTCACCCCGGATACACCTTTCAGGTTGTTAAGAACAGCTGTCACGAAACTCTCCTGCCGCTGTTGGTTGTTTTTGTATCCTTCCCCCGAGTAGGCCACAGTCCCGGTAAGCAGACCGTGCGGGTTGAATCCGGGATTCACCTGTTGCAGCTGCCGCAGACTTGTAAGAAACAATCCAGTGCCGGAAAGCAGAACAAAGGCCATCGCCACTTCCCCAATCACAAACGCGCTGCGCAGTCTCTGCTTGTCTACAGAGGCCGTTGCACTTCGTCCGCCTTCG
>DATAQW010000096.1:0-11869 GCA_036264445.1 Pseudacidobacterium sp.
TCATTCTGGAAACAATTATCGTATTGCTGGCGATGCTCGGGCACGTGATGGCAATGCGCAGGGGAGCATCGCCATTCCCACGCGAAATACTTGCGTTCACGGCGCTGCACAGCTTGCCCAGCGTGCTGGGTGCTCTGCTGATGGGCGCAATTTTCGCGAAAATCATTTCGACAGCGAATAACTATCTCTTTTCTCCGGCAACGAACCTCGTGAACGACATTTTCGTGCGCTATATTGCGCCGGAAGCCTCCAACAAGCGCATCCTGATCGTCTCGCGCCTCATGGTGGTCTTGCTGGGAATATGGGCGCTCTACCAGGCGCTGCACACTGGTTCCGTATTGAAGAAAACGCTCTACGCTTACACGGTCTATTCAGCGGCGTTGACGCCGGTGATTCTGGCGGCGTTCTATTCAAAGCGCGTAACTGCTGCCGGAGCTGTGAGCGCAATCTTCGCCGGCACTTTCATTACTGTTTTCTGGGACACGGGATTTGTCCATCATCATTTGCCCGCAATGCTCGCCGACCGCGATGCGATCTTTCCTGCACTCATCGCAGCCGTGCTTTGCCTCGTCATTGTGAGTGCGTTTACAAAGCCTCCGCGCAAGGAGCAGGTGGCGATGTTCTTTTGAGAATCAACTAAGCACCCTCTACAAATCGTCTGCCAATTCAAGACAGCCATCGGCAATCCACGCTAGGATGAACTCGCTGTCAAGGAGGGTGAATGTCTCACGATACCTGCTTCATGTGCGGGCTTAGCCTGATTCTTATTCCGACCATCGTCTACGGCGGACTGACCATTCTGGGAGTCATTACCGGCGGAGCCTATGGAGCGCCGTCGCCAAAGCTTTCTGAGCAGCAGACTACGCTCTACCGCGCAGGACATGCACATGCCGGTGTTCTGACTCTGCTGGCGCTCTTTCTTCAAGTCGCAATGGATTACGCAAAGATCCCGGACAATTTAGTCTGGCCGGTCCGCATCGCCATATTCAGTGCGCCGTTACTGGTTTCTGGCGGCTTTTTCGGGATGGCGCATCTGCATACATTGCGCTGGCTCTTGTACCTGGGCGCGGTGCTTCTCATCGCGGTTACGCTGACGGCCGGGATCGGCCTTCTGCTTGTCCCCTCGGCATAAAATGGCAGGAGGCTTGAATCGTGCGAAGCCATCTGCCGCAAGGGGCAAAGCACTTACAGACTCATCCTGACTTCGTCAGAAGTGCGAGCACGTCACTCCACGCCGTCGGCCCTTCGTGCATGGCGTACACCTTCTCGACCGAAAGATGTTCACGCTCGACCGCCTGCTCAACTTCATGCATGAGTTGCGGGTCATAAAGCGTATGGTCCTGATTGAGGACCAGTGTGTCGCTGGCATAGAGCAGATGATGTTCCGGAAAATAGACCATGTATTGCCGCTCCGTCGATGCGCCGCGCAGCGGATAAAGTTCCATGCGGTTCGGTCCTGAGCCGATTTCCACTTTGCCGGAAACAATCTTCCAGTCAGGTTTTTTCGGAGATAACTGCAGCGCATCGGGCGTAATCGTGTGCGGCGCGGCCATCATGCGATCTAACAGAGGCTGGTTCAGGTCGAGAATGTAAACAGGCAGCCCCTGTGACACATCGAAACGAACACCGCCGATATGCGGCCATGAATCCGACGTGGACAGGACAGCCGTGATTTTGTCGCCAGGGTACTTCTTCTTTGCCTCGTCGAAAATGCCTTGCACAAAAGTGCCGGAGATTGGAGATTCCAAAATGATGACGCCATCCGGCTCATGAATAATGGTTGCATTCCAGGAACCGAGATAAAGGTCTATGCCGGAGGCCAGCTGCACGCTGTTGGCTGCGCGGAATGGGCGCTCCCATCCCTTCTGCACAGCGCTTTGCTGGACGGCCTTTGCGTCCATGGCAAAGTTTTTCTCGTCCACGGGTACATTGAATTGGACGTCGAGCGCCTGGTGTGAATTCCAGATGGCTCCGTTGCGCTCCACAACTTCATTTGTGGGATAGACGATGCCCTGCGTATCGTGCCAGTTGTCCCAGTAAGTGCGCTGCTGAACGTCGCCCCAGTGATACCAGAAGTCGTGGAACTGCTCCGTAGTTTCAACCGCATCAGGAAGATGGTTGAAGGGGTTGATCAAAAGACGCACCGGAACTTTATTCCAGGTAAAGGCAATAACCGTGTGCGCGGTGGAGCGCAGCGTCTGTGGCGTCTCAAAGCGCAGGTCGGATGCTTGAAGCGCCGTCAGCAATGCTCTTACCGGACCAAGTGCCAATGTCTCGCGCGCGTTGTCAATATCGGAAAGCTGGCAGGGTGAATCGCCTTGGGCGCTGTGGTAGACGCCGCCGGACGGCGTAGCAATAAGCGTTGCATCCACTTCTGCTTGATGAGGGTCGGCTTCAGGCCAGATAAGATGCGCTTCGGTGCGCATACGCTTTCCGGCAATGTCAATGGTGGTCTTATCGCGCTCGTAGGAAGTAATGAACGGCGCCTGCCTGTACGACTGCTCCACCAGCGCAGTATGGGAGACAATATCAAGCTGAATGCTTTGAATCGCTTCGAGCTTCTGCTGTCCGCCCATGGCATCAAGCGCGAGGCTTAGACATTGTTTTGGTGTCAGGTTTGCACAGCCAGGGGTCTCAATAGTGACTGCATGAACCATACAAGAAACAAATACCATCGCGGCAATTGTTGACAGCTGACCAAGGAAACGAATCATTCGCCCGGAATTCTCCTGTATGGCTAGCAAGCCTAACGGAACCACAAAAAATGCCACTCAGTTTTTGCCGGTATGTGGAGATTCCGCGACGGGCCGTTTCCTGCAAGGCACAGGACGCAACCTGCTAAGGTATGCGTATGCCGGTCGCGGCCCTCACTCTCGAAATACGGATTGAGCACGCGCAGTCGCTCAAAGACCGGCGGCAAGTTGTGCGCAGCCTGAAAGAAAAGCTGCAGAACGGCTTCAACATTTCCGTGTCAGAGCTGGATAAGGCGGTAACGTGGCAATCCGCAACCATTGGTATCGCCGCCATTTCCAATTCGCGCGACTACCTGGCGGGACAGATGAAACAAGTGGAAGATGCGGCTGTGCGCATTGCTAATGACCTCGGCGCGCAGGTAGAGGACGCGTGGTGGAATTTTCTGGAAGAGTGAGGCTATTTACTGTCCATATGGACAAGTTCGCTGATGATTCCATTAGGAAATTCTTCACGCAGCATCATATGCGGAGAATCCTGGCTTACAAGTATCTGATAGTGCTCTGTTGTTCCTGCTTTTTCAATCTGATAAAGAACTCTGTATGCACGAAAGGATCCGGCAGGAACACGTATTTCTTCAAGCTGGTCGACTTGCACAGCTACCCTGCTTATTCCTGTGCCGGGATCATAGACACTGAACTCGAACTTCCGCCCTGGCTCCAGATTGCTCGAAAGAATCGCCGCCCAATCGATTCTTTGATCGACAATATCCGTTGGCACCGTGGCACTGACGAGCTGTTTTTCTTTATGTCTGATGACAAATCCAGTTACCGAACCAGAATTGTATTCGAGATCGAAAACAGAAGAGATTTCCGAATCACGGACAAAAGCAAGTTTCGCTGAAACAGGCTCAAGCGCTGTTGTAGCAACGGTTTCCCATTGCTGGCTGTGGAATCCTTGGAAGTCTGCGGCAAATGTGGCCTTCGCCCTAAAAACATACTTTCCTGCAGCCGCGGTTTTGATGGTAATGATTCCACGGCCAACCTCATTTCTATGTTCGAGGTCGCGATAGGTAAAAGTGCCCAGCTTGATACGTTGGGCATTAAAAACCGCTGGAGCTTGCTGCGCCTGGCACCACGCTGCGCTTAAAGCCATAAAGACAAACATTTGTCTCCAACGCCTGAACATTCCTACGTTGTACAAGCCTTTGTGCAGCAGCGCAGAAGATTTGCGCCAGGTGGGTATTTTCCATCGACAGTACGCAATATAAGCTTTTCTTTCAGTCAGCGTTTTCAACGTGAAAGCATATCTTTTTCATCATCCGCACATTTTTGCGCGAAAACACCCCGTCTGGTCTGATATTCTCAATCGTTTAACCAAAGGAAGTTGGAGATGCCGGAGCAACGGGCACGCAAGTACCACCAGGACCGCGTGGCGGAAACGCTGCGTGAAGAAATAGGAGCGATGATTGAGGGCGAATTATCTGATCCGCGAATCAGTTTTGCCTATGTCAGCCAGGTGCTGCTCAATCCAGGCGGCAAGTCAGCGCAGATATATGTCGCCGTCGATGGAGGACCGCAGGAAGAGGACCAGACGCTCGCAGGCCTGATGGCCGCGCGCGGATATATCCGGCACGAGTTGCTGGATCGCATGGGCGTGCGTCACGTCCCAGATCTGGTCTTCCACATCGATCGCTCCGAGAAGATGAAGGCGCGGATTGACGAATTACTAGGGAGGGTTAAGAAGAAAACGAAAGCTGGGCGAGAGTAGTGATCTCCCACCTCATCGCATTCCAGAACGCGAACACTGCGCGTTCCGGGACCAGGCGATAAGGATGGGGCATCCAGACGCATAGGGTCATGGGAGAACGGCATAATATTCAAACGGTATTGAACGTAATCGAGCGTGGTCAGAGGTTTCTGATCACGGCACACGCGCGTCCCGATGGTGATGCTGTGGGCTCTATGCTTGCTTTCGCCATGATACTCGAGCAACTTGGCAAACAGTTCGACATGGTTTCCAGCGACCGCGTTCCGCTCATCTATCGTTCGCTGCCCTGTTCTTCTGGCATCCGGCAGGTATCGCGCGTCGAAGGCGAGTACGATGCCGTCGTTCTGCTGGAGTGCGACGGTGTGGAGCGCACAAGACTACATGGGCTGGAAGGCCGGTTCCTTATCAATATCGACCATCATGTGAGCGGAAAGCATTTCGCTAACATCAACTGGATCGACACAGAAGCCTGCGCTGTGGCCGAGATGGTCTATGAATTGGCGATGCTGGCAGGAGTCCGCATCACTCCGGAGATGGCAACCTGCCTTTACACTGCCGTACTCACCGACACTGGCCAGTTCTGCTATGACGGCACTGACGCGCATACTTTTGAGCTGGCTGCCGAGCTGGTCCGTCACGGAGCGCGTTCGGCGGCGATCGCGAAAGACGTTTACTTCTCGCACCCCATGTCGAAAATGCTTCTCATGGGCGCGGCTCTTTCAAATCTGCGGCGTGAAGGCCGTATCGCCTGGATGTGGGTGACTTACGACGACATGCTCCGCACCAATGCCGCGGAAGAAGACTGCGAAGGGCTGGCAAATTACGCCATTGCCATTGCAGGAGTGGATGTCGCCATATTTCTGCGTGAATTGAGTACCCACCGCGTTCGGCTTTCGCTGCGCAGCAAAGGCAGTATCGACGTGGCCCACGTCGCCGAGAGCCTCGGCGGCGGCGGCCACAAGCACGCTAGCGGTTGTACACTTGACGGGCCGCTGCCGGACGCTGCCGAGATGATTCTCGCTATTGTCCGACAAAGCCTTGGGCGGCTCGTTCATGAAGTCGCATAATCGAATCTGATAGCCTTAGTCCGTATTTCCATTAAAACGACCGTGCCCATCCCGAAAAGTATCAAGGCGCTGCGCACCGCGCCCACCAGTCTCCTGACACGCTTCCCGTTTCTGGGATCGATGATGGAATTTCTGACCCTTTTTCTGTTTACTGCATTTTTTCTCTTTTACGGGCTGGTCCCGATCTTTGGCGGAGACGGCATCGGCCTCGTCGGCGCGGACGAACCACGCTATGCCCAAGTGGCGCGCGAGATGCTTCAGCGCCACGACTACGTAACGCCAATTCTCTATGGCACGCCGTGGCTGGAAAAGCCCGCGCTCTATTACTGGCGGGCGATGTTCGCTTTCCGCGAATTCGGCGTGCATGACTGGGCAGCGCGCCTGCCTTCAGCCAGCTTCGCATTCGTATTGGTTATCCTGATCTTCCTGCACATGCGCCGTTTCCGGCCCGGAGGACAGCTTGACGCAGCGTTGCTGACCGCATCCTGTGTGGGAATCCTCAGTTTTGCACGTGGCGCCTCAACCGACATGCAGCTGGCAGCACCTTTCTGTATCGGAATGCTCGGGTGGTACGCCTGGTATGAGACTGACAGCAAATTCTGGCTCTTTGACCTGTATTTTTTTGTCGGCGCAGCGACGCTCGCTAAAGGCCCTGTAGCTCCCTTTCTCGCGCTGGTGATCATCACCGCCTTTGCCGCTCTCCGAAAAGAATGGTCCCTCCTGCGAAGAAGCATCTGGTGGCCGGGAATCGGGCTGTATTTGGCTATGGTACTGCCGTGGTTCATCGCCGTGCAGAGGCGCAACCCGAATTTCCTGCGCGTCTTCTTCTTGGAACACAACATCGAACGCTTCGCCACCAACCGTTTCGAGCACGAGCAGCACTTCTGGTATTACATTCCCGTTATCCTCCTGAGCCTGCTGCCCTGGACCGTACTCGCCATTGCCGCATTGACCAATGCAGTACAGGGTTCGATCGCAGAATGGCGTGCCAGACGCGCAAAGTTCCACTATATGGGACACCAGCGCACAGGCGACGCCTTCCCTGAATTTCTAGTGCTTTGGGCAGTGATTCCTATCGTCTTCTTCTCATTTTCGGAATCAAAACTGCCCGGATACATTCTTCCCTCCGTCCCGCCACTTACAATTCTCTGCGGCGACTACCTCAACCGCATGCGTGAAAAGGGTCTCAAGCCCTGGCTGCTGATCCTGCATGGCCTTTTCGCGGGATGCCTCACCATGCTGGTGCTGCTGATGCCGCGCCTGATCCAGCGCTTTGAAATGCCACCGGCTAACGCAATGATCGCCGCCGGCACAACCGGATTCGCCGCGGCCATTTTCATCCTGATCACTACAGCCCGTTTCGGTTTGAAGCGTCTGCGCATCGCCACCATGATTCCCATGGTGATCCTCCTGTTGTTCCTTTACGGGGTCGGCCCGTTCTTCGGCTTTGCACAAGTCAAGTCGACGAAAGGCAACATCCAGCTTATTGATCTGACGTACTCTGCCCGCACGCTGACCAAAATGCTGGACCAGGTTGTTCCGCCAGATGGCACTGTTGCCGTCTACAGGGTCCGCCGCGATGTGGAGTACGGCATCTCCTTCTATCGAAACAAGAAAACCGTCAATTATGAACTGGACGGCATTCCACCGGAACAACATATTCTGGTGGTTCGTGCGTCCTATATCGACGAACTGCGTCAAAAACTTACTGGCAGGAGATATGAACCACTCTTCGTGTATCCTGCTCAGAACCTGGTTATCTATGCTGTAGCTGCACAGCAATAGAGGATTGAAGCGGGTTATAGAGACCTATTTTGTGTGCCATTCGCATCATGGGTGATCCATAACCTAAGAAATTGAAGTGAAATGATTCAGTGGGCTTTAGCCTCTGAGATGCGATTTCCTTCATCAATCGAATCATCTCAATCAGCAGCTTTATTTCGCCGATATGGCGAGCAGGTGATGCAACGTGAGTTCCGCCCTGCAGCTTGAGATCCTTGATCTGCGACACTTTTCGGCCAGCAGTCTGCGGCCTGTGCTCGAAGAGGAGAGCCGCGTCTGGAGCGAGCGCCTGCGCTGGGACTACCGCTCCTCAGCCGACCTTTTGCTGCAATATCTCGACTCACGCGTGCTGCCGGGATTCGTCGCCGTTGAGAATGGCCGCATCGCCGGATATGCTTTCTGTGTCTACGAAGAACACAAAGCGATTATTGGCGATGTCTTCTCACTTCCTGACACTTCTGTCGGAGTAGAAGGCGAACTGCTGCGGCATCTGATCGAGTTGCTGCAGCACTCACCCGGCATCGACCGCATTGAATGCCAGCTGCTGCTGCATCCGCACGGGCATCATGCCGAAATCTTTGGGCAGGCGGGCTTCCGCACTTTCCGGCGCCTGTTTATGGAGCTTGATCTGATCGGCTTCCGGGCTTCATCGCTACCAGCGCTGCCTGAAGGCCTGGCACTTTACCCCTGGCGCGAAAACGATTATCACCCGGCGGGATACCTGATCGCTGAAGCCTACGAGGGCCATCTGGACAGCTACATCAACGATCAGTACCGCTCGGTCAGCGGCTCCTTGCGCTTTCTCCACAACATCATTCGCTTTCCGGGATGCGGATTGTTCGACCCGCTGTCCTCGCGAACCATTTCCCGCACACAGGACGGCTCACTCGCCGGAGTACTTTTGTGCTCGCGAGTGCGCGAGGATGTGGGGCATATCACGCAGGTCTGCATAGCGAAGGCGCTGCGCGGAAAGCAACTTGGCCTGCAACTCATAGAATCATGCGCCGAAAATCTGCATGAAAGAAAATTCAGCGGCCTCACTCTGACCGTCACCGAAGAAAATGCAAACGCCGTAGAACTTTACCGCAAAATCGGCTTTACCGAAAAACATGCCTTCGACGCGATGGTCTGGGACCGCTCCTGGCGCTAATATGCCTCACAGATATTCCCGTTCCCGGCGGCGCAGCTCTTTATAGCGGGCAAATGCCTTGCGGTCCTCTTCGAGCCCAAGCATAGTCCTCCACGTACTGCCGCGATACGTGTGCTTCATCATTTTCCGTGCATGCGTGATCACAAACCACGGATCATGCAGAAAGACGGGCACGACGTGACGGGTCTTGATGCCGCGCTCCGCTTTCCAGCGCAGATACTCCACATCGTCGGATGAGAGATGCTTTGTGCGCACCACAGCCGTAGTGCCATCGTATTCCTCAAGATGACCATTGGTGATGAGGCCCTGCTCGCGGAATTCGCGGGTCATCGGCGTGCGCGGATAGGGCGTAGGGTGCTGGATGTAGGGCCAATCGACATACTTGCGGGCAAAGGCAAGATTGGCCTCGATTGACTCCACGGTGTCATCGGGACTGCCCACAATCAGACCGCCTACAACCAGCATCTGGTTGCGGTGCAGGTAATCAATGGCTTTGAGTGTGGCATTGCCGGTCTTCTTCCCCTGATCACGCGCTGTATTTTTGGAAGACGCATTAAGAAAGGTGAGATCGCTCTCAAGAATGTTTTCAATGCCGAGAAAGACATAGCGGAACCCGGCCTTGTGCATGAGCGGGGCTAGTGTCGCTCCATGGTTGGCGATAGCCGACGTCATACCCTGGATGAAGTAGTCGATCTTGTTCAGTCCGGCATCGATGATGGCCTGGCACAGCGCTTCAAAGCGCCGCACGTCGAGGGTAATGTTGTCGTCGACGAGAAAGATGGTCTCCGCACCGTGGTCGCAGGCGTCGCGAATGTCAGCCAATACGCGGTCAAATGAATACGTATGGAAGTTGCGCCCGCGCATCTCGATGATGGAGCAGAAGCTGCAATCGAAGGTGCATCCTCGCGATGTTTCGATGACATCCACTTTGCGGCCCATCAGCGTATAGCCCTTCAAAACGCGGGCATCGCGCTTCGGCAGGCGAATTTCTTCGTCCTCCAGGCGATGCACCGCGCGTGCAGGATTATGCACCCAGCGCTCGCCTTCTCGATGCGAAAGACCGGCAATAAAATGCAGCGCCGAGCGTGTTTCAAGAGCCCGAAGAAGCTCGCGAAAAGTGACCTCGCCTTCGCCACGAACAATGAAGTCGACCGGCATATTGGCGTACTCTTCGAAGGCAAGACTGGGATCATAGCCACCAACGACGATTTTCGCGTCCGGCTTCAGCTTGCGGACCAGCTCGGCAATACGGCCCGCAGTGCGCCGCTGAAAGGTCATAATCGACATGCCGACGACGTCAGGCTGGTGCTCTTCGACGAGCCTCGTAACAGTCTTGCGCACGCTGTCTTGGCAAAGAATCAGATCGGCGACCGCGACATGATGGTGCGGGTCTACATTGCCTGCAAGCGAAGTCAGCGCCCCGTTGGGCATGCGAATGGCCACGGGCGGCATGTGCTCGAACGAATCCGGCATCGAGAGAAGAAGAATATTCACGAGACTTCCCCCTGATTTGCAGCAAACTGACTGCGTCCAATGTTATTGGATTCAGGGGAAAATGCAATCATTCCGTTCGCAGCAACTGCATCGGCTCAACGGAGGCCGCTCGACGTGCAGGCAGATAGCAGGCCAACAACGCCGCAACGAGCAGAACCAGCCCCACAACTCCAAAGGCAGAGAAGTCCATCGCGCTCACACCGTAGAGCGTGGAACGCATGGCGCGCCCGACAAAATATGCGCCAACAAGCCCTAGGCCCAATCCAGTGCAGGCAAGTATGACTCCTTCCTTCAGAATCAAAGCCACAACGCCATTGCGTGTCGATCCCAGCGCCATCCTCAGCGCAATCTCATGGGACCGCTGCGCTACCGAGAAGGCCATCACGCCATAAATGCCGAGCGCGGCAAGCAGCAGAGCGACGGCGGCAAAGCAGGCAAACAGAATCAGCGTGAAGCGGTCATCGGCCATCAGCAGGCTGCGGATGCCTTCCATCGTGCGCGGCTCGGCAAGAGCAATCTGCGGGTCGACGGAATGGATGGCCGCTGCGATACTTCGCAACATAGCTGTGGGTTCGCCGGCGGTGCGCACGCCGATGCTCGCGCTCGGCCACGGAATTTGCCAGAAAGGTATTTCCATCTCGGGATAATCCTCGCGGAAATCGCCGTTGCGCACGTTATGAAAGACACCGACAATCTGCCACGCAATGGGAGGGCCAAGTTTGGTTACTCCGGGAATCAGCTGCTCCACCAGCACGCGCTTCTTGAGCGGATCTGCGCCATTGAGGTATTTCCTGACGAATTCCTCATTCACGATAGCGACCTTCACGCTGTTGGCCGTGTCCTGGTCATTGAGCATGCGCCCCTTCACCAGGCGGATGCCGTAGGTTTTCAGATAATCCGGCGTAACCATGCCGAAGCCGGTGTTTGGGCGTTGCGAAGGATCAGCGTAATTCTGCTTGTCTTCCATCACGAAGGGCATTCCAAAGCCTAAGCCGAAGAGCGGCGTCGCGGTTCCGACCGTCGCCGACGTCACCCCGGGAACGGCCTGAATTTTGGCCAGAATCTGACGGTAATAGGTGACGATGAGCGCGGGGTCTTTGGATCGAGAGTCGGGCACATTAAGAGAAAAATTGAGAACGTGGTCAGTCTGTACTCCCAGATCGACACGCTGCAGATTCATGAAGCTGTGGATGGCTAATCCCGCGCCGGCAAGTAAGGCCAGCGCCAGCGTGAATTCTCCAACGACCAGAATTCTGCGCAGCCGGTGGCGGCCCATGCTCGTGCCCGTGCGTCCGCCTTCCTTGAGCGTTTCCGCGGGATCGACACGCGAGGCATACCAGGCAGGGATGCAGCCGAAGAGAGCTCCCGCAATCGTAGTGGCCGCGAGGGTGAAGAGCAGGATGGGAACATTCAGGTGCAGATTCGCTTCATTGGGCAGCGTGCCCTCGGGCATAACGGCAATCAGGCCGCGGAGCATGGCGTAACCTACACCGACGCCAAGAGAGCCCCCGCACAATGCCAGCAGCAGGCTCTCGGTCAAAAGCTGCGCGAAGATCACGCGTGGCGTCGCTCCGAGCGAGCTGCGAACAGCCATCTCCTTCTGGCGCGTCATGCTCTTGGCCAGCAGAAGGTTCGCTACATTCACGCATGCGATGAGCAGGATAAACGCGACCGCACCGAGCAGCAGCCACAGCGTCTGGATGCGTTCAGTCGGCATGAAGTCGTTCTTCAGCGGCTTGACAAATGCGCCCCATCCCTTGTTGCTCTTCGGATACGCAGCGGCGATGTGTGCTGTGACATTATCCATGTCGGCCTGCGCCTGTTTGATGGTGACGCCAGACTTTAACCGGCCCATCGCCAGCAGCCAGTGGAAGTCGTGGTTTAACTGCTCGGGCTTGAAGACGAGCGGCGTCAC